>NZ_JABURH010000080.1 GCF_014762765.1 Alcanivorax sp.
TTGCCCAGCTCAACCTGCATGGCCATGAAAAACCGCAAGCCATCAGCCCCGAGTTCTACCGGTTGCTGGAGCAATCCCTGCACTACTATCAACTCACCGACGGCGCCTTCGACATCACCTTTGCCAGTGCTGGCCATCTCTACGATTATCGGGAAGGCAAGGCCCCGGACGACGCCCAACTGGCCGATGCAGCCCGCCACATCGGCGCCGACCGCATTGAGCTGCTGCCGGATTACCAGGTGCGCTTTCGCACACCCGGCACCCGCATCGACCTGGGCGGTATCGCCAAGGGCCATGCCATCGACAGGGGCATTGCGCTATTGAAAGAGGCAGGTGTTGAACATGCCTGGCTGTCCCTGGGCGGTGACAGCTATGTGCTCGGCGATCACCGGGGCCGCCCCTGGGAAGTGGGCATTCAGCATCCTCGAAACCGGGAGAAGGTAGCCATGCGCCTGCCCATCACCGACCTGGCCATGTCCACCTCCGGTGATTACCAGCGCTACTTCATCCGCGATGGCCGCCGCATCCACCACATTCTCTCCCCGCAAACCGGCAAGAGCATCGATGGCCTGGCCAGCGTCACCGTGCTTGCAGACAACAGCCTGGATGCGGATGCGCTCTCCACCAGTGTCTTTGTGCTGGGAGTAGAAAAAGGCCTGTCCCTGATCAACCGGCTGCCGGAGACCTCGGCCATCATCATCGATCGCGGTGGCAACGTGTTTTATTCCAACGATTTAACGACACCGGAGTAACGGTGGATTACGCCTACGGCTAATCCACGCTACGTGTCTACGGGCGGGTGACAAGCCAGGTGCCAGCGCCGATCATGGCCCCGCCGGCGGCGATGCTCAGGGGCTGCCGTAAACGGGGATTACTGCGGCGGCTAATCCGTTGGGCCAGACACGCATATACCGCCTTGACGCCGCCCACACTGAAAACCGTAATCAGCAGCACCACCACCAGATGCGCCACATCCGGCGCGTGCATATTCACAAACAAGGGAAACAGGCTGGCGTAGAAAACGATGGCCTTGATATCGCCCAGGGTCACCGCCAGCCCGGCCAGAAAACTGACTGTCTTGCTGCTACCGCTGATCGCCCCCGTCTTTAATGCCGTATCACGATTGCGGATAAGCGTGATGCCGAACCAAACCAGCCAGAGGCCGGCGGCGATACGGACCAGCGCAAACAAACTTCCCAGTTGCTGGGCCAGCTCGGCCATCCCCCACAGGGCAAGAGCGGCGAACAGCAAATCCGCCATGACAATACCGGCGGCCACCCACAAGCCGTGAGCCACACCAAGCCGGGCAGAACGCACCACCACCAGCGCCACGCTGGTACTGGGCAGCGCCGCCAGCACCATCATCACCGGAATCAGTAACAGTAACCCGTAACCATCCATGGCCATTCCCTGCTATCAATCTGTTCTTCCGTCAGCAAGGCAGCCATAAAGCCGCTGCCCCGACATAACGCATTGTCGTTGGCGCCTTGCTTGTAAGGCGAAGAAGGTCGCGCCCTCTTACTCTACCTGCGCCTCGACACCACTGGCAGCCGCCGACTTCCGGCGATTGCGCAACGCCTTATTATACAGGTCAGCCAGGCCCTCATGGGCCGCCGCACTGAAACGTTGCAGCCTCTTGCGCGTCACCGTGACCTGTTCAAACGCAGAGGCTTGCAGCGAGTACTGCTGGCGACGCATGAGCCGCTCGCCGCGTTGTTGCAGACTGGCCAACTCCTGCTTCAGGGCCGGCAGTTCCTGGCGAAAGTAATCCAGCCGCTGCACCCGACTACTGGCCACCATGACCCGGCTGCGCAACTCCCGGGTCTGATTCAGCATGGCGCTGATTTGTTTGAGTTCCTGCTCGCGCTGCCACTGGCGCGGCACGATATCCTCCTGCATTTCCCACAACAGAACCCCCTTGTAGAAATCCAGCTTGGCGGTCATGTCCGGACGCTTGCGCTCCCCCCAGCCCCGGGTTGTGCGCTCCGCTTCCTGCTGGGCCTCCCAGAGGCGCAGCTCCTTGTCCGTAGCAAAAGGTAGCGGATCCTGTTCCGTTACCGCCTGCTCATAGTCCCGCTGCAGCCGGGTAAGGCGTCCCTGGAAATCCTGCTGCGACAATTCCCGCAGCAGGGCCTTTGCCTGAGGCCTGACCTCCTGATGCTTGCGCTCATGGGCGGCAAGCATGGTCTGCATAGCAGGCAGGGTATTCTGCCACTGGGTAAGCAGATTTCGCTGACGCATCAGCTCGTGATAGTTGTTCCAGCCATGCTGGAACTCCGTAGTGGCAAACCATTCATAGAAAGTGGGAAAACTCTTTACCCGTTTCGGCAGAAACGGTGGCACTGGATCCATGGCGGTAGACCAGCTTGGCTCGCCAACCATCTCTTCGAACCAATCGCCACTGGCAATGTGCGCCTCCACCGCCAGCAGGTACTGGTCCAGCCTGTCAAAACGCTCCAGGGCGGTGTGGAAGGCCTGGCGAGCGGAGCGCTGATCACCCATCTGCTCGTACAGATAAGGAATCGCCAACTGCGCCTCCTGGACGGTAGAGCGCTGGATCGATTTACGGTCAAGTTGCTGCAGTATGGGCAGCGCACGGGCCGGCTGATTCTCGATCAGCAGGGCACGGGCATAAAGCAACAGGGACACATCGGCGAACGGCCCCTCCAGGCGCGCATCGCGAAGCAACTGCAGGGCACGGTCTTCCTGATCGCTGCGCAACATGTAGATAGCCAGCGCCAGCATGGCCTTGTCCTTGATCGCGTTCACCTCCGGCGCCCCAGGCGGCAGATTGGCCAGCTCCCACAACCATTCCTGCCCCAGACCCGGGTGCTCGCCGTTGATCCAGCTGATCGCCAGGTTATAGCGCAGATAGGCATTAAGCGGGTGATTGGCAGCGAAGGCATCCAGGGATTCCGCCGCCTCTTCATAGCGACCCAGGCGCATCAGCACCCGGGCCCGCAAGCTTTGATAGACCTCTTTCAGATCCCCGGGCGGCGTGCCGACCTGCTGTTCCAGGGTGTCCAGAGCGCGTGCGTATTTCTGCTGGCGATAGTAAAGGCCCGCCAGATGAATCCAGGCACGCTGGGCCACCTCGCCGCTGACCTGCTGGTTCAACAACGCACTGAACACCCGCTCGGCATCTTCAGGCATGCCGTAAGCGCTGTACATGGCACCCAGCAGCACTTCCAGATCTGCCCGGTGCACATCTACCTCGCCACGCTCCAGCGCCATCTGCGCCCGTGTCAGGGCGGCAAAATAGTCCCCTTGCAGGTAGAGATAGGCCACTTCCCCATAGGCCAACTCCTGCACCTGATGCGGTTTATCCAACCGCCCCCAGGCCAGTGAGCAGACCAACATCAACACCATGGCAAACCACTTCAGCATGCTCGTCTCAGCGCCAGTCACGGAACAAAAGACGGGGCTGCTGTTTGGCCTTGTCGTCCTCAATATGCAGTTGCACAAAGTGGCGGCCATGGCGCTTTTCAAACTGCCCGGTGACACCCCGTCGGATTTCACGCCCCTCAGGCCCCATACCGGTCACGAAAGCGACCAACTCGTGCTCACCGTTTTTCACGTTGGCCAGAGCCAGCCGCTGTACGGCGCCGTTTTTCAGGGCACGCAGTTCACGCTCGGTGTAAAGATGGCTGGCCAGCACCTCACCATCCAATTCCAGCGTTATGCTGTCCGGCTGGAAATAATGCCCCACATCCAGGGACACATAGATTCCTACCTGGGTATCGGCGGGGAACAGCAGCTCCTCTTCCAGCAGCAGAAGACGTTTATTGACTTCCAGCACATCACGCTTGAAATCCGCCAGCTCCTTGTCCAGCTCGGTTCCATGAAGCTGGCTGACAAACAGCATCAACAGCAGCACTACTACACGGCGCATTGCGCTCCCCCAATCCCGATGGTTTTTGGAAATCTACCATAGCCGTGCGACTTTGACTGTTGCGATCGTCACACCTGATCCGCTCTTCACGTTAACTTGTCCGATCAACGGCGATTCTGCCCCTATGACACCCCCAACGCTTCCCGATCCGGTACTGATTACCGGTGCCAGCTCAGGCATCGGTCTGGCACTCACCCGCCTTCATCTGGCGCGGGGGGATCAGGTTATCGCCAGCAGCCGCGACCCTGACCATTCGCCGCTGGCGGCACTGACCGCCCAGCACGACACACTGACGCTGGCGGCAGCGGATTTGACCGATCCCCAGGGCCCTGCAGGGCTCGCCGAGGAAATCAAAACGCTCACCGAACATTTGTCCAGAGTGGTCCATTGTGCCGGCGTGCTACACGACACCAGCCGGAAGCTGTCACCGGAAAAACGGCTGGAAGATCTGTCGCTGGAGAATCTGGAATACAGTTTCCGCCTGAACGCCTGGGCGCCAATGCTGTTGGCCCGCAGTCTGCTGCCACAGCTACGCCGCCAGCCGGCAACTTTCGCTGTCATCTCCGCCCGAGTCGGCAGTATTACCGACAACCATCTGGGCGGCTGGTACAGCTATCGCAGCAGTAAGGCGGCGCTGAACCAACTGATGCGCACCTTTGCCGTGGAGGCCCGCCGCAGGGCCCCACATCTCACCCTGTTGGCATTGCACCCAGGCACCACTGACACCCCTCTTTCGGCGCCCTTCCAGTCCCGGGTTCCGGAAGAAAAGCTGTTTTCTGCAGACTGGGTGGCAGAGCAATTGACACTGCAACTGGATCAGGCAACTCCGGAACAGAGCGGGAGTTTTATTAACTGGCAAGGGGATCCGCTACCCTGGTAGCAGATACAATTTTTCCACACTTGTCGCTTGCCTTACCCTGCCTGCCCAAGCCACTATCAATGGGCTGATGCACAATGTGTATCGGCACTCATGCCGGCGGCCCGGTCAGGATGCCGCGCCATGCGCGCCCCGTCAGGGGCGCGGTGGCGTGGCGGGAGATCGGGCCGTTCGGCATGCACCTATCCCG
>NZ_JABURH010000048.1 GCF_014762765.1 Alcanivorax sp.
CCGAAGGCGTCCCGTAGGGATAGCAAGCTTGCTTGCTACCTAAGTAGGTCATCACGCCCCTCGCCAAGCTAGAAGCTGAAAACCAACCATTCGCCATGCGAGCTTGGTTTCAACGACGCAGTGTCAAGCTCAGAGTCCCGCCCTTAACCTCCCATCCCGGTACTCCGAATCTCATCATCCCGATAATGCGGGTCCACCCAGCACCTGGGCAGTGCCTCTCCAGACGGAAACACCAGCCCTCTCTTACTGAACGGTTCCGTTTCCTGTGCTTCTTCACCGTGGTGGTAGCATCCGCTTACCTCTCTGCGAAGAGGGTTTACCAGCTCTGTCAGGTCAATAATCTGGACCAGATGGCCGCTGTTAGACTCTTTGAGAAACATGCTATTTCCTCCTGCTTGCTCTGTGACGTTCAGAGTGCGGCTATGGGTATGAGACTGGCAAGGGTAAAGGCTGTAAACATTATTAAACCAAGAGGGGCTTTATCCCCGGTGGCCGCCATTCTATGCTGAACGCCGATATCCTTAAGCATGGTGAGAACCGTGCCATCTGTTGCTGTAAAGGCTCCATCGCTAGCGATGAAAGTGGTATGGTTGGGGTTTACTGAATCGAGCTGTGCGCTACGTAAAAGAGCGCCAGCCTGGGGGTGGATGGATCGGCATCCAGCACCGGGGCAATGATTATTGCATTTATGCAGGAGAGGCCTGCGCCAGACCCGCGAAAACGGGCTGTATCGATACGTTTGGACTTGGGAAAAGGTTAAGAATTATGACAATGGAAAATAAGGCAGCAGTATTGAGCCCGCTCAAAGCGCTGGAACAGCGTTGCGAGAAACAGGGCGAGTCAGTGGCCATGGTTCAGCCCATGGGTGGTGGTGAGCTGCAGGACTATACCTGGGCCCGGATCAATGATGAAGCTCGCAAAATGGCGGCTTACCTGCAGTCGCAAGGGGTTCAGAAAGGTGACCACGTGGCACTGGTTTCCAAAAACTGTGCGGAATGGATTATTGCCGACCTTTCTATCTGGATGGCTGGCGCAGTCAGCGTGCCGTTGTATCCGACTCTGGTAGCAGAAACGGTCCGCCAGATCATGGAGCACAGTGAGTCAAAGTTCCTTTTCGTCGGCAAGCTGGATGACTGGGACATCATGAAAGAAGGTGTGCCTGAAGGTGTCAAGCGAGTGGCATTTACTCTGGCCCCCCGCGATGCGCTGAACGATTTCCCCAACTGGGGCGACATTATTCGCGATACGGCGCCGATCGAGCAAGTGGCTGAGCCCGCCATGCAAGATATCGCGACCATTATTTACACCTCAGGCACTACGGGCATGCCCAAGGGGGTTATGCATGACTTCCAGTCTTTCTCCACCGTCGGGGAGAAGATGATCAAGGTTTACAATCTGACGCCGGAAGAACGCATGATTTCCTATTTGCCGCTTTCTCACGTAGCCGAGCGCGTTGCAGTGGAAATTGCCCAGCTATATGTGGGTGGCAAGATATTCTTTGCAGAGTCCCTGGAAACCTTCGGTGAAGATATCAAGCGTGCCCAACCCACGGTGTTCTTCGCAGTGCCGCGTATCTGGTCCAAGTTCTACCAAAAGGCTTCCGAGGCTGTGCCTCCCAAGAAGCTAAACAAGCTGCTGAAGATTCCTTTCCTGAATAAAGTAATCAAAAAGAAAGTGCTGGGTGCCATGGGGCTGGATCAGTGCCGTATTGCTCTGTCCGGCGCTGCCGCGCTGTCCCCGGACATCATTACCTGGTTCAAGAAGCTGGATCTGGAAATTCTGGAAGTGTATGGCATGACCGAGAATCTGGCTTGGTCGCATACCACCGAGGAAGGCGACCAGAAGATTGGTTGGGTGGGCACCCCCAATGATGGCGTGGAGTGTCGGATTGGCGAAGGCGGAGAGATCCTGGTGCGAAGCCTGGGTAACATGAAAGGCTACTATAAGCAGCCAGACAAAACCGCTGAAGACTTGACCGAAGATGGCTGGTTGCATACTGGTGATGTGGGTGAAATCGACGAAAAGGGTCGTTTACGTATTACCGGTCGCGTGAAGGAAATCTTCAAGACCGAAAAAGGTAAATATGTGGCGCCAGCGCCGATTGAAAACCGCCTCTCTACCCAGCCGGGTCTGGAGTTGTCCTGTGTTATCGGGCAAGGAATGGGGCAGCCAATTGCCTTGTTGAACATTACCCCGGAAGAGCAGGAGAAGCTGTCCAAGGGCAGCGAGAAAGAGCATTTCACCAAAGAACTCGAGGCGCTGCTGGCTCGTGTTAACAACGAGCTCGATCCCCATGAGCGTATGACGACTCTGGTGGTCTGCAAGGACGCCTGGACTGTCGAGAACAACCTGATTACTCCTACCTTGAAGTTGAAGCGTAACGAAATTGAAAAACGTTATGCGGATGACATCCCCAAGTGGGCGAAAACCAAAGGGGTGGTTTGGGAAGCTTGAGTACCCTCAAAGAGGCGGATCAACAATTGATCCGCCTTCTTGCTGATGGCCAGTTCCGTTCCGGTTCGGAGCTGGGGGAGGCTCTGGGGATTTCCCGGGCCGCTATCTGGAAGCGTGTTCAGCGCCTTGAAGAATTCGGTTTGGCGCTGGAGTCCGTCAAGGGTAAGGGTTATCGGTTGGCCCAGCCCGTCGATTTGATTGATTCACAGTCTCTACAGGCAATACTGGGTGACAGGGCGCAGTTGCATTATCAGTGGGTTACCGAATCCACGAATGCGGATGCTCTGGCGATAAAAGGCCCGGTGCGCCGTCCTCAGGTATTTGTCACCGAATGCCAGACAGCCGGGCGTGGCCGGCGAGGCAGACAGTGGCAATCGCCCTTTGCTGCCAACCTGTATTTTTCCATTCGTTTTCCTGTTAGTGGTGGTTTTGCCGCTTTAGGCGGGCTGAGCCTGGCGGTGGGTGTGGCTGTGGCTCAGGCGTTGCAAGAACTGGATCCGCCCTTACCGGTAGCTTTGAAGTGGCCCAATGATCTGCAGATCAATGGCGCGAAGGTGGGGGGGGTACTGATAGAGTTGGCCGGTGAAATGGATGGCCAGGTGGATGTGGTCATCGGTGTGGGTGTCAATGGTCGCATGACGGGACACCAGGCCCGGGATATTGATCAGGCCTGGACTGATCTGGCCAGCGAGCTTGCCGAAATGCCGCTTCGGACAAGGTTGGCGGGTTGCGTGTTGTCCCATTTGTTGGAAATGCTGCCGCATTTCTCGCAGCACGGTTTTGCCGCTTTCCAGAATGATTTTGATCGCTATGATGCGGTGAAAGGAAAGTTGGTGCAGGTGCAATCCGCTGAGCAGGTCCTCCAGGGCAGGGCAACTGGAGTTCTGGTGGATGGGGCGTTGCGCGTGGAAACGCCGGACGGGGTGCGTGAAGTCTATGGCGGTGAAGTGAGTCTGAGAGTCCGATGAAACTGTTTGTGGATGTGGGTAACACCGCACTGAAATGGCGCTTTCGCCATGGTGAGAGGGTTGAGCAGGGAGGTTGTCGGCATGGCAGAGACTGGCCTGCTGTTATCGGCACCTTGCTGAAAGATGGCCAACCGATCGAGTCAATCTGGATTGCTTCTGTGGCTGGGCCTTCTGCAGACGCTGAAATTGCTGGCCTGCTGACTGACCGGACCGGTGTGACACCATGTTTCTACTACTCCTGCGCGCAGGACTTCGGCGTTCGTAGCTGTTACCCGGAGCCTCGAAAGTTGGGGGTGGATCGCTGGGTGGCAATGATCGAGGGTCATCAGCGTTTTGGTGCCAGTATCATTATTGACTGTGGTAGTGCCCTGACCATTGATGCGGTGGATGGTGAGGGTGAGTTTCTCGGTGGTTATATCGTGCCGGGTCTGGGAATGTTGCGAACGGCCCTGTTGCGAGATACCTCGGATGTGCATATCGAGCCGGCCACGGCTCGGCCGGCTCTGGGCCGTTCCACCGGTGAGTGTGTGCACAATGGTTTGTTGCGCATGTCTGTGGCCTTCGTCACGGAGGTGGTGGTTGAACTGCGCCAAGTGCTTGAAGATACTTGTAAAGTGCTGGTGACTGGCGGTGATGCCCCGAAATTGACAGGTGCTTTCCAGTTCGAGTTTCTGCATATGCCCGACCTGGTCCTCGATGGCCTTGAGCGCGTGGCAGCCCGACAACAATAATGGTGGGGGAACACCGGTGCGGTGGATATTTTACAGCTTGCTGGTCGTGAATCTGGTTTATCTGGGGGTGCAGCTCACCAAAAGCCTGGCTCCCCGTGATGCGGCGGTGTCGTTGCGAGTGCCGATCCAGGCTGCGGGTGGGGAGCCGTTAGTGCTGCTTTCCGAGCGGTCGCAGCCGACCAGGGTGGACGTGCGAAGGCCTGAAGCCGGTTCCCTTTGCGCGGTAGTGGGGCCCTGGGAGTCCCATGATGCGGCCAATGCTGGTGCGGTGCAGCTTAGAGCGGCAGGCTTGCCGGGCCGCGTGCGTGCGCTGAGTATCGAGAAAGATCGTCTTAACTGGGTATATCTGCCGCCTTATGCTGACAGGGAGCGAGCGCTGAGGGTGCTGCATGAGCTGCAGGATCATGGTGTGGACAGCTTTGTGGTGAAGGAAGGGGAAGATGCCAATGCTATTTCTCTGGGCTATTTTTCCAGTGCAGAGTCGGCGGAAGGGTTGCGCGTAAAGATGCGCAACGCCGGTTATCCGGCCTTTGTGCGTGAAACATCCCGGGCTGTTACTGAATACTGGGTTTATCTGGCGGATCAGGCGCCAGAAGAAAAGCCGGAACTGGATATCTTTCTTCAGGCAAATCAGTCTCTTAAGCTTGACTGGGTGGCCTGCTCGTAAATTGCTGGGTAATTATTAGGCGTTTGATCTCCAAGTGGATTGCGCCGCCTGATTCCTTTCTATAGAATTCGCAACCCTTGTGAGCTGGCGTAGCTCAGTTGGTAGAGCAGCTGATTTGTAATCAGCCGGTCGGGGGTT
>NZ_JABURH010000122.1 GCF_014762765.1 Alcanivorax sp.
AAAAACGCCGAGCGTTATCGTGTCGGAAAGGCGTTGAAGGTTTTGCTCTGCGCGCTGGCGTGGGCAAGAATTGGGTAACCATTGAAGAGCACAAACCAAAAAGGGGCCTGACGTTTCCGTCAGGCCCCTTTTCTTTATCTGGTAGCAAGGGGCGGACTTGAACCGCCGACCCCAGCATTATGAGTGCTGTGCTCTAACCAGCTGAGCTACCTTGCCATTTGAGGTCGCGAATTTTCCGCGAGGGAGGGGTGGGTGTCAAGCACTGGGTGCGTGGGTGGGTAATGTTTGATCAGTTGTTGGCGGAGAAGAGAGATATCTGCCATAGTTGCACATCAAATGAAAATGATTCTTAATTGTGTGCTGTTAATACTTGACCAAATTGCTCAGGATTACTACGCTTCACGTCAAATACACGCAATAAGGGTGTGGATATGCGGTTGACTACAAAAGGTCGCTACGCGGTGACGGCGATGCTGGATCTGGCATTGCATGCGGCCACGGGGCCGGTGTCGCTGGCGGATATTTCCGATCGTCAGGGTATATCCATTTCCTATCTGGAGCAGTTGTTCGCCAAGTTGCGCCGTAATGGCCTGGTGAACAGCGTGCGCGGGCCTGGCGGGGGCTATCAGCTCAGCCGGCCCAGCGAGGATATTGATGTGGCAGCGGTGATCGCGGCGGTGGACGAGTCCGTGGATGCCACCCGCTGTGGCGGCCATGGGGATTGTCAGGAGGGCGATACCTGTCTGACCCACCACCTGTGGTGTGATTTGTCGGATCAGATCCAGACGTTCCTCAGCGGCATTTCCCTGGGTGAGTTGGTGGCCCGCCAGGAAGTGAAGCAGGTGGCCCAGCGCCAGGACCGTCAACATCAGCGTCTGTCTGTCAGTAGCGTATAACCTGTCTCTGCATCCCCATCGAGAGTCTTTGTCGGTACAGCGTCCCCTTTGTCCGGCAGCCACGATGACGGTGTGGATTCAGGTATAATTACCTCTCTGTTTCTTTGCCAACGCCAATCGCCACAAGCCTGTAGCCATGAGCCAAGCCGTTTACCTTGACTACGCGGCAACCACCCCGGTAGACCCGGCGGTGGTTGATGTGATGGTCCGTCATCTCGGTCCCGAAGGGACCTTCGCCAATCCTGCCTCCCGCAGCCACCTGTATGGCTGGCTGGCAGAGGAAGCGGTGGAATCCGCCCGCCGCCAGGTGGCGGATCTGCTGCAGGCGGACCCACGGGAGATCGTCTGGACCAGCGGTGCCACCGAGGCCAACAATCTGGCCATCAAGGGCGTGATCGAAGCCCGTGGGGGTGGCCATGTGATTACCAGTGCCACCGAACACAAGGCGGTGCTGGATGCCTGTGGCTGGCTGGAAAAGCAGGGCCACCCGGTGACCTACCTGACCCCCGCGGCCGATGGCCGTATCGACCCGCAGAGCGTGGCCGAGGCGCTCCGTGAGGACACCGTGCTGGTGAGTGTGATGCACGCCAATAACGAGACCGGGGTAATCAACGATATCGCCGCCATCGGCGCCCTGTGCCTCGAGAACGGTGTGTTGTTCCATACCGATGCGGCCCAGAGTGTGGGCAAGCTGGATTTGAATGTGCAGGCCGTGTCGGTGGATATGGTGTCGGTGTGTGCCCACAAGATTTACGGACCCAAGGGGATCGGTGCCCTGTACGTGCGCCGTTCACCGGATGTGAAGGTGGCGGCCCAGATTCATGGTGGCGGCCACGAGCGCGGCATGCGCTCCGGGACCCTGCCCACCCACCAGATCGTTGGTATGGGCGAAGCCTTTGCTCTGGCGGCCCGGGTGCGTGATGAAGAGGGGCCGCGTATTGCCGGGCTGCGTGACCGCCTTTGGCAGGGCATCAGTCAGCTGGAAGGGGTGAGCATCAATGGTGACGGCGCGCCGCGCCTGCCCGGGCATCTGAACGTGGCTTTCGCCGGGGTGGACGGCGAGATGTTGCTCACTGCCCTGAATCAGGCGGCAGTGTCTTCCGGTTCCGCCTGTACCTCTGCGTCTCTGGAGCCTTCCTATGTGCTCAAGGCCATGGGTGTGCCGGACGAGCTGGCCCATGGTTCCATTCGTTTCTCGGTGGGTCGCTTTACCTCAGAAGCGGATATCGACCGGGTGATCGAAAATGTGATCGAGGTCATCCAGCGACTGAGAAAAGTTGCCAGTTGACTGAACCGGCGGCGCATTTCATGGCCTGAGCGGTTTTCAGCGGGTTGAGAGCTCCCTGCTATGGTGGATACACACCTGAATGGGAGGGGGCTCCATGCACGGCGTTATTATTTCCAACCTGAAAAAATACGTTGAAGAAAAACTGGGCGAGGACGCCTGGGATACTCTGCGCGACAAGGCCGGGCTGACCGGCAAGGCCTTTATTCCTATCAGCATGTACCCGGACAGTGATCTGGATGATCTTCTGGCGGCAGCAGTGGAGATCACCGGTCAGGGCCGCGACGAGATTCTCAAGGATTTCGGTGCCTGGGTGATTCCCCCTCTTATGAAAATGTATCGCTCCTTTATCCCCGAGGACTGGGATGCGGTGACCTTCCTGAAAAATATCGACGACCGGATTCACGAGCGGGTGGTGCGCATGAAAGATGCCAGCGCCAGGCCGCCGCATATCAATGTGTCGGAAATCTCGCCGGGACTGCTGGAGGTGGAGTATCAGTCGCACCGGGATATGAGTTATCTGGCGCTGGGTTGTGTCTATGGTGTTGCCGACTATTATGGCCAGAAGGCGGCGCTGATGGAGGAGAAGCGGGTGGTGGGCACCCACAGGACCTTCATCATGCGCATCTCCGCCGGCGAGCAGGTGACGCGGGACGTGGTCTGAGCGGCACTGAAGCAAGAGGCACTGTTGCCTCATTATCCGTTGGAGCCTTGCTTGCAAGGCGAAGCTTTTAATCGCCATGGAAGTCCACCCTTGGCTTTGCGAGCAAAGCTCCAACGGTGCCCGCCTCCCCCCTTATAGCTTTACCTTCAGGGGGATAAAACGCGCAAAAACAGAAAAATGTGACCGGTTATGTCACCTGGCTGTGAGCGGGTAGACATTCGCCGGGCCAGTGGTGGCGTGGTCTGGTTGGACGGTCGTGCATGCGGCACAGCTCTTGCTGTGATAGTGGGAGAGCCGGCGCAGGAGCAGTGACATGCATGGCGTGATCGTGACCAATTTCAAGCGGTACCTGGATGAATTTATCGGCACTGACGCCTGGGGGGAGGTAGTCTCCACGGCCGGTTTGCAGGGCAAGACCTACCTGCCGGTGGCGCTGTATCCGGATGAGGAAATGGAAGCACTGCTGCGGGCGGCGGAATCGGCCACCGGCCTGCGCCGGGATGATCTGCTGGCAGATTTCGGTGAGTGGGTTATCGGCCCGCTGATCGATATGTACCAGGCCATGATTCCCTCGGGCTGGGACGCCATGACGTTCCTGCTGAACATGCAGCAGATCCATGAACGCATACTGCGACTCAAGGACCCGACGGCTATGGCGCCGAATATTCTGGTCCACAAGCGCGGCGATGATACCCTGGAAATCCACTATTACTCCCACCGCAATATGGCCGCCATGATTCATGGCTCGGTGAAAGGCGTAGCTGCCTATTTCAATGAAACCGCCAGCCTGCTCGGTTCAGAAGCGGGTGAGGGCGGGGAGCAGCGGTTTGTGTTCCATATCCAGCCGAACAAGACGGAAGCCAGGGAGGCGGTGTAAGGCGTACGTGGTGTTGTGCCGTCTTCTCGGACGACGAGTTCCAGAACCAGGTCAAAAGCAATTTATCACAGAGGGCACAGAGTTCACTGAGGATAAACACCCTTTCTCTGTGAGCTCTGTGGTGAAATGCTTTTTGCGGAGCGGAGGCTAGGCGGTTAGTGCCTGGGCCTGCTGTTTGATCTTGCCGACCATGGCGCGCAGGCCGTTGCCGCGGGTTGGGCTGAGGTGGTTGAGCAGGTCGATGCGGTCGAAGAAGGCATCCATGTCGTAATCGTGGATGGCCTGAGGGGACTGACGGTTCAGGGCGGCCATCACTATAGCGGCCAGACCCTTGACGATCAGGGCATCTGAATCCACTGCCAGGTAGAGAGTGTCCGCGTCGCTGTCGTAGTCTGTTTCCAGCCACACCTGGCTCTGACAGCCGCGCACAAAACGGTCTTCGGTCTTCAGCTCATCAGGCAGCTCGGGCAACTGCTTGCCCAGGTCGATGATATAGCGATAGCGCTCTTCCCAGTCATCCAGGAATTCCAGATCTTCACTGATGTCCTCGGCTGTAATTTTCTCGCCAAGGGTGATGCTGCGGATATCGAACACGTCGCTTGCACTCCAGAGATGGCTGTAAGCCGCAAGCCTCAAGCCGCAAGCTAAACCCGGGTTTTCCCCTTGTAGCTTGAAGCTTGTAGCTTGCAGCTTCTAAAACATTCCCAGCTCGAGCTGAGCCTCTTCACTCATCATATCGCGGCTCCAGGGTGGATCGAAAACCAGGGCCACTTCCACCTTGTTCACGTTGGGAACCTTGCCGAGCCGGTCCTCCACATCGCCTACCAGTACCGGGCCCATGCCGCAGTTGGGGGCGGTGAGGGTCATGCGTACCTGCACCACATTCTCGCCGTCACGCTGGATCACATCGCAGCCGTACACCAGCCCCAGCTCCTTGATGCTGACCGGGATTTCCGGGTCGAAGATGGTCTGCAGGGTGTTGTCCAGGTCGTCCTGGCGCACACTGCCATCCTCGTTGGCGGGGGCAAAGTCCAGCTTCAGCGGTTCCTGGCCGATTGCGTCTGCGTCGGTACCGTCGATACGCGCCATATTGCCATTGATGGTCACCGTGTAGGTGCCACCCAGGGCCTGGCGCAGATTGACGAAGCTGTTCTTGGGGATGGTGATGCGGGTGCC
>NZ_JABURH010000188.1 GCF_014762765.1 Alcanivorax sp.
GGCCCGGTATTGCTGCCGGGCTGGCCCTGGCGTTGATGGAAACCCTGGCGGACTTCGGCGCGGTGAGTATCTTCAACTTCGATACCTTCACCACGGCCATCTACAAGAGCTGGTACGGCCTGTTTAACTTGCAGGCCGCCGCCCAGCTTGCCTCACTGTTATTGCTGTTCGTGGTGGTGGCTTTGTGGCTGGAGCGGCGTGGCCGCAGCCGCGCCCGCTACAGTGAGATCGGCGGCCGCCAGACCTTGCGCAGCCGCCCGCGGCTGGCTTGGGGCGTCACCCTGTTCGCCTTTGCGGTACTGTTCCTGGCCTTCCTGTTGCCGGTCAGTCGTCTGCTGTACTGGGTGATCGACAATGGCTTGATGCAGGTGGATGCCCGTTTCCTCAACCTGATTTGGCGTACCTTCCTGCTCGGCACCATGGCCGCCATGTTGGTGCTGACACTGGCCGGCTGGCTGGCCTGGGTGAAGCGGCATCAGTCCTCGCCTTCGGTGTCTGTGGCGGTGCGGTTGGCGACCCTGGGGTACGCGCTGCCAGGATCGGTGTTGGCGGTGGGCATCATGATCAGTTTTAGCGCTGTGGAAGGCTGGTTGGCGGATCTTGGTGTGGGCATCGTGCTGGTCAGTACCCTGGCGGCGTTGTTGCTGGCCTATGTGGTCCGGTTTATGGCGGTGGGTTTCGGGCCGGTAGAAAATGCCTTGCAGCAAGTGCGTCCCAGCCTGGTAGAGGCAGCCCGTACCCTGGGGGCATCCTCTGCGGAAGTGGGACGCCGGGTTTATGTGCCGATGATGCTGCCGGGTCTGCTCACGGCACTGTTACTGGTGGGCATTGATGTGATGAAGGAAATGCCTGCTACCCTGCTGCTGCGCCCCTTCGGTTGGGACACCCTGGCAGTCCGCATTTACGAGTTGACCGCCGAAGGGGAGTGGCAACGGGCCGCAGCTCCAGCGCTAACCCTGGTACTGCTGGGACTGATCCCGGTGATGGTGCTGACCCGTCGCCGTGCCGAGCGACTGAATTCCCCCCAGGGCTGATCCACCTGTCGGCTGTTGCGTCCCGCAAACGGCCTAACTTCCTCGAAAAAGCTACGAACATCCACCTACGTGTTTCGATATCGTAGCGTTTCTTTTTGTGTATATATGTAATTTTGGTGACGATTTAGACATTCCCTGTGATGTATTCGTGAATGAAAGTTGGTACGTTTATGCCAACTTATTGCGCGCATAACTGTGTATGCAATCTGAACAATAACAACTGTCCCGTTTCGGGCGCGTCTTTTTGGAGAGCTTCATGACAATGCGAAAACTGCTGCCTGCGGTTGTGGCGGGCGCTGGGGTTGTGTGTATCTCGCCGGCCATGGCCAGCATGGGCAACATCGGTACCACCTATGGGGTGTTGCCCTCGGATGTGGCCTCTGCCCAGGCCCTGTCCCTGTTCAACAGCCAGGTCTCCGCCACCTACTACAACCCGGCCTACCTGGCCCGTGACGACCGGGGCGAGCTGACCTCCGGATTGTTGCACGCAGACCATGAGCTGCGCGGAAGCAGCCTGGGTGGTCCCGCGCCGTTACCCCGCAGCAGCGATACCCTGCAGGACTCGCCTTCCCAGCACACCCTGCTGGGCATGAAGACCGACCTCTCCTCGCTGACCCGCTACAACCACCCCATGTACCTGGGGTTCATGCTGGGAGTGGAGAAGTATGGTGAGGAAATGATGGCCTTCAATTCCCAGACTTCTGTTGAAGGACAGTACTTCGAATTCGGTCGCCAGCCCCTGTTTCTCAACCTGGGCGGTGGCACGCAAATCTGGCGCGGTCTGGACATGGGGCTGTCCGCCCGCATCACCCTGCACTCGGAAGCCGAGCTGGTGGCCACCTCCACCCTGGGCGGGGAAACCAGCTACGAAACCCTGAATGTGTCCGCCAAGCCCTCCATCCGCCCGATCTTCGGCATGAACATGGACTGGGGCGAAAGCTTCTGTGCTGACGGCAATGATTGCTGGTACGACGGACTGGAGACCGCCTTCAGTTTCCGTGGTTACTCCAATACCAACACCACGGTGGATTCCACCATCACCATTCCCGGCACCGTGTTGGATCCGGGTATCAATCTGGCCATCAGCACCGTGGATTCCTACCAGCCGAACATTTATGCCGCCGGGCTGGCCTACATCCGAGACCGCTGGCGGGTGGGCCTGACCGTGGAAATGCAGGAATGGTCGCGGCTGGAGGAAGAACTGGAGCGCGACACCATCAAAGATCAGGCGGTCAATGCCGCACAGGATGACTATCGTCTCGAATTCAAGGACATCGTGGTGCCCCGTCTGGGTGGCGAATTCCATCTGGATGACACCTACATGGTCACTGGTGGGGTGGCCTTCAGCGAATCGCCGCTGGATTCCGACGGTTCCCTGGAAGTGAACTATCTGGATACCGACAAGTGGATCCTCGGCCTGGGTCTCACCGCCAAGTACAAGTCGGTGCCGGTGTTGGCATTCCCGGTCCGTCTGGATCTGGCCTACCAGTACCAGAAACTGGAAAACCGCACCTTCGATCTCTATGACCGTCGCTCGCCGTCGTTCCCGCAGCCCTACGAAAGCGTGGAAGCGGAAGGGGATGTGCACGTCTTTTCCGGCTCTATCACCCTGAAATTCTAGGAGATCGGCGATGAGAACAAGAAATTTATGGCTGGCCACAGCCGCCGCGACCCTGGCCGCCTGTGGCGGTGATGCGGGCGACACTCCGTCCATTGCCGGTTGGCAGCAGGCCGAGGTCTATTACAGTTACCCTTATGACGGGCAACAGAACCTGTCGCCGAAAACGCCGCTGGTGCTGCGTTTTTCTCATGCCATGGAAGTGGATGCCAGCCACTTTACCCTGCTGCACTGCGACCAGTTGGGCGATGACTGTGAGGATACCGGTGACAACCAGGTTGCACTGAGTGCGCCCACGTCACTGGATGGCGGCAGGGGCGTCACGCTGCAACCGCAGAATCCGCTGCAGACTCACAGCCATTACCGGCTGGTGATCGACGGCATTGAGACGCAACAGGGCAACCCGGTGTTCCCGGATGGTGGCCTGGATTTCGTCACCCGGCTCAGCCAGGACGGCCCCATGTCCAGCCAGATGGCCACACCGGATCTGACCGTCAGCCAGATCATTCCCGATGGTGACGCTCTGCCGTTCATGGATTTTTCCACTCTGCGGGTGCGTTTTAACCAGATGCTCGATCCGGGGACTCTCCGGTATGGCGATATCGACAATGGCGCCTCCGTGGAGCTGGCGCACCAGGGCGGCACCGTGCCTGCCGCGCTGCTGGTCAAGGGCAATGCGGTCACCATCGACCCGCTGGAAGATCTGACCCCGGGGCAGCAGTACACCCTTAAGTTCACCCCGTCGGTACGGGGTGTGGATCAGGCCCAACTGACCGGCGGGTTCGAGCAGAGCTGGGCCGCCCGGGATTCCATGCCCCGGGCTACCCTGGTGCAGGAAGCCCTGAGCGCCAGTGAGGATCAAACCGACCCGTGCAATGCCCCGGATGCCCTGGTGGCCAAGCTCACCGGCGCCACCATGAACTGTGTGCCGATCCAGTCCACCCTGCTGGGCGACAAGGACGCCACCATGCAGACCGGCGATGTGTTTGCGGAGCTGGCGTTTCTGCCCAACTACCCGGACGTGTCGCCGTTGCGGATTCCTCGTAACAGCCTGCTTAGCGGCAGCAATGTGACCGTCAAGGTCGCGGGTGAAGTGGAGGCGGGTATCGACACCGGTGCCATCTCGGTGACCTTCCTGTCCGATGCCTCCGGCTACCTGCTGCCTAATCCCTACAGCGATGCCCATGGAGCCCCCAAGCAGGTGAAGCTGTACATGGATGTCTCCATGACGGCGGAAAACCCGGAGGCCAACGGTGCCCTCAGCCAGACCCTGCTGCACGTGGAGCTCAACGGTATGGCACTGGTGAAAGACGGCCGTATGGAAATCGATGCGGTGGGCATTGTGGAGCCGAAGGTGCTTGGCCAGGAAACGGCCTTTGGTCTGCTCAGCTTCCACATGAAGTCCTACGAGGATCAGGAAAATGCTCCGCAGCCGGTGCCGGATATGACTGCGCCGCAATTGCAATCCATGGTCCCCGCCGTCGAGGATGATGGCACGGCGCTCACCGCCCGCCCAGGTGATGCGGTTATCCTCAACTTCAATGAGCCCCTGGATCCGTCCACTCTCAACGTCGGAGAAACCTTCGGCCTGCAACAGGGTGGCAGCCATGTGGCGGTGGATTGGTATCTGGATGGCGCGTCCCTGGTGATGCGTCCGGCTACCCCGCTGGCGTTCGGCGAGAGTTATACCGCCATGGTCAGCGCCCAGGTCAGCGACCTGGCCGGCAATGCCGTGGTCCCGGTCAATGAGCCCTTCACCCTGCCTGAGCGGGTCGGTGACACGGCGCCTCCCATGGTGCTGACCAGTTACCCGGGCTTCCCTTGTGCCGCCGACAAGGAGCACTGGGAAATTGAAGCGGGTAACCATGGCTTCTGCCAGGGTGGCAAGGTGGAAGACGACCGTAACCCGGTGCCCTCAATGCCGGCGGATCGCGCCATTCGGGTGAATTTTTCCCGGGAAATAGCCGCAGAGTCAGTGGTCTTTGACAATACCGATGCCTGCAACGTGGGCAGCTTCCGGGTGGAAAAAGTGGCGCTGGACCCGAACACCGGTCGCCCTTTGCGTTATGACGAAGACGGCAAGCGTAAATACAGCTGCGAAGCCGGCGTCACCGGCAAGCTGGAGGTGGGCACCCGCAGCCTGGTCTTTACCCCGTCCCAACCCTGGGAAGAGGGTGCCTATTACCGTTACAT
>NZ_JABURH010000065.1 GCF_014762765.1 Alcanivorax sp.
AAATCCAGCCGATCCTGGCCGAAGAACATCTCGTTGCCTACGAACATTGTCGGCGCGCCAAACACGCCACGCTTCACCGCCGCTTCGGTGTTGGCCTTGAGCTGCGCTTTCACTTCATCGCTGGCGGCTTTTTCCAGCCAGGCTTGTGCATCCAGGCCGGCGTCGGTGAGCACGCGGGTGATTTCTTCCGGCTCGGACAATTTGCAGGGCTCGCGCCACATGGCGTTATAGAGGGCGGTGATCACAGCATCCTGCTCCGGAGTGCCGATGGCGGCGGTGATGATGCGCATAGGAGTGATGGTGTTCACCGGGAAGTGCGGGTTCATGGTGAGCGGCACCTGGTAGCGCGCAGAGTAGCGGGCCAGATCGCGCATCATGTACATGCCCTTGGCGGGCACGGCGCCGGGCGGGTTGTTGCCGGTGGCCTTGAAGATGCCGCCCAGCAGCACGGGGGTGTAGACCAGCTCGGCGCCGGTGCGCTCACACAGGGCGGGGAGTTGGCTCCAGGCCAGGTAGGCAGTGGGGCTGCCCACGTCGAAGAGGAATTCGATTTTTTGGGTCATGTCGTGGCTCCTAGGTTGTTTTGTTTTTACCACAGAGGACACAGAGGACACTGAGAAAAAACATTACATAACGGTTCACGCCCTAACGGCATACAGCCGCACAGCCCTGAACACCCTTAACGAAAACCGACGCGGTCTCCACCTCGCATTGTTTTAACTCTGTGCTCTCTGTGACCTCTGTGGTGAAAAAAGGCTTTCAGAAGGTCTCCATCCACGGGCGCAGATCGATTTCGTGGGTCCAGGCGTCGCGGGGTTGTTGGTGGAGCATCCAGTAGGTGTCGGCGATGTGTTCCGGGTTGAGGATGCCATCCTGATCTTTCTTGGCGTACATAGCCGGGAAGGTGTCACGGATAAAGGCGGTATCGATGGCGCCATCAATGATGGGATGCACCACGTGGATGCCTTCCGGCCCCAGTTCCCGGGCCATGCTCTGGGCCAGGGCACGCAGGGCAAACTTGGCACCGGCGAAGGCAGAGAACCCCTTGCCGCCCCGCACCGAGGCGGTGGCGCCGGTGAAGATGATGGTGCCCTTGTGGCGCGGCACCATCACCCGGGCGGCTTCGCGACCGGCCAGGAAGCCGGCGAAGGCCCCCATTTCCCAGACCTTGCGATAGACCCGGGCGGTGGTATCGCGGATGGGGAAGAACACGTTGGCGCCGATGTTGAACACCACCACTGCCACCGGCCCTACTTCGTTTTCGATGGTGTCGAACAGCGCGATCATCTGGTCTTCATCGCGGGCGTCGCAGCCGAACGGACGGGCCTTGCCGCCGGCCTGTTCGATCTCCTGCACCAGGGGCGCCAGGGCGTCTTCAGTACGGCGGGTGACGCAGACGGTGTAGCCTTCGCGGGCAAAACGTTTGGCGATGGCACCGCCGGTGGCATCACCGGCACCGATCACGACCACGGCGGATTCAGGCATATTGCCTCCTGATATTGGCAAGGCGCATAGTTGGTTCCTATTTGGAACTTATAGTCGGTTCTTTTTGAGAACGGGTCAAGCCGGTATGATCAGAACACGTACCCGGAGGTTCATCATGCGCTGGCAAGACATCGATCAACAGCCCTGCTCCCTGGCCCGCACCCTGGCCATTATCGGCGACAACTGGACGCTGCTGGTGCTGCGCGACTGCTTTATGGGCGTGCGCCGCTTCGATGATTTCCAGCAACGCCTGGGCGTCACCCGCCATGTGCTCAGCGACCGACTGCGCAAGCTCACCGAGGGCGGCGTGCTCGACAAGGTGGCCTACCAGGAGCGCCCCCTGCGCCACGAATACCGGCTCACCGCCATGGGCAAAGAGCTCTACCCGGTGATCGTGCATCTGGCCCAATGGGGCGACAAACACCTGGCCGGCGAACACGGCGCCCCCCTTATTCGCTACCACCGCCAGTGCGGCGAACCCCTGGAAGCGCAACTGCAATGCAGCCACTGCGGCGACACGGTGAAGCCCACGGATATTCGGGTGGAGGAAAATCCGCACTGGAAAGGAAAACTGATGCCCGGCCGGACGGGGTGAGTGCCAAGATACAAGTTTCAAGTTGCAAAGCGCGGACTGGGCAGAGCCAAACTACCAGACCCTGCCCGCGCCCCTAGCCTCTGAATCGCGGTGATAGCCCTAATCAGATGGCGACACCACCGGTCCGCGTTGCAACTTGAAACTTGTAACTTGCAACTCGCCCGGTCAAACCCCCTCCCCCAACGCCTCCTGCTGCTCCTTCAATAGCGCCAACACCCTCTGCCGCAACCAGCTGTGGGCCGGGTCGGCGCTTTGGTCGCGGTGCCAGTAGAGGTGCATTTCCAGGCCGGGCAGGTCGGCGGGGAAGGCTTTGATCACCATGCCCTTGCGGGACAGGCGCCCGGCCAGGGTGGCCGGCAGGGTGAGCAGCAGGTCGGTGTTCTGCACGGTGCTGATGGCCGCCTGGTAGTGCTGGCAGCGCAGGCGGATATGGCGCCGGTAGCCCTGCCGGGCCAGGCCGAAATCTTCCAGCCCCGGGCCTTCGCGGCGGGACGATACCAGCACATGCTGGGCGGCCAGATATCCGGGCAGGTCCATCTCACCAGCCAGCTCATGGCCCTCGCGCATCATCACCACCAACGGGCCGCTGAGTACCGGCACATGCTCGATGGATTCCGGCAGGGCCAGCATCACGTCGCAGGCCAGATCCAGCCGGCCACTGGCCAGCTCCGTAGCCATCTGCTTTCGGCTGATAGTGAGTGATTGCAAACGTACCCCGGGGGCGTCTTCCATGAGCTGTGCCATCAGCGACGGCAGCAGACAACCTTCCAGGCCATCGCGCAGGCCCAGCACGAAAGTGCGCTCCGCCTCGCTGGCATCGAAACCGCCTTCATCACTCAGGCAGCGCTGGAAGCCACCCAAGGCATGGCGCACCGGGCTGACCATGGCCCGGGCCCGGGCGGTGGGCACCATGCGGCTACCCTGACGCACGAACAGCGGGTCGTCCAGGCGGTCGCGCAGGCGCCCCAGAGCATGGCTCACCGCCGGCTGGGTCAGGTTGAGCACCTTGGCGGCGCGGGTCAGGGAGCCTTCGGTGTAGATGGCATCGAAGACCACGAAAAGATTGAGATCGAAGCGCGACACATGCATGGCGTTTATCTTTGATCATTGCGAGGATTCATTGGATTAATTGAAACGCCGTCACTAGCATCGGTCAATGGATAAGACCCCCGATGCCAGCGGGTCGACGCCTGACGCACAATCCACGACCGAAACCACCATGACAACGGGACACACCATGAGCCAGACCCCACAACGCATCCTGATCACCGGCGGCGCCTCCGGGCTGGGACGCGCCATGGCAGAGGCCTGGCTGCGCGATGGCGCCCGGGTACTGATCGGCGATGTGAACCAGGAGCGCGCTGCGGAAACCCTGGCGGCCCTGAAGGATCTGCCCGGCGAGCTGCAATTCCAGTATCTGGATGTACGCGACGCGGCCAGCTTCAACAATGCCCGCGAGTGGCTGGAGCAGAACTGGGGCGGCCTGGATGTGCTGGTGAACAATGCCGGGGTGGCCGGTGCTGCCCGTATTGATCGCGGCGACATGGCCGACTGGGACTGGATTTTCGATATCAACGTGAAAGGAGTGGTCCGCGGCTGCAAGGTATTCGTGCCGATGATGAAGCGCCAGGGCCACGGCCACATCGTCAATATTGCTTCCCTGGCCGGACTGCTGCACGCGCCGGTGATGGGCAGCTATAACGTGACCAAGGCCGGGGTGATTTCCCTGTCGGAAACCCTGCGCTTCGAGCTGGCGCCTTACGGCATTCATACCACCGTGGTGTGCCCGGGTTTCTTCCGCACCAATCTGCATGAGTCCATGCGCACCCCGGAACCGGGCATGGTCGAAACCGTGGACAAGCTGCTTTCCAGTGACGAGCTCACCGCCGACCAGATCGCCGAGATGATCAAGAAAGCCGTGGCCAAACAGCAGTTCTTCCTGCTGCCCCACAAGAGCGGCCGCCGGGCTTACTGGATGAAGCGGTTCCTGCCGTTTGTGTTCAACCGGGTGATGCTCAAGGGCGCCGAACGACTGCAGGGCAAGCTGGAAAAAGCGGAGAAAGCCTGATGCCGGTGATCTACCTGATCCGCCACGGCCAGGCCAGTTTCGGCAAGGAAGATTACGATCAGCTGTCCGATGTGGGCTGGGAGCAGAGCCGCATTCTCGGCCGCGCCCTGCAGAATCAGGATCTGGGCGTGCCCCGCTCGATCTGCGGCACAATGCGCCGCCATGTGGAAACCGCGGAAGCGACCTTGGGCGAACTGGGCCTGGCCAAGGAATGGCACACGGATACCGGCTTCAACGAATACAACCACAGCGAGCTGCTGGCCGTGGACTGGCCCCTGGCCACCGACCGGGCGGCGCTGACCCAGTGGCTGGCGCAACAGGATCACCCGCG
Organism: Alcanivorax sp.; assembly: GCF_014762765.1. Classification (GTDB taxonomy): domain Bacteria; phylum Pseudomonadota; class Gammaproteobacteria; order Pseudomonadales; family Alcanivoracaceae; genus Alcanivorax. The sequence goes on from NZ_JABURH010000065.1 coordinate 4,480, forward strand.
CAAGGTCTTCCAGGCCCGCTTCGAGCAGGCCCTGCGCCGCTGGCAGACCGGCGACGGCGATTACAGTGAAAGCTGGCCCGCCTTTCGCGAGCGGGTGCTGGCCAGCACCTATAGTCTCGGCAACAGCCTGAGCAGCGGCGACAGCGCCCTGGTGTTCACCTCCGGCGGCGCCATCAGTGTGATCATCCAGCGGCTCATGGGCCTTACCGACGAGGCGTTGATCACCTGGAACCGCACCCTGATCAACACCAGTGTGACCCGGGTGCTTGTGAATGCCGGCAAGCCAAGGCTAGTCTCGGTGAACGAACATCTGCATCTGCCGAGCGAGCAGGTGACGTATCGATAG
>NZ_JABURH010000196.1:0-23186 GCF_014762765.1 Alcanivorax sp.
TTGGCCAGCAGTGAGGCCATGATGTTGGCTTCGTCGTCGTTGGTGAGAGCGCAGAACACATCGGTGTTCTCGATGTTGGCCTTGAGCAGTTCGTCCCGGTCCGTGGCCAGGCCTTGGAGTACCACGGTCTGGTGCAGTTTCTCGCCCAGCCATTCCGCGCGACCGGGGCTGCGCTCGAGAATCTTCACGTTATAGCGGTGCTGGATGCTCTTGGCGAGCCGGTAGCCGATGTTGCCGCCGCCGGCAATGAGGACGCGCTTGTAGTTATGCTCCAGCCGGCGCAGTTCGCTCATCACCGCACGGATATCGTTCTTGGCGGCGATGAAAAAAACCTCGTCGTCCGCTTCGATTACCGTGTTGCCTTCCGGAATGATGGGCCGGCCGCGGCGGAAGATGGCCGCTACCCGGGTATCCACATTGGGCATGTGTTTGCGCAGTTCGCGCAGCTCGTTGCCCACCAGGGGGCCGCCGTAATAGGCGCGGACCGCCACCAGCTGTACCCGGCCACCGGCAAAGTTCACCACCTGCAGGGCGCCGGGGTGCTCGATGAGCCGCTTGATATAGTCGGTGACCACCTGCTCAGGGCTGATGATCACATCAATGGGCAGGGCGTTTTCATTGAACAGCTTGTCCGCCCGGCTGGTGTAGTGGGCGGTACGGATGCGGGCGATTTTCGAGGGGGTGCGGAACAGGGAGTAGGCCACCTGACAGGCGATCATGTTCACCTCGTCGGAATTGGTGACCGCGATCAGCATGTCCGCATCTTCCGCGCCGGCGTCCTTGAGCACCGCCGGGTAACAGCCCATGCCGCGCACGGTGCCGATATCCAGGCGGTCGCCCAGTTCGCGCAGCCGTTCCGCATCGGTATCGATGACGGTAATGTCGTTGCGCTCGTTGGCCAGGTTTTCGGCCAGGGTGCCGCCCACCTGGCCAGCACCGAGAATAATGATCTTCATGGACTACGCTAGCGCCCCCGATTCCTTGCGCAAACACGCCAGATAGAAACCGTCTGGCCCATGATGTTGCGGGAACAGCTGCCATCCCGCGCTCACCATTGTGGCCCCTTCCGGCCGTGGCGTCACATCCCGGGCCTGTGGCTGGCGTTGCAGGAAGGCGCTGACCTGGTGGTCGTTTTCGTCCCGCAGTACCGAACAGGTGGCATACACCAGCATGCCGCCGGGTTTGAGCAGCGGCCATAGTGCATCCAGCATGCGCGCTTGTAAATCAACCAGTGCAGGAATGTCCGACGCCTTGCGGTGCCATTTTACATCCGGCTGGCGGCGCAGGATGCCGGTGGCAGAGCAGGGGGCATCCAGCAGGATGGCATCGAAGGGGGTGCCGTCCCACCAACTCTGCGGGTCGCTGGCATCGCCCTGCAGCAGAGTGATGTCAGCGTTGAGGCGGGCCAGGTTTTCCCGGATGCGCGCCAGCCGCTTGCCTTCCAGTTCCAGGGCGACCACGTCGGCATCCGGGAATTTCTCACAGAGCTGCCCGGTTTTGCCGCCGGGGGCGGCACAGGCGTCGAGAATGCGGCCGCCAGGCGGGCATTGCAGCACCTCGCCGGGCAACTGGGCGGCTTCGTCCTGGACCGACAGGGCGCCCTGTTCAAAACCGGGCAGCTGGAATACCGGCCGCGCCGGGCTCAGGTAGATGCTCCAGGGGGACAGTTCGCCGGGGCGGGCGCCCTCGCCCAGGGCGGCAATGGCGCCGGCCCGCTGCTGGTGGCGGCGGTTGACCCGCAAGGTGAAGGGTGGCGTTTGCAGGTTGGCCCGGGCCATGGCTTCTGCGTCGGCGGGCCAATCCTGTTGCCAGCGTTTGAACAGCCAGTCCGGCAGGCTGAGGCGGATGTTGGGGCTGGCGTCGGCGACGGCATCGTCAATCGTCAGCTTGCTGGCCTTGCGCAGAATGGCATTGCTGAGCCCGGCGGCCCAGGGAGCTTTCAGTTTGCGACACAGCTGTGGGTAGGCATTGACGATGGCGTGGGCCGGGCGTTCGCTGAACCAGAGTTCGTAGAGCCCGGCCAGCAGGGCCAGTCGCACAGGTTGGGCGCTGGCTTTGAGGGGTTTGCCCAGTTGCTGGTTGAGCCAGTGGTTGAGGGGCCGAAGGTGCCGGCAGACGCCAAAGCAGATATCGCGCATCAGGCCGCCGTCGGCGCCCTGTAGGGGAAAGTCGCGCAGCACTTCGCGCAGGCTTTCCCCGTCGCCTTTGCCGGGTAGCACCCTGTTGAGGACGCGTACCGCGGTCAGGCGAGGGTCAGACGTTGTCAATGGAATCACCCAGCGGTTCGCCTGTCTTGAACAGATCCGGGTTGCCGCGAAGCAAATCGGCCACGGCCATGCGACGCTTGCCGGGCAATTGCAGTTCTTCAAGAATCAGGGTGCCATCGCCGGTGGCCACGTGGATGCCACTGTCGTCCACACCGAGAATATGGCCGGGCTCATCGTTATCCCGGCCAGGCTGCGGGCTTTCGCTGGCTTTCCAGATACGCATGGGCTGACCGTTCAGCGGTACCCAGCTCACCGGAAAGGGATTGAAGGCACGAATGCGGTTGTAGAGGGCGCGGGTGGGCAGGCGGAAATCCAGTCGCGCTTCGGCTTTGCTCAGTTTGTGGGCGTAGGTGACGCCGTCGTCCGGTTGCGCGGTAGCGTTGGCCAGGTAGTGCTCCAGATCGTTCAGTACCGTTACCAGCAGGCGGGCGCCCTGGGCGGCGAGTCGGTCGTGCAGCTCGCCACCCGTTTCGCTATCGCCAATCGGCAGGCTTTCGCTTAGCAACATGGGGCCGGTGTCCAGGCCCGCTTCCATCTGCATGATGGTGTTGCCGGTTTCGGTATCGCCCATGCTGATGGCGCGCTGGATGGGGGCCGCACCGCGCCAGCGCGGCAGCAGCGAGCCATGCACGTTGAGGCAGCCCAGGCGCGGTATATCCAGCACCGCCTGGGGGATGATCAAGCCGTAGGCCACCACGACCAGGGCATCCAGATTCAAATCACGCAGTTGCTGGCGGATGTCCTCGCCCTTCAGGTTTTCCGGCTGCAGCACGGGAATGCGTTGGCTTTCGGCCAGTACCTTGACCGGGCTTTGCTGCACTTTCTTGCCGCGCCCGGCGGCCCGGTCCGGCTGGGTGAGCACGGCAACCACCTGGTGGTCACTGTCGAGTACCGCCTGCAGGCTGGCGGCGGCGAAATCCGGGGTGCCGGCGAAGGCGAGACGTAAGGGTTTCAAGGTGAACCTCTGATGATTTGTGAGCGGCAAGCTTCAAGCTACAAGGTGCAAGGCGCGGATCAGGACGGTGCTAGCTGATATGCGCCCTGCCCGCGTTTAAAAGGACGATTCGCGATGCGAGCATCGCTTCCCACAACGGTGGAAGGTGCTGGGGCGCAAAGATTTTGCCTTTCCGTGCGGCTTGTTCCTTGTAGCTTGCAGCTGATTTTAAGCCTGCTGACGATGCAGTTTTTCCAGCTTCTTCTTGATGCGGTCGCGCTTCAGCCGGGAGACATAGTCCACGAACAGCTTGCCGTCCAGGTGGTCGATCTCGTGCTGGATGCAGGTGGCGAGCAGTTCGTCGGCTTCTTCCTCGAATTCGTTGCCGTCCCGATCCAGGGCCTTGATACGTACCCGGGCCGGGCGCTGCACTTTCTCGTAGAAGCCGGGCACAGACAGGCAGCCCTCTTCATAGGGGGCCACATCATCGGTGAGTGGGGTGATCTCCGGGTTGATGAAAACCCGAGGCTGGGACTGGTCCTCGGACAGGTCCATCACGATCAGCCGCTGATGTACGTTCACCTGGGTGGCCGCCAGGCCGATTCCGGGTGCGGCGTACATGGTTTCGAACATGTCGTCGATGAGATTGCGAAGCTCGTCATCCACCTTTTCCACCGGCTTTGCTACCGTGCGTAGCCGGGGGTCAGGGAATTCCAGTATTTCCAGTTTGGCCATGTACCTTCTCGGAAGTTGCGATAGCACTCGAATTTCGGTTGCTAAATATATGATCGCATTGCTAATATCCAAAAGAAACCGTGTCCGTAAAAACCGGCCCACGGCAGCTCTTGGGGATGAGTCCAATAATGATAAAAGGAATCCGATGATGATGAAATCGGTCCAGCGCGCCCTGGCCTTCGGGCTGTTAGTGTCTTTATCCGGCTTGGCGGCTGCCCAGGTCATGCTCAAAGAAGGGCATCCCGGCAAGTATTTCGTCAAGAATGGCGATACCCTTTGGGATATCAGCGCCCGTTTTCTGGAAGAACCCTGGCAATGGCCGGAGATCTGGCAGATCAATGAAGAAATCAGCAATCCCCATCTGATTTATCCCGGTGATGAGATTCGCCTGACCTATGTGAATGGCGAGCCGCGCCTGTCGGTAAAGCGTGGCGTGGAAGAAAAAGTGCTTCCCAACGGGACCGTCAAGCTCACGCCGAAAGTGCGTGAAATAGCCAACGACGAGGCGATCCCCGCGATTCCGGCTGGCGCCATTTCCGCCTATCTGAAAGAAGGTCTGGTGGTCAGCCGTCAGGAGATTGCCGAGGCTCCCTACGTCGTTGGGGGCCGTGATCGCCGGGTGATCTTCGGCGAAGGCGACACCGTTTATGCGCGGGATGCCCTGACCAAGTGGGAAGATCTGGATCAGAGCTACGGTATCTACCGCACCGGTGAGCAATATGTTGATCCGGATACCAATGAAGTACTGGGCTATGAAGCTCGCCAGATTGGTCTGGGCCGTGTAGCTGGTCATGAGGACGACATGGTGACCCTGCGGGTGACCAAGTCCAATGAAGATCTGCGTATTGATGACCGGCTGTTCTCCACCGAAGATCGCCGGGTTCGCTCCGTGCTTTACCCGTCAGCGCCGGATACCAAGATCGAAGCCAAGGTGATCCGTTTCTTTGACCGCATCAACAGCGTGGCCCGTAACGATGTGGTGGTGATCAACAAGGGCGAGCGTGACGGTCTGGAAGTGGGTAACGTGCTGGATGTGTTCGGCCAGGGTGAGGTGGTCCGTGATCGCCAGCGTGGCGACAAGGTACAGTTGCCCCGGGAAAGAACCGGCTCCATGGTGATTTTCCGTGTCTTCGACAAGGTCAGCTATGGCTTGATCATGGAGTCCCTGCGGCCTATTTACATGCATGATGTCGCCGAAAGTCCGGCGGGTAGCTACTGATTGAGTAAATTGCGGTAGCGCTCACCGCCGGAGCTGCGACTCCCTACAACCCGTCAAACGCACACAAGGAGGTGGGCGATGGACGGACAATACAAACGCCTGCTATTGCAGGCGTTGTTTTCCCCGTCATCTGCGGCCCTGGGCCGTGCGCTGAAACAGCAATCCATCGACCGCACTGCGCTGGCCGATTTCCTGCCACTGTTGCCAGCTGGCCTGAAAGAGCGCCGCAAGCTGCTGGACAACACCGGGTCGCTGACAGTCCATTACGAGCATCTGCGTGAGCAGGGCTGGCGCTGGCTGGCGCTCGGTGATGCGGATTATCCATCCCTGCTGGCCCAGATCCCGGATGCCCCCGGGGTGTTGGCGGTGCGCGGCAGCGTGGAGGCGCTCAATGCGCCCGGCCTGGCCATTGTCGGCGCGCGCAATGCCTCCGCGGACGGGCTGGATAACAGTCGTCGTTTTGCCCGGGATCTGGCCGGCAGCGGTTTTGTTATCGTCAGTGGTCTGGCTTTGGGTGTGGATGCTGCTGCGCACCGGGGTGCGATCAGTGCTGGCCGTACCGTGGCTGTCCTGGGCAGCGGGCCGGATCGTATCTACCCGCCCCGTAATGCGGTTCTGGCCGGGCAGATTGTGGAGGCTGACGGTGCCCTGGTAACGGAATTTGCGCCTGGCGCGCCACCTCTTCCGGCCCAGTTCCCCCTGCGTAATCGGGTCATAAGTGGCCTGAGCCTCGGTACCATTGTGGTGGAAGCGGCTATCAAGAGCGGTTCCCTGATCACTGCACGTACGGCCCTGACACAAGGGCGTGAGGTGTTCGCCATTCCCGGCAGTATCCACAATCCTCTGAGCAAAGGCTGCCACCAGCTTTTGCGTGATGGTGCCAACTGGCTGGAATCGCGGGAGGACATTTTTCATGCCTTCGGTGACTTCCGGCGCAGCGTGGAAGCGGCTGGTGTTGATAAGCCGGATCTACCCGAGTTGCTTAAGCATCTGACCGGCGGCCTCAATTCCCTGGACGCCCTCCAGGAACGCACAGGCCTGCCGATAACTGACCTGGCCGGGCAGCTTTCCGAGCTGGAACTGGAAGGCTGGGTGGAAAGGGTGACCGGGGGCTACCTGAAACGCAGCGGCGCGGCCTAGCCACGTTCACTCTTCAGGGGCCGATGGCTCCTGAAGGGTTTCCCGGATTTGACCTTTTCTGGCCAGGGGCGGAATGTTGAAGGCATCAGGACGTCCGTGTTCGAGGTGTGCCATGTTCGAGATCTATGTGCCCTTGTTGAGAGGACAGGGAGAGTGGCGTGCGGTGGAGGCAGTTCATGTGGGCGGCAGGCGCTACCGGATTATCGGCACCATGCCGGAAGACGAAGAGTGGGCGTTCACGCCGGGCGAGGAAGTGGAGTGTGAAACCAGCGAAGTGAAAAAAGGAAAAAAGGCGCTGACAGCGAAACGTGTTACGCCGGTGCCACTTTAGATTGTCGTCTACGGCGTAATCTCGGCTCTCCCTTGAGCCGGCTTGTCATGCAGGGTATTTTCCCGTCTTTCCTTCCAGGGTGAGTTCGTCATGTACCAGCATCTGCACAGCGCGGCACAGATTATCCAGGCGGGTGGCGTGGTGGCTTATCCCACCGAGTCGGTTTACGGCCTGGGCTGCGATCCTTTCAATGAAGAAGCGGTATCGCGTCTGTTGGCTATCAAGGAGCGACCGGTGAGCAAGGGCCTGATTCTGATCGGCGCAGACCTGGAGCAACTGGAACCTTATATTCGCCTCACCGATAGCCAGCGTAAGCAAGTGGCAGGGCAATGGCCGGCACCGCTGACCTATCTGGTTGACGCCGCCGATAGCGTGCCCGCGTGGGTGCGCGGCGCCTTTAGCAAAGTGGCGGTGCGAGTACCGGATCACCCCCTGGCTCGGGACCTGTGTCGGGCGGTAGGTCAGCCGATCATTTCCACCAGTGCCAATATCAGTGGTCGCCCGGCGGCTCGCAATCAGTTCCAGGTGGCCCGCCAGCTTGGCGAGCGGCTGGACTTTATTGTCAGCGGCGCCTGTGACCGGGCCGCCAAACCCTCTACCATTATTGATCTGGAAAGTGGCCGCACCTTGCGCGCTTAAGCCAAGTATTCGAACCGGGAGACGGCATGTCAGAGGTATCACTGCAGGCGGTGAAGGACTACCTGCTGGGCCTTCAGGATCACATTTGCGAGGAACTGGCCAAGGAAGATGGCAGCGCCACCTTCCGTGAAGACAGTTGGGACCGGGAGCAGGGTGGCGGTGGCCGCAGCCGGGTGCTGGAAAACGGTGCCGTGATTGAAAAGGGCGGCGTCAATTTTTCCCATGTGTTCGGCAATCAGTTGCCTCCGTCTGCCACCGCAGCGCGCCCGGAATTGGCGGGCCGCAGCTTTCAGGCGATGGGGGTGTCGCTGGTGATTCACCCGAAGAACCCTTACGTACCCACCAGTCATGCCAATGTCCGTTTCTTTGTCGCCGAAAAAGAGGGCGAAGACCCGGTGTGGTGGTTTGGTGGCGGTTTTGATCTGACGCCCTTCTACGGTTTCGAAGAGGATGTGGTGCATTGGCACCAGACCGCCAAGGAGGCCTGCGACCCTTTCGGTGAAGAGATCTACCCGGAATTCAAAAGCTGGTGCGATGACTACTTCTATATCAAACATCGTGACGAGCCCCGTGGCGTTGGCGGCCTGTTTTTCGATGACCTGAATCGCTTCGATTTCGACACCAGTTTTGCGCTGATGCGTAGCGTCGGTGATGCCTATATCCAGGCCTACCGCCCCATCGTGGCGCGGCGAAAAGACCATGAGTATGGTGACAGGGAGCGCCAGTTCCAGCTCTATCGGCGTGGTCGCTATGTGGAATTCAACCTGGTCTACGATCGCGGCACCATCTTCGGGTTACAGTCCGGCGGGCGTACCGAATCCATCCTCATGTCCCTGCCGCCACTGGTGCGCTGGGACTATGACTGGCATCCGCAGCCGGATAGTGCGGAAATTGAGCTCTACCAGAAATTTCTGATTCATCGGGAGTGGTTATGACGACCCTGTATTGTGTGTTCGGCAATCCGGTGGCCCATTCCCGGTCGCCGGATATTCATCATGCCTTTGCTGCCCAGCGCGGCGATGATCTGCGTTATGAAAAGCGCGAAGCGCCGCTGGATGACTTTGCCGGCGCTGTAAACGCTTTTCATGAAGAAGGAGGCCTGGGGGCCAATGTGACCGTGCCCTTCAAGGAGCAGGCCTTCGAGCTGTGCGATGCTGTGACCGAACGCGCCGGCCAGGCGGGGGCAGTGAATACCCTGTGGTGGGATGGCGACAAGCTCCATGGTGACAACACCGATGGTGCCGCCATGGTGAAAGATATCCGCGATAACCAGGGCTGGGCCATTCAGGGCAAGCGGGTGCTGGTGCTGGGTGCCGGCGGTGCGGTGCGCGGTGTCATGGGTCCGTTGCTGGCAGAAGCGCCGACGCTGGTGCGCATTGCCAATCGCACGGAAGACAAGGCCGCTATCCTGGCTCGCGGTTTTATGGATGGCACGAACCCGCCGGTGCTGGGTAGCGGACTGGATAACCTGAGCGGGCAATTCGATCTGGTCATCAATGCCATCTCTGCCGGACTTCATGGCGAGATGCCGACTCTGCCAGAGGGCCTGCTGGCAGAAGGCGCCGTGGCCTACGACATGGTGTATGGCAGCGAGCCCACCCCTTTCATGGTCTGGGCGCAACAACAGGGCGCGGCAGCTACCGCCGATGGTTTGGGCATGCTGGTGGAGCAGGCCGCAGAAGCCTTTGAAATCTGGCGTGGCTGGCGTCCGGACAGCGCGCCGATCATTGCCGGGCTGCGCTAGCACGCCATGACGGAAAGTGCGGTAATGAGTGAAGTGCTGTTTGCCTCCATGGTCAGTCTGGGCATGGTGTTGACCACAGTGACACTGCACTACTGGACGCTGGCGGGATTGTCCGCACTACTCAAGCGCTGGTCAGATTTCCGCGGCGAGATCCTGCTGGTGGTAATGGTCATGTTTGTCGCCCATATGGTGGAAGTAACGCTTTATGCGTGGGTCTACCTGATTCTGGACCACGGGGATACCGCCATGAACCTGGCCGGTGCGGTAGATGGCAGTTTCCTGGATCACCTGTATTTTTCCACCGCTTGCTACACCTCACTGGGCCTTGGTGATCTGTATCCTCTTGGGACGTTGCGACTGATCGCCGGGGTAGAGGCGCTTAACGGACTGATACTGATCACCTGGTCCGCATCGTTTGCCTTTCTGGTCATGCAGCGGCGGTGGCGTTTCTGATGTGGATAGCGGGTGCGATGCCGTTCCCCGAAAGAGGTATGGGTATGTCCTCGCGCCTTCTGTTGATACTTACCTGTCTGCTGCCGCTGGCGACTGAGGCATCCACCTTCGGTTTTTCCTGGGATAACGATCTGTTTGTCGGTTCCGATGGTCAGTACACCAATGGCGTGCGCATCAGCTGGGTGGGTGATGCACACGAGCACTGCGACCGAAATGGCACCTTCACCTGCGGCCTTGCCGCCGCTCTGGACCCGCTACCCGGCATCAGCCTGGCTGATGAAAAGCATGCTCTGACCCTGAGCCTTGAACAGATCATGATTACCCCGTCGGATATAAGTCGCGAAACGCCGGACTTTAATGATCTGCCCTATGTGGGCTACAGCAATCTGGAGTTGGGCCTGTTCAGCTGGAACGGCAACAGCCTGTTCGGCTATGGCGTACGGGTTGGCATCGTGGGTCCGGATTCTGGCGCAGAACAGTCACAGAAAGTGGTACACAAGATCACCGGTTCCGAGGAGCCCCAGGGCTGGGATAATCAGCTTGGTCATGATGCTATTGGCGGCGCTTACTTTCTCCACGCCCATCGCCTGTTCCGCTATCTTCAGGGTCCGTTGCAAAGTGAAGTGGGTTACGCCTGGGGCGTAGACGCCAACAACTTTAGCGGCACAGCCAAAGCCGGTGGGTTCTGGCGTATTGGTCAGAATCTACCGCGAAACTTTATCCCCGACTACGCCGGTATCGGCACCGCTGGGTCCCTGGTGGGCTTGTTCGATGGGGAGGGGTTTGGCTGGGAAATCTTCTTCGCCAGTTTCGGGGAGTACATAGCCTACTCCTACCTGGAAGAAAACAGTGGCCCCTATAATGTGGAGTCCCGTGACGGCATTCTCGGGCTGGTGCTCGGTGGCGGCATCAGCCTGGACGATTTCTCATTCACCCTCACGCTTCAGGGGTCTTCATCACCGATTCGAAAAAGCGACGATATTTTGAGCTTTGGGAATATGTCGTTTATGTGGAGAATTTGAATCGCAGCTCAGCCCGCCAGATAGCGATCCTTCAGACGCACATAATTCCCGGCCACATATGGCAAAAACTGCTTTTCTTCATCGCTGAGTGGGCGCACCTGGCGAGCCGGTTGACCCCGATAAAGGTACCCGCTCTCCAGGCGCTTGCCGGGGCCAACCAGGGATCCGGCGGCAACAATCACGTCGTCTTCCACCACCGCACCATCCATGATGATTGCCTGCATGCCCACCATTACCCGGTTGCCCAGGCTGCAACCGTGCAGCATGGCCTGGTGGGCGAGGGTGACATCGTCACCGATCTGCAGGGCGAAGCCGCCGGGGTTGAAACGGGAGTCGTGGGTGATATGCAGCACGGCATTGTCCTGAATGCTGACCCGGGCGCCGATGCGGATGGCATGCATATCTCCGCGAATGACGGCCCGCGGCCATACGGAGCAATCGTCACCCAGCACCACATCGCCGATCACGGTAGCATCCGGGTCCACAAATACGCGTTCCCCCAATTGCGGGGCCTTGTCTTCAAAGCGGCGAATCCCCATCACTGATAAACTCGATAGTTGAATGTGATCGTCAGGGAGGCCCATGAACAAGCCGCCCACCCGTATACTGATTGCCATACTGATCTTGCTTGGCGTTTTCCTGCTGAGCAAGTGGCTGATTTTCCAGACGCTGTTGCAACCGGACGAGACGACTCGCCAGCGCTTGCCGGCAGCGCAGACAGAACCAGGACAGGACACCCATGAGCAACAACCCGCTGATTGACTACCCGGAACTGCCGCCGTTTTCAAAAATCCAGCCGGAGCATGTACTGCCCGCTGTGGAGCAACTGGTGGCGGATGGCCGAGCGCGCATCCAGCAGGTGCTGGCGGAGGGCAAATTCGATTACGCCCATCTGGTGCAGGCCCTGGATGAGGAAGACGATCGCCTGGGCAAGGCCTTCGGGCCCGCCGGGCATCTCAATGCGGTGGCCCAGAATGAGGCGTTGCGTAATGCCTACAACAGCTGCCTGCCGCTGCTCAGCGAGTATGGCACCGAGGTGGGCCAGAACGCGCAGCTGTGTGCCGCCTACCAGACCCTGCGTGACAGTGATGAATGGAGCTCGCTCAGCGAAGCCCAGCAGAAAGACATTGAAAATACCTTGCGAGATTTCCGTCTCTCCGGGGTGGATCTGCCGGAGGACAAGAAAGCGCAGTACATGGCCAATTCCAAGCGGCTCTCTGAACTGACCAGCAAATTTTCCGACAACACCCTGGATGCCACCCAGGCCTGGACCAAACACATTAGCGATGAGGCGGAACTGGATGGGCTGCCGGACAGCGCCAAAGCCGGTGCTGCTGACCGGGCAAAGGCCGACGGTAAGGACGGCTGGTTGTTGACGCTGGATGCGCCGGTCTTTATTGCCGTCATGAGCCACTGCAAGAATGCCGAGCTGCGCAAGGAAATGTATGTGGCCTGGACCACCAAGGCCTCTGACCAGGGTCCCCAGGCTGGCCAGTTCGACAACTCCGCCATCATGGATGAAATCCTCAAATTGCGGCACGACCAGGCGCAACTGCTGGGGTTTGCCAACTTTGCTGAAGAGTCCCTGGCCACCAAGATGGCCCGGGATGTGAACGAGGTGATTCAGTTCCTCGAAGACCTGGCCAAGCGGGCCAAGCCTCAGGCGGAACAGGAACTGGCAGCACTCAGAGCCTTTGCGGCCGAAAAGGGGGCCGATGATCTGAACCCCTGGGATATCGGTTTCTGGAGCGAGCGGCTGCGTGAAGAGCGTTACAGCATTTCCGAGGAAGAGCTGCGTCCCTGGTTCCCGGCGGATACCGTGATTAACGGCATGTTTGCCGTGGTCGGCAAACTGTTCGGGATTCAATTCCGTCAGCGTGATGATGTGGATCTGTGGCACGAAGATGCACGTTTCTACGAACTGGTGGATGACGATGGCAGCGTGCGCGCGGCCTTCTATCTGGATATGTATGCGCGCACCGGCAAGCGGGGTGGCGCCTGGATGGATGACGCCCGCATTCGTCGTCGTCGTCCGGATGGTAGCCTGCAAACCCCGGTGGCCTACCTGACCTGCAACTTTGCTCCGCCCGCCGGTGGCAAACCGGGACTGTTGACTCACGATGAAGTGGTCACCCTGTTCCACGAGTTCGGCCATGGCCTGCACCACATGCTTACCGAGCAGGATGTGTCCGGTATTTCCGGCATCAACGGGGTGGCCTGGGATGCGGTGGAGCTTCCCAGCCAGTTTCTGGAAAACTGGTGCTGGACTGAAGAAGGCATCGCCCTGATTTCCGGCCACTATGAAACCGGTGAACCCCTGCCCAAGGAAAAGCTGGACAAAATGCTGGCCGCAAAGAATTTCCAGGGCGCCATGCAGATGGTGCGGCAGCTGGAGTTCTCCCTGTTCGACATGCGTATTCACGCGGAGTACCAGGAAGGGCTGGATATCTATCAGGTCCTGAAAGAGGTGCGTGAGCAGGTGGCAGTAATTCAGCCGCCCGCGTTCAACCGCTTTCCCAACAGCTTCGGGCACATTTTTGCCGGCGGCTATGCGGCGGGTTATTACAGCTACAAATGGGCAGAAGTGCTCTCCGCGGATGCCTATTCCCGCTTCGAGGAAGAAGGCGAGTTCAACGAAGACACCGGCCGTGCCTTCCGCAGCGAAATTCTCGCCAAGGGTGGCAGCCGCGAACCCATGGAGCTGTTCAAGGCCTTCCGCGGCCGCGAGCCCAGTGTGGAACCGCTACTGCGTCATTGCGGCATCAGCGGTTAGAAGATTTCACCGTAGGAGCGGTGCTCGAGCCGCGAATGTGCTTGCGAAAGCTTTCCCAAGTAATGTTCGCGGCTCGAGCGCCGCTCCTGCGGAGGGATAGGGAGCAATCATGAAACGCCAATTTATTGCCGGGGCTACCTGTCCGGAATGCGGACAGATGGACAAGATCCAGCGCGTCATCGACGGTGACAAGCAGTGGATGGAATGCGTTGCTTGCGGCGCCACCAAGGATCTGGATGCCAAGCCACCGGAAACCACAGATGCCCTGGCCAGGCCGGTCACCCTGCAGCCGGCAAAGAAATAAGCGTGTTTCTGTAGAGGAATCGCTTGTAGCGCGAACAAACCTGTTTCGAATTGCCAGATACGAATGGCGATGGACGTAAGCAAACCGTTGTTGCTCTTCGCAACAGGCGTTTCGCTATGTGGCTGGTTCTGAATCAAAAAAACGGGCCGCGAAAGCGGCCCGTAGCGTTTTGCCTGCAGCGTCAAGATGCGAGGGGGTTATTTCTCCACAAAGGCCCGCTCGATGACATACTCCCCCAGCTCGCCGCCACGGGTTTCCCTGAAGCCCCACCCATCGAGAATCGCCTGGGTATCCTTGAGCATGGCCGGGCTGCCGCACAGCATGAAGCGATCGTTCTCCAGGCTCGGTGTGGGCAGACCCAGGTCTGCGAAGATCTTGCCGCTGGTCATCAGGTCGGTGAGTCGGCCCTGGTTGCGGAAGGGTTCGCGGGTCACCGTCGGGTAGTAGAGCAGTTTGCCTTTGACAAATTCACCGAAGAATTCGTTGTTGGGCAGCTCGCTCTGAATGGTGTCCTGATAGGCCAGCTCGGACACGTGGCGCACCCCGTGGGTGAGGATCACACGGTCGTACTGGTCGTAGACTTCCGGGTCCTTGATGATGCTCATGAAAGGCGCCAGCCCCGTGCCGGTGGAGAGCAGCCACAGGTTCTTGCCGGGCAGCAGGTGGTCGGCCACCAGGGTGCCGGTGGGCTTGCGGCTCACATAGATCTTGTCGCCCGGCTGGATGTTCTGCAGCTGGGAGGTGAGCGGGCCGTCCGGCACCTTGATGCTGAAGAACTCCAGTTCTTCTTCATAGTTGGCGCTGGCGATGGAGTAGGCGCGCAACAGCGGGCGGCCGTTGTCCTGTTCCAGGCCGATCATGGTGAAGTGGCCATTCTTGAAACGGAAACCCGGGTCGCGGCTGGTGGTGAAGCTGAACAGGGTGTCGTTCCAGTGGCGCACGCTGGTGACGGTTTCAGTATTCAAATTAGACATAATTAATTCAGCGCTTATTCCAAAACTCCAGATGATGGAAATTTAATCGAAACGGGTTTATCGGTAAAATGGGTAATTCCGATGTATTATATCGGTATTATCAATATATGGACCGAAGAGAGCACCCATGAAATTTACCCTGCGCCAGCTTCAGGTCTTCCTGGCCACGGCGCACCACGAGAACATCAGCAAGGCGGCGGAGAGTCTGAGCATGAGCCAGTCCGCCGCCTCCGGGGCGCTCAAGGAGCTGGAAGCCCTGTACGACCTGAAGTTCTTCGAGCGCGCCGGCAAGCGGCTCAAGCTCAATGAGCTGGGGCGCCAGTTCTGGCCCCGGGCGGAGGCTCTGCTGGCCCAGGCCCGTGAGCTGGAAGCCGACCTGCTCAGTCATCGGGATCTGGGGCGCCTGAATGTGGGGGCCACGCTGACCATCGGCAACTATCTGGCGGTGGGTATCATGGCCGATTACATGGCGGAACAGCCCGGCGCCCGGGTGCATCTGGAGGTGGCTAACACCCGGACCATCGTGGAGCGTGTGCTGGCCTTCGAGCTGGATCTGGGTCTGATCGAGGGCGAACTGAATCACCCGGATCTGGAGCTGCTGCCCTGGCGAGAGGACGAGCTGGTGGTGTTCTGCAGTCCGGACCATCCTCTTGCCGGTAAGGAAGCACTTACCGACGAAGACTTGCGGGCGGCCCACTGGATTGTTCGCGAATCCGGATCCGGCACCCGGCAGACCTTCGAACGCGGCCTGCATGGGCTGGTGCCGAAGCTGGATCTGGCCCTGGAACTGGAGCATACCGAGGCCATCAAGCGGGCGGTGGAAGCCGGACTGGGCATCAGCTGCCTGTCCCGGGTGTGTCTGCGCGAAGCCTTCAAGCGCGGTTCGCTGGTGGAATTGCCGGTGCCCCACCGGGATTTCAGCCGTGATTTCTACTTTGTGCTGCATCGCCAGAAGTACCGCAGCCCGGGCATTGAGAGGTGGCTGGAACTATGTCGCGCGTCCGCAGGATAACCCGTTACAGCCTGATCGGGCTGGCACTGCTGCTGACGCTCGGGCTGTTGCTGCCGGAGGGGCGGCAGGTTCCCGTACAGGGCGCCGATACCAGTGACTGGCATCCACAGACGTTCTGGTATCACCCCTGGGGCAAGTCCGGGGTGCACAAGGGCGTGGATATTTTTGCGGCCACCGGCACACCGGTGCTGGCCAGCAGCGGCGGCCTGGTGTTATTTCGCGGCGAACTGGCCCGGGGTGGCAGGGTCGTTCTGGTGCTGGGTCCCCGCTGGCGGCTTCACTATTATGCGCATCTGGCAGACATAGCCGAGACCGGGCCCTGGTTATGGGCGGGGGAGCCGGTAGGCTCTGTGGGCAGCAGTGGCAATGCGGCGGGCAAGCCGCCCCATCTGCATTATTCCCTGGTCAGTCTGTTGCCGCTGGCGTGGAAGGCTGATGGGGCGCCCCAGGGCTGGAAAAAGATGTTCTACCTCAATCCACTGAGGCATTTCGATGTGCGCTAACCCGTTTAACAGGGAGTTGTCGTGAAACAGGAATGGCAGTCGTTCTGGCTGGCCGTGGGCTTTCTGACCCGGATTCCCATGCCGGTGAAGATCGATTATTCCCAGAGCCTGATGAATCGTTCCAGCCTCTACTTTCCGCTGGTGGGTTTGCTGCTGGGAGGGCTCTATGGAGCGCTCTTTGCTGGCCTGGCCGTGTTCTGGAGCCTGCCGGTATGTATCGGTCTGGTGCTGGCCTTCCATCTCTGGATTACCGGGGCCTTCCACGAGGATGGCCTGGCGGACAGCATGGATGCTCTGGGCGGCGGCTACACGGTGGCGCGGCGGCTGGAGATCATGAAGGACAGCCGTATCGGCACCTATGGCGCGGTGGCGCTGATAGTGGCGCTGGGTCTGAAGGCGTTGTTGCTGATGGATGCCGACCCGGTCTGGCTGGCCCTGCTGATGACGCCGGCCATCAGCCGCCTGACGCCCTTGCTGCTGATGCGTTTCCTGCCCTATGTGACCGATCCGGATACCAGTAAAAGCAAACCGGTGGCGGAAGCCTTCAGTGGGCAACGGCTGCTGTTGGCTGCGCTGTTCACCGTTGTAGTGGCGTTGCTGTTTTCCGTGTGGCTGCCTGCCTTATTGGCGGTGGTGCTGGTGGCGTTGCTGTGGGGCGCCAGCCTGAAGCGGCAGCTCGGTGGCTATACCGGGGATGCGCTGGGGGCCAGCGTGGTGTTTACCGAATTGGTGTTTTTGTTGGCCCTGACTCTCTAGGGAACAGTTGGCCGCAGCCGCTAGCCACCATACCAACCCCGCGTCCAGCCGGAATATTCGATGGAAGGATGGATGACGCCTGCGGCTCATCCACCCCCGGGCTTCCATCAGGGGTTCAGGTATTTATCGCGCACAATGCCGTCGAGTTTTTCATAGGGAATCGTTAGCTCAGGCTGCCCCATGGCGTAGGGAGCAATGTGGTAAACATTGTAGTGCAGCACCAGGCCGTCCTTGCCGAAGTAGACATTGTCGGTGCGATCGAAGGGCCAGCTGTCGCGAAAGGTCTGATCCAGCTCTTCCTTGTCCAGCCATTGCCGGTGCTGGTGTCGGGCCAGCTCCCAGAAAGCCTGTTGTTGACCAGGTTCCAGCAGGTCTGAAAGGGTCAGTTTTTGCTTGCGGACCAGATCCCAGTGAAAGTACTGCACGCCGGGCTGGCCATGGGCGCCACCGGTGTATTCGTAACTGTCCATGCGCAGGGTGAGCAGGTCGCCCCGGCGGGTCTGTCGCTTGATGGAAGCATTCAGCTCCCAGCCTTGTTTGGAGGCCATGGCCATGTCTGACGCATCGGCGAGGAAGGCATCCACCAGGCTTTCGATAGTGCCGTCATGGGGGGTGCTGCCCTGGTTCTGAACCAGCATGCCGGCCAGTTGGGTGGTGATCGCCTCATTCAGGGTCGGCTGGTTTTCAAAGGTGACCCAGGCCAGGTCCACTTTCGGGCAGCCGTCGCCCTGGCACTGTTCATCCGTTTTTTCCAGGGTATGAAGAACGCGCACCAGCTCGCCGGTATGCCCCTTGGCCTCCCCGGTTTGGGAGGCAGTGGTGCCCTGTTGTGCGCCAGACGGGTCGGCATCCTGATTGTTGTTATCACAACCTGCCAGCAGAGCTACTGCGAGCAGGAACACAAATGTCATGCGCATGGGATCGCCTTTTAGGAAAACTCGGGATGCGGGCATTTAACGGCAGGCGCCTTGCCTTTTGCAACCACGGACCTATGCTGGCCGGGTTTACTGACACTGCATTGATGGGAGAAACGCAATGAGCTTCTGGACGGTTTACCTTTCCGGGGAGATTCACACCGATTGGCGTGAGCGGATCATTCAGGGTTGTGCCGAGAAAGAGCTGGATATCGAATTTACCGGCCCGGTGACCGATCACGAAGCCAGCGACAAGGTGGGGGTAAACATTCTCGGTGCGGAAGAAAAACGCTTCTGGGAAGACCGCCTGGGAGCGGGTATCAACGGTATCCGCACTCGCAAGCTGATCGACGAGGCGGATCTGGTGATTGTCCGGTTCGGGCCCAAATACAAGCAGTGGAATGCGGCCTTCGATGCGGGCTACACCGCTGCTCTGGGCACGCCGATGATCATTCTTCACGATGAAGAACACGACCATCCTCTCAAGGAAGTGGATGCGGCCGCCGATGCTGTGGCACGCACCCCCGAACAGGTGGTGGAGATGCTGGTTTATATCCTCAACGCCTGACAGGCAATGGGGCCAGGGCTCGCCAATAATGGCCGACCCTGGCCTGTTTTACCGCTTTTTTCATCTCTTCAGGAGCATTCTCCGCATTCTGCTTGTCCTACCGGGTGAAAGGTACTAACAGGCAATTCAAGGAGTGTTCCAATGACACACCGTTTACTCGCAGCTGCCGCGCTCATGCTGGTGACAACGTCCATTTCCTGGGCAAATACCGAAGGGGTGCCGAATGTGAAGACGCCGGATCCCGAGAAAGTCGCCACCCAGATGGAAGACACACTGGAAGAGATTCAGGCATTCACGGTGGAGCAGAAAAACGAAGCCATGCGTGCCGCCCGCCATGCGCTGGATGACCTGGATAGACAGATCACGTTGCTGCAAAGCGAGATCGACAGCCGCTGGCAGGATCTTTCCCAGCAGGCACGGCTGGACAAACAGTCCGCTATGGCTACCCTGAAAAAACAGCGTGCAGAGCTGGAAGCCAGCTACCAGGCATTGCAGCAGGCCAGTGCGGACAACTGGGAGGCTGCCAAGGTGAAATTCTCCCAGGGCTGGGAAGCCGTCAAACAGAGTTGGCAGGCGCTGAATGCACCTGCAGCACAAAGCCCGGATAGCTCTGAGGAAAACTGAGCGCCGTTAAGGATACAGGGAGGAGCTGGCATGCTGACATTGATTCCCTTCGACGATGAGCGGGTGGTCGGGGCAAAAATTTCCGGCAAAATTACCCGCCCGGAATTCGATGCCGTGGCAGCCGCGTTGGAGGCAGCCCTGGCAAGGCACGATAAGGTGCGTTTCTATGTTGAAATGGAAACCTTTGGTGGTGTGGCCATGGATGCCCTTTTCGAGGACCTGAAGTTCGGTTTGCGTCACTGGCAACAGTTCGAACGTGAGGCCGTGGTCACCGATCGAGACTGGATGCGGCGTTTGGCGCTGCTGGCCGATAAGCTGTTGCCTTCCATTGAGGTAAAGGTTTTTGCCGGTGATGACGTGGACACTGCCAAAGCATGGATCTGCGCGGACTGACCGCACCATTGTGGTGCCGCACCCGCAGATAAAAAAGAAGGGCCATCCGGCCCTTCGTTGATTTCTCCTTCCTGTGCATTCGGCATGCGCACCTGCAGGTCCTCAAATTCGTCCAGCGCCTGGCGCCAGTCCATACGGGGCCGGGTCTGTTCTCTGCCGGATTGATGAGCGCCGCCCTTGCGCATTAGTGGATCCATTGCCGCCCAGTTACGTAGCGGTTTGGGGCCTTTTGCCATTGTCGTTTTCCTTTTCAAGTCAGACAGTTGCTGTCTGGTAGTGGGAATCCTCCCGACTCAGTCTGGCTGCATCTGGAGGGCGGCGCGATACTACGCCGCAGCTTCGCGATTCACTAGCGCCGGCAGATAAAAAAAACGTTATAAATAATGGCTGACAGCGTTGTCCGCCGCTTGCCGGCCGAGGCCGCCGTGCCTGGCATCCTGGCCGATGACTTTTGGCCTGTGAGGGAGGTGGTACCGGTCTTCGGTTATGGGGATACTGGACGTTCCCGGCCGACAAGCCACGCCTGGCCACTATCTCCCGCCGGGCCGACCAAGGAAGAGGAAAGCCAATGACAGGGGTGTCACCGGCAGAGCGGCGTAGGATCAGCCTGACGGCAATCGGCGAGTTTCTGCTTGTCATTCTGTTTGTAGTCAGTCTGCCGGTACTGTTTATCTGGACGCTGTGGCTGTTCTGGGCGGTGCTGGCGACTGCCCTGGTGCTGGGTTTGCTGGTACGGGGTGTGGCGCTGTTGCTGATGGGGTCGGAGCTTCGAGGCCATACCCTGGCAACCCTGATTCTGACTTTCTGCCTTCTTACTATCTCTGTTGCCTTTCCCATTTATTATCTTATCTACAAGGTGGAGGCGGACCCTCCCCTGTTGCCCAACGTGGTGCTAACCAACGGGGAAAAGACGGTGGTTTTCCAGGGCATGGTCCATGTGGGCATGGAAAGCTTCTACAAATCCGTGGTCTATGACCTGGAGTCCGCCCTGCAATCCGGTTACCGGCTTTACTACGAGGGCATTCGCCCTTCGCCGGGGGAAGGAGACGACTGGTACAGCGCAAACGGGGCTGGTGGTGGCGACCTGGCGGATCACTTCAGGGCGCTGGCGGATGCTTGCGGGGTGACCTTTCAGGTGGATTATTTTTCGCTGATGGAAAAATCAGCCCGGCGTAATCCAGACCGCCATGTGGTGGCTGATGTAACTACCCTGGAGATGAAGCAGGAATATCAGCGCCTAATCGAAACCGATCCGGAATTTGACGAGAGGATGCGCCGCCGCGGCAAGCTTCCCGAGCCTCGGCCGCCGAATCTGGTAGATCGCCTGCTGGATTGGCATGCCAAGGCTAACGAGCCCCAGCGGGAACTGATCGGTGTGCTGTGCCGTGGCTTTATCGCCATCGCGCTGGATGAAGACAATATCCGTGACAGGGATCTGGACAAGGTGGTACTGGATTTCCGCAACCGCAAACTGGTGGAGCGGTTGCTGGCGGATCCTGCCAGAAAAATCCACATTACCTACGGGGCGGCACATCTTCCCGGTGTGGTGGCCCTGCTGCGCGAACGGGACCCGGACTGGAAAATTCTCTCGGTAAAATGGGTGCGTGGCCTGGCGACACCGGAAAACTGGGAGGGGACACTGGATGTTCCGCTTATGCCAGTGGAGAAAGCATCACCCTGAATCAGAACCATGGCTGTAGAGGCTGTGAATTTTCCTCTTGTTGGAATCTACTCATTATCGTCTTCAAGGTTTTGTCGCCGATACCTGCCCGGTGACACTCCTTCCCATCGTACAAATGCCCGCGAGAAAGAACTTTGCTCGGTGTAGCCAACCATGCCAGCAATATCTGACAGACCGAGTCGTGATTCCCGCAGATAATTTGTTGCCAGGGTGTGGCGGGTCTGATCAAGAAGGGTCTGAAAAGATATACGATGTGTCCGTAGTCGTCTTTGCATTGAACGGGCTGAAATCCCGTTTTCCGCAGCGAGATTTTCCAGTGAAGGCTGGTTACGGGTAATCATCTGTAATAGTTGTTTTCGGTAATGCCCTATTTCCTCATCCTCCAGTGCCAGCTTCCTGAGCTGTTGTTTCGCCTGATTATCAAGAATGTCATGGAGGTATGGGTCTGTTTTGGGGATAGGGGAGAACAGGTTTTTAACAGGGAAAACCAGTTTCGGCATTGCCTGATTAAATGAAACGTCACAATCAAAAAACTGTTCATAGGTGCCCCGGTTTGAGGGAGGGGGGCCAACAAATTCCACTGAGGACGGAAATACAGGTTTCTGGTTAATCGCCTGAATCAACTTGAGGGTAGTGCCAAGCCCCAGCTCATCCCATAACTGACCACTCCAGCCATGTTCGAGAGGCCAGCATAAGACAAGATGATCCTCCTCAATATTTGCTTTTACCGGATTCATTTCAGAAATCAGGACGTGATAGCGCTGCCCTTTGGCGAGAGCGTCCATGACATTGTTGCTGCTGAGAAGAAGGTAACCAACCGCTCCCAGATACCGTAACGAGAACTGGCTGGCCACAGAGAGGCCGAAGGCGGAGTCTTGAGCCGCGCGGGCCCCTTTTTCCAGCATGTCTTTCCAGCGATCTTCCGCTATTCGACTCCCTGCTTTTGGCATCTTGCCCAATAGTTTCTCGGCCGCAATCCCCCGACTTGCCAGGTGGTCGAAAAGCAGATGTGAGTAAGTGGCATCAATGCAGCGCATGAGTGTCGTGATTTGCTAAAAGATGTCCGATTCTGGCAAGACGGCAACCCCGCATCAAAGTCATATTTGTATATATCCTGTGGTGGATTTGTCGGAGTGGATATGCAAATAAAAAGACGTTGTCGATTGGTGCTCAAGGGTCTTCTATGGATCCCGGTTGCCTTTCTGTTCGGGTGTGGTGGTGGCAATGGCGGGAGCAGCACGCCCCCCGAGAGCCAGAATAATGTTGTCCAAGAGCAGGAGAGACCCGATAACACTCAGCCAGTGGATGCCCGATCCCGTTGTGATGACAAGGTTTCCGAAGGAAGGCTGGGTCAGGTTGGGCGGTGGGTGATCGATGCGGACTGTCGGGTGGTAATTCTTCAGGGGGTGAACCAGATCAGTAAGCTGCCGCCCTATACACCCGAGGCGATCGGGTTTGGAGAGGATGACCTGAACTATATTGCTAGTCAGGGTTTCAACACCATTAGGTTGGGATTCATCTGGAAGGCGTTTGAGCCTGAGCCGGGCCAGTACGATACCGATTATCTGGAGTCGTTATACCGTACCGCCCAGGCGGCATCCGATGCCGGTCTGTGGGTATTGTTTGATTTTCATCAGGATATGTATAACGAGAAATTCAGCGGGGAGGGCTTTCCCGACTGGACGGTGTTTGATGACGGCTTGCCGAACCAGCCTGATTTCGGCTTTCCAGGTAATTATTTCCTGATGCCCGCATTGTGGCGAGCCTATGATCATTTTCTGGATAACGACCAGGATCTGGCAGGCCGGCCTATGCATGAGGCCTTCGCCGAAGCCTGGCGTCGGGTGGCTTCCCGAATCAAGGATGTGGACAGGTTGCTGGGTTATGACTTGTGGAACGAGCCTTTCCCGGGTTCTGCATTGGCGCTCTGTGCCAACCCGCTGGGTTGCCTGCTGACAGATCAAGACAAAAAACTCACCGCTGTCAGCCGCCTGGCTGCCGATGCGGTGCGGGAAGAAGATGATACGGCAATTATTTTTTATGAGCCCTTCGTCACCTTTAATAATGGTGCAGACACGGCACACGATGGCGTGGGCGATGATGTCAGGGCAGGCATGTCTTTTCATAATTACTGTTTGGCGAAAACGCCGGGATTGCCGGGCCTCCCTCTTAGTGATGCAGGGTGTGGGCTCGAAGAGCA
>NZ_JABURH010000196.1:23514-27832 GCF_014762765.1 Alcanivorax sp.
GCGTGTGGCCGGGGTGCCGGAGAGTTACGGATTCGATCGCAAGAACAAGGTTTTCCATCTGACCTATTCCACTCAGCGTGCCGACGGGAACGACCATTTTCCGCCCGGTTCTGTCACCGAAATCTTTGTCCCGGAACGGCATTATCCCGATGGCTATCAGGTGTCTGTAGATGGTGGCCAGGTTCTTCCCGGATCAGATGACCGGATTCTGCGGATTGTCAGCTATGCGGGGGTGGGGACAGTGACGGTGAAAGTCACCCAGTGAGTTTGCGGGAGGGCATTAAATGTCCGCATAGCTTTCCCCTCCCTTCAGCCATCGTCGCAATAGTGATTCGACATTGTCGGGGTGGTCATGAAGCAGCTTGTCGGCCACCTCACGGGCGGGCTCCATCAGGGATTCGTCGCGCACCAGGTCGGCAATACGGAATGCCATGTCGCCGGTCTGGCGGGTGCCCAGCCACTCGCCGGGGCCGCGCAGTTTCAGGTCTTCCTCGGCAATCACAAAGCCGTCGGTTGTGTCGCGCATCACCGCCAAGCGCCGTTTGGCGGTGAGCGACAGGGGCGTCTGGTAGAGCAACAGGCAGTAGCTTTGCTCGCCGCCCCGGCCCACTCGTCCACGCAGTTGGTGGAGCTGGGCCAGACCCAGCCGTTCCGCATTCTCCATCACCATCAGGGTGGCATTGGGTACATCGACGCCCACCTCGATCACGGTGGTGGCCACCAGTAACTGGGCCTCGCCACTGGCAAATCTGGCCATGCGTTCAGCCTTCTCCTTTGCCTTCATGCGACCGTGCACCAGTTCCACGGTGAGATCGGGCAAGGCGGCCTGCAATTCCTCAAAAGAGGCTTCCGCCGCCCGGGCCTGAATTTCCTCGGATTCCTCAATCAGCGGACAGACCCAATAGGCCTGTGTGCCCTGCTGGCAGGCGTCGTTGATGCGCTCGATTACCTGTGGCCTACGTCCTTCCGGTAGTACCAGAGTGTCGATGGGTTTACGTCCCGGGGGCATTTCATCAATGACCGAGGTATCCAGATCACCGTAGACGCTCATGGCCAGGGTGCGGGGGATCGGCGTGGCGGTGAGCACCAGCTGGTGGGGCACCTGGATGCCATGGCGAGTATCGAAGCGGCCTTTTTCGCGCAGGGCCAGGCGCTGTTGCACGCCGAAGCGATGCTGCTCGTCGATGATAGTCAGTCCCAGGCGATGGAACTGTACGGCTTCCTGAAACAAGGCATGGGTGCCCACCACGATATGGGCGCTGCCGTCTGCCAGCGCCGCCTGGGTGTCCCGCCGGGCCTTGGCCCCCAGACTGCCAGCCAGCCAGTGCACCTGGATGCCCAGCGGTGCCAGCCAGTGGTGGAAGTTGTCCCGGTGCTGCTCGGCCAGCAGTTCCGTGGGCGCCATCAGCGCCACCTGGTAGCCGGATTCGATGGCGGCTAGCGCTGCTGCGGCGGCGACCAGGGTCTTGCCCGAGCCCACATCCCCCTGTACCAGCCGCAGCATGGGGTGGGGCTTGCCCATATCGCCAAGCAATTCTCCAATCACCCGCTGCTGTGCCCCGGTGAGGGTGAAGGGCAGGCTGGCCTGCAGTTGTTCGAATAGATCATCCGCGTGCAGGCGCGGCGCGTGGAAGGCTTTCTGACCCGCCCGTTTCTGCAGCATGCCCAGCTGGTGGGCCACCATCTCTTCCATGACCAGCCGCTTTACCGCCGGGTGTTTGCCGTCCAGCAGCAAGTTGACCGGATCATCCGGGCGCGGATTGTGCAGTTTGCTCAGGGCGTCGGTGAGTGATGGCAGGCCGCGTTGGTCCAGCAGTTCGCCGGGAATCAGTTCCGCCGGCGGGTGACCCTGCAGGTAATGCAGGGCCTGACCGGCCAGGTTGCGCAGCAGTTTCTGGCTGACCCCTTCGGTGGTGGGGTAGACGGGAGTCAGTGCTTTTTCCAGGGGGGGCAGGGTGCTGCCAATTTGATATTCGGGATGATAAAACTCCAGTCCGGCGGCCCCGGGGCGGGGTTCCCCATACACGCGAATGGGCCTGCCCCGCTCCATGTTGTTCTTCTGCGCGGCGCTGAAATGATAAAAGCGCAGGGTCACCATGCCGGTGCCATCGGCTACCTTGCACAGCAACGACCGTCGGCGCCCGAACACCACATCGGCCGCCATCACTTCGCCTTCGATGACCACCCCGGTTTCCGGGCGCAGACTGCCGATGGGGGTAATACGGGTGCGGTCTTCGTAGCGAAACGGCAGATGGAACAGCACATCTTCCAGACTATGCAGGCCCAGTTTCGCCAGCCGTTCGGCAGCGGCGGGGCCCACGCCTTTCAGGCGGGTGATGGGCAGGGCGGAGAGACTGTCACTGGCCATTATACCGCGCCGCTGTAGGAGCACCTTTCGAGGTGCGAACGGTACTTGGGAGATCGTCTTCAAACAGGTTCGCACCTCGAGAGGTGCTCCTACGGGGAGCGATCATCCAACCCATGATTAACCGGCCAGCCCTTCCTTCGGCACCGCCTGGCGCAACACCTCGATGGCTTTCGGCCGCGGGAAGCTGTCCCGCCAGATCAGGGCAATGGTCCGCGCCGGGACCGGAGCCTTGAAGGGGCGTACCGCGAAGGTGGCCTTGTCGTAGCCGTGCTGGTGCAGGGCGGAGTTGGGCAGCACGGTGATGCCCAGACCGCTGGCGACCATGTGGCGTAGCGTTTCCAGGGAGCCGCCCTCAATCTGGACCAGGTTGCGCTGGCGCTGGGAATCGATGGCCGGGCACAGTTCCAGCACCTGGTCCCGGAAACAGTGGCCTTCACCCAGTAACAGCAGGGTTTCGTCCAACAACTGGTCCGGGCTGATTTCCTTCTGGGTGGTCCAGGGATGATCGCCGGGCAGCAGCACCGAAAAGGATTCCTCGTACATGCGTGCCCGCACCAGGCCGCCACCGGAGAACGGCAGCGCGACGATAATGGCATCCAGATCGCCCTGTTCCAGCTTGCGACGCAGTACGTGGGTGTAGTTCTCTTCGATAAACAGGGGCATTTCCGGTGCCGCTGCACGCACCTTCGGCACCATGGTGGGGAACAGATAGGGTGCCACCGTAAAAATGGCGCCAACGCGCAGTGGTGACCCCAGTTGATCCTGCTGGCTCATGGCCATCTGTGTCAGCAGGTCCGCCTGTTCCAGCACCCGCTGGGCCTGGGCCACAATTGGCTCCGCCTGCGGGGTCACGACTACCTCTCTGGGACGCCGTTCGAACAGGGGCATGCCCAGCTGCTCTTCCAGCTTCTTGATTGCCGCGCTGAGAGTGGGCTGACTCACGTTGCAGGCCTGGGCGGCGTGGCCAAAATGGCGCTCCCGGGCCAGGGCGACTAAATAGCGAAGTTCTGTTAGTGTCATGGCGTCGATACGTTTAGTCGATGATAGTTCATTGTGCACACCCACGGGGGGGGATGCCAGAGCGCTGATTAATTAATAATGAATAATTAATAGTGAATAACTCGCGCCAGGCCGAGGCAAATTTTCCTGTCCAGACAGGCGCGCCCAGGCCCTGTAGCGAGTCCGGTTTTCATTATTAATTATTCATTATTAACTATTCACTGGTTTTAAATTTATGTCCCATATCCTGATTGCCGGCCTGGGAGATCTGGGGACCGGCCTTGCGGAACAGTTACTGGCAGACGGACACCGGGTTAGCGCTATTCGCCGGGGCAGCCGCTGCCCTGCCGGGGTGGAGCTTTACAGCCAGGACCTGCTGGAGGGTGCCGCCATGTTGCCGCCGGATCCGGTGGATCTGGTTGTCATCATCATGACGCCATCCGAGTACAACGAAGAAGGCTATCTGAAGGCCTATGTGCGGGCGCCGCAGACCCTGCTGGATGCTCTGGCCGGGCAGCAGCCGCTGCCGCCGGTGATCTTTGTGTCCAGTACGGCGGTGTTCGGTGACGTGGCGGGTGAGGTAGATGAGCTGACACCGCCTCGACCCACCCGGTATAACGGCAAGGTGCTGCTGGCCGCGGAAGAGGAGCTGAGCATCCGGAGCCACTGTACGGTGGTGCGATTTTCCGGCATCTATGGACCGGGCCGCTATCGGCAGATCGACAAGGCGGCGCGGCTGGCCCGGGGCGAGGACGCACTGCCGGCCGCCCAGTGGACCAACCGCATTCACCGGGATGATTGTGTGGGCCTGCTCAAGAGCGTGGCTGATGGCTGGCTGGCAGGGCAGGAAATGCCGCCGCTGGTGATCGGTACCGACAACGTGGGTGGACGTAACCTGGACGTGCTGCAATGGTTGGCCCAGCAGCAGGGGCTGACCCTGGCGGTGCCCGA
>NZ_JABURH010000196.1:28273-39640 GCF_014762765.1 Alcanivorax sp.
ACCATGAAAGAAGCCTGTGACGCCCTGACACAGTTCGGCGTGGGCTGGAAGGCGGAAGTTGTGTCTGCCCACCGGACCCCCCAGCGCATGTACGACTTCGCCAAAAGCGCCCACGACAATGGCTATCAGGTGATCATTGCCGGTGCCGGGGGCGCGGCTCACCTGCCCGGCATGATTGCCTCCCTGACCCCGCTGCCCGTGCTCGGCGTGCCGGTGAAAAGCCGCACCCTGTCCGGCTGGGACAGCCTGTTGTCCATCGTGCAAATGCCCAAGGGCGTGGCCGTGGGCACCCTGGCCATCGGCGCGGCCGGTGCCTGGAACGCGGGCCTGCTGGCGGCGCAGATGCTGGCCGCCGGTAACCCGGAGCAGTTGCAGAAGATCGCTGACTGGAAAGCCACCCGGGCCGCCGACGTGCTGGCCAATGCTGAGCTGGGTGAAGGCTGATGAATCGCGTGCTTGTTCTTGGTGGAGGCCAGCTTGGCCTGATGATGGCGGAAGCGGCGGCCCGATTGGGTCTGGTGGTGGATCGTTACGATCCGGAGCGGGCTCTGCTGCTGCCCGGCACCTCGGACTTGGCCGTGCCGATCAGCTGGGAAGAATGCCAGGAGCGTTACCCGGTGATCACCGTGGAGCGCGAAGCCTTCCCGGAAGCCGGTCTGTCCGCTGAGCTGGCAAAAAGCGACCGTTGCGTGGCGCGTGGCGCGCTGGAAGTGATTCCCGATCGCTTTACCCAGAAATCCATGCTCGACAAGCTGGGCATTCCCACTGCCCCCTGGGTGACCCTGGACCAGCCGGACGATCTGGATGCGGCCGTGGCCAAATTCGGCGGTGTGGTGGTCAAGGCGCGCACTGGCGGTTATGACGGGCGCGGTACCTGGATTGTCGGCGAAGGCGGTGATCTCAGCGCGGTGCCCGCTAGCGAACTGGCTGGCAAGGCCATTATCGAACAGAAGATTCCTTTCCGCCGCGAGCTGTCCATCGTCGGAGCCCGTAGCACCAGCGGCGAAACCCTGTTCTACCCGCTCACCCGCAACTGGCATGTGGACGGTATCCTGCGTCTGAGCCTGGCGCCGGCCAACGCCTGCGCCGATCTGCAGAAGCCGGCGGAGCAGATGCTCAAGGGCATCATGGAAGAGCTGGACTACGCCGGAGTGATGGCGGTGGAGTTCTTCGAAACCGATGGCCAGTTGATGGTCAACGAGATTGCCCCGCGGGTGCACAACTCCGGCCACTGGACCCATGAAGGCGCCGACTGGTCCCAGTTCGACCTGCACGTTCATGCCCTGGCCGGCGTGCCCCTGCACGCGCTGAATGTGCACGGTCCCACCGCCATGGTGAACCTGATCGGCACCCCCTTCGAAAGCGCCTGGCTGCAGCACCCGGGTGTAGTCCACTGGTACGGCAAGGGCGTGCGCCCGGGCCGCAAGCTGGGCCACGCCAATCTGGTGGCAGACAGCCTGGAAGGCCTGCGCGTCGGCCTGGATGCCTGGGCGGATGTGTTGCCGGAAGGCTATCAGGCTGTGCTCGATTCCGAATTGGCGCTGGGGTAAGTTGCAAGTTCCAAGTTGCTACACGGGCAGGCCTCCTGAAGTCTGCGATGCTCTGCCCGCGATTAACGGTGAGGGTGCCTGTGTGCACCAGTTCTCTGCTACGCACTTGAGCCTATGCGGCGCGGGCAGAGCGGTGTTCAGTTGGCATCAGGTCGGTTTCGCGCTTTGCAACGTTCAACTTGAAACTTGCCACTCCTCCGACCCCTTCACGTTCCAGCCTTCCCCCAATCGGTTACACTGAATCCTGACTCTGAAACAGGAATCCGGATTTGGCCTTGCCCCTTGCCATGACACGCTATCGACGACTGATCCTGCTGGCCGTGGTGCTGGTGACAGTGCTGCTCCTTGTGGAGCTCACCGGCCTGCGTGAGCAGTTTTCCCTGCCGGCCCTGCGGGCGCTGCTGGAAGCCAATCTGGTGGTGGGTGTCCTGCTGTTTGTGCTGGCGTTTGCCATCGGTAACCTGATCCAGTTGCCGGGCTGGCCGTTTCTGGCGGCGGCGATACTGGCGTTGGGCACGGTGGCCGGCGGGCTGGTGACCTATGTGGCGGCCTGCGTGTCCTGCCTGGTGACGTTTCAGGTGGTGCAGGGGCTGGGTGGCAGTGCTCTGCGGGATATCGACAAGCCGTTGGCGCGCAAAATTCTTGCCCGGCTGGATCGTCATCCGGTGCGCAGCGTGGTGTTGCTGCGCCTGCTGTTCCAGACCATGCCGGCACTGAACTACACCCTGGCGCTCAGCGGGGTAAAACGCCGGGATTATCTGCTCGGCACCCTGCTGGGTCTGCCCCTTCCGCTGCTGGTGTACTGCTTTTTCTTCGACCGTATTGCCCGGGTGTTGCAACTGGCTTGAGGCTAGTGGCGCAGCAGGGCGCTCAGGCTGTCCACCGCTTCGGCCCAATCCGCGTCTTCACGAATGGCCTCAGCCAGAAAGCGCGCCTGCGCGTCGTTCCAGAAGGGCGCCTGGTGCAGATGCATGCTGTCTTTCAGGGTGCCAGCGTACTGATGGATGAAGTCTTCGATGGCCGCATCGCTGTTTTCCAGGCCGAGCTGGGCGAACAGGGTGGGCAAGTCGTGGGTTGCGGTATCCATATCGCAGTCCCTCCGTGTTGGATGACGTTGTCATCAAATGGTGCGCCTTTTCGCCAGTGCTGTCTTCCCCCGCAACGAACAGGTTTGGTAACGAAAAACGCCCGCTTGTAAGCGGGCGTTGGCGTTGCTTGTTACGTGCTGCGGATCGCTACGCGATATCCATGATGCCATCCATTTCCACCCCGGCGCCCTTGGGCAGGGCGGCCACGCCAATGGCGGCCCGGGCGGGGTAGGGCTGCTTGAAGTGGCGCGCCATCACCTCATTGACCAGGGCAAAGTGGCTCAGATCGGTGAGAAAGATGTTCAGCTTGACGATGTCCTGCAGGCTGCCGCCGGCGGCCTCGCACACGGCAGTCAGGTTGCTGAATACCTGCTCGATCTGCGCTTCCATATCGCCGTCCACCAGTTCCATGGTGTCGGGCACCAGCGGAATCTGGCCGGACAGGTAAACAGTGGCCCCTGCCTTGATGGCTTGAGAATAGGTGCCGATGGCCTGGGGTGCCTTGTCGGTGCTGATCACGGAATGATTGGACATGGTCGGTTCTTCACTTGGTTGAGCTGCCAGCGTCATGGCGCCGGCAGGCGAAATCAGGAAAGGGGCTATGCTTGCACGCAGCAGGCCCGCACGCAACATGGGAGGTTCCTGCCTTGTTTGTAGGAGCTCCTCTTGAGGGGCGAACCGAACGTGGCGGGCTCGCATAGGGCCTGCCAAGCTCTGATATTCCTGATCGCCCTGCGGTCGATTTCCACGCTGACGCGTGGTTCGCCCCTCAAGAGGAGCTCCTACAGGGAGGGCGTGGCTATCAAAGCCGGTGAATCCGCACGATGCTGTCCAGGGTGCGCAGCTTCTTGATGATGCGGGCCAGGTGAATCCGGTCCCTGACGGTCATGGACACGTTGAGGGTGGTGAGTGTGGGATCCTTTTCGGCCATGTCGATGGTGTCGATGTTGGAGCCCAGCTCGGAGACGCTGTTGGCCAGGGTGGCCAGCACGCCGCGCTTGTTGATCAGTTCGATGCGCAGGGCGGCAGTGAATTCCTGCTCCACCTGCTTGTCCCAGCTCAGCGCGATGCATTTTTCCGGGGCGTTACGCATTTCTGCGAGCAGGTTTTTGCAGGTGTCCCGGTGCACCACGATGCCGCGACCGGCACTCAAATGGCCGATAATGGTGTCGCCGGGCAGCGGCAGACAGCACTTGGCGTAGCTGACCATCAGGCCTTCACTGCCGCGGATGGCCAGCGGGCGGCGGTCGTCTTCGTGCTGGCGTTCGTCGTCATCGCGGGCGCCGGCCAGTTTGCGGGCCACCAGCGGTGCCAGGCGGTTGCCCATGCCGATGTCTTCCAGCAGGTCGTCCAGCTCCACGTAGCCGTTGCCGGCCAGCTCGCTCACCACCCGTTCGATAGGTAGCTCGTCCATGCCGATGTCATAGGAGTGCAGGGCCTTTTCCAGCAGCCGTTCGCCAAGCTCCACCGCGTCCTCGCGACGCTGGTGCTTGAGGAAGTGCCGGATGTTGGTGCGTGCCTTGCCGGTGACCACGAAGTTGAGCCAGGCCGGGTTGGGGGTAGCGTTGGGGGCGGTGATGATCTTCACTGTCTGGCCGGATTCCAGGGGTGTGGAGAGCGCCGCCAGCTTGCCGTCGATGCGGGCGGCCACGCACTTGTTGCCCACCTTGGTGTGCACCGCATAGGCGAAATCCACCGCGGTGGCACCGCCGGGCAGTTCCTTGATGTCGCCCTTGGGGGTGAACACATAGGCCTCGTCCGGGAACAGGTCCACCTTCACGTTCTCGATGAACTCCATGGAGTTGCCGGCTTTCTGCTGTAGCTCAAGCAGCCGCTGCATCCAGCTCTGGGTGCGGCTGTGGGTGGGCGAGCCGGGCTCGTCTTCGGCCTTGTAGAGCCAGTGGGCAGCGATGCCGTTGTTGGCCATGGCCTCCATTTCCTCGGTGCGGATCTGCATTTCCAGAGGAATGCCGGAGCGCGCCTTGAGGGTGGTGTGCAGGGACTGGTAACCGTTGGCCTTGGGAATGGCGATGTAGTCCTTGAAGCGGCCGGGGATCGGGGTGAAGTAGTTATGCACCGCACCCAGCACCCGGTAACAGGTATCCACCCGGTCCACGATGATGCGGAAGCCGAATACATCCATGATGTCGGCGAAGGGTTTGTGCTGTTCCTTCATCTTGGTGTAGATGCTGTACAGATGCTTCTCACGGCCCAGCACCCGCGCTTCGATGCCTTCTTCTTCCAAGCAGTGTTCCAGGCTGGCCTTGATGGTGGTGAGGATTTCCTTGCGGTTGCCGCGGGCCTTTTTCACCGCCTGGCCGATCAGGCGGGCGCGCATGGGGTAGATGGCGTGGAAGGCCAGGTCTTCGTATTCCACCCGCATGTTGTACATGCCCAGCCGGAAGGCGATCGGGGCGTACAGTTCCAGGGTCTCGGTGGCGATGCGGCGGCGCTTTTCCGCACGCATCACATGCAGGGTGCGCATGTTGTGCAGGCGGTCAGCCAGCTTGATGAGGATGACGCGGATATCCCGGGTCATGGCCAGCATCATCTTGCGCAGGTTTTCCGCCTGCTGCTCCGCCTTGGACTCGAACTTGATCTGGGCGATCTTGGAGACACCATCTACCAGCTCGGCCACTTCTTCGCTGAATTCCCCGGCCAGTTGTTCCTTGGAGATGCCGGTGTCCTCGATCACGTCGTGCAGCATGGCGGCCATCAATGAAGAGTGGTCCATGTGCATGTCGGTGAGGATGTTGGCCACGGCCAGCGGGTGGGTGATGTACGGGTCCCCGGTGCGGCGGTACTGCCCCTCGTGCGCTTGCTCGGCAAAATGGTATGCGCGTACGACCTGGGCGATCTGATCGTCGTCCAGATAACTGCGTAACCGTTTTTCCAGGTTATGAATGGTGGGCAAAAGTCCTCGTCACGCCCGGGGCGGAGTAATGATCAGGAATGACTTCAAGCTTAGATTTGGCGAGGGGATTTGTCTATGACAAGGGCGATAGTCGCAGGTAATGAATTTTCCGGGCGGGCCGCGGAAGGGAAAAGTCGCAAAGGGGGAAGGGAAATACAGGCAAGCGCCCGGGCGGGCACTTGCCGGAAACGGTATTACTCGCCGAAGGACTGGGTCAGCAGGGCCAGCTCGTCCACGTCAGCGCTGCGATCAGCGATCGGGTTGTCCACGGATTCGGAGGTCACATGACCTTCGGCGATTTCACGCAGGGCTACCACGGTGGGTTTGTCGTTTTCCCAGGCCACGCGGGGTTCCTTGCCACCGGTCTGCAGTTGACGGGCGCGCTTGCCGGCTACCAGTACCAGCTCGAAGCGGTTATCCAGTTTTTCCAGGCAATCTTCAACGGTTACACGGGCCATGCTGTTCTCCTACAGGGTGGCGGTGCCGAAGTCGGCAGCGCCTGAAATTCGCGAGGGGGAGCGATTTTACTGGTGAATTGCTGACCAGTCCAGCAGAAGGGCTTGCCGTAGGGCGGAAATGCCTGCAGTGCATCTCCGCCCTATGGGTCAGCGCTTCGCCAGCAGGTTGCTGAGGGTGGCTGCCAGTCGTGCGGATTGCCGGGCGGTGATCAGTCGGCGGGCTTCCACGATGGCTTCCAGTTCATACAGGGCTCGCTGGAAATTATCGTTGACCACCAGATAGTCGAACTCCCCGTAATGACTCATCTCGTCCTGGGCACCATCCAGGCGTTGCTGGATCACCGCCTCGTCATCGGTATCCCGTCCGCGCAGGCGCTCGGCCAGGGTTTCCAGGGACGGTGGCAGGATAAAGATGCTTACGGAGTCCGGCAGCTGCTTGCGGATCTGGGTGGCACCCTGCCAGTCGATCTCCAGAATCACGTCATCGCCGCCCCGCAGGGTCTGGGCCACCCAGTCAGCGCTGGTGCCGTACAGGTTGCCGAACACCTCGGCATGCTCCAGAAACCGGCCCTGCTCCACCTGGCGAACAAAGGTATCGCGATCGGTGAAATGGTAGTTCACCCCGTCCTCTTCCCCGGGGCGCATGGCGCGGGTGGTATGGGAGACAGAGATGCGCACCTGCTCCAGCTTGTCGACCAGAGCCGCCACCAGGCTGGTCTTGCCGGCGCCGGACGGGGCGGAAATGATATACAGCGTGCCTTTGTCGGCCATAGTGAGGACGGTCCTGTTCGCGATCCCGATAAAGCGCGCATTATAGGCGTAAAGGGGGCGGCACGTCATATGCGCCTTGTGATGGCAGTGCGAGCCGTCACAGGTTACCGTTTCCCCCTGTAACCCATTCCATGGGGAAGATGTCTGCAATGATTCAGGCGCTTCCCGGCACCGGACAAGGAGAGAACATGAGCGACCCCCAGGACGATCCGCGCCGCCGCCATTCCGCCAAGGTGGTGGATGGCCCGGGCAAGTCGGCCGGCCGCGCCATGTTGCGGGCGGTAGGCTTTACCGACGAGGACTTTCGCAAGCCCCAGGTGGGTATTGCCTCCACCTGGAGCCAGGTGACCCCTTGCAACAGCCATATCGGCGAACTGGCAGAGCGGGCCTGTGAAGGCGCAGACGGCGCCGGTGGTAAAGGGGTTATCTTCAATACCATCACCATTTCCGATGGTATCGCCAATGGCACCGAGGGGATGAAGTATTCGCTGGTGTCCCGCGAGGTGATCGCCGATTCCATCGAGACGGTGGCCGGCTGCGAGGGGTTTGATGGTCTCGTGGCGATCGGGGGGTGCGACAAGAACATGCCCGGTTGTCTGATCGGTCTGGCCCGGCTCAACCGCCCCAGCGTGTTTGTCTACGGCGGCACCATCCTGCCCGGCAAGGGCCACACCGATATCGTCTCCGTGTTCGAAGCCATGGGCGCCCATTCCCGCGGTGACATGGACCTGATCGAGCTAAAGCAGATTGAGGAAACCGCCATCCCCGGCCCCGGTTCCTGTGGCGGCATGTACACCGCCAATACCATGGCGTCGGCCATTGAGGCGCTGGGCATGAGCCTGCCCGGCAGCTCGGCGCAGAATGCGGTGTCCGAGGATAAGCGGGAAGACTGCGAGCGGGCCGGTGCGGCGGTATTGCACCTGCTGGAAAAGGACATCAAGCCCTCCGACATCATGACCCGCCAGGCCTTTGAAAATGCCATCACCATCGTGATTGCCCTGGGCGGTTCCACCAATGCGGTGCTGCACCTGCTGGGTATGGCGCGCACGGTGGGTGTGCCGTTGTCACTGGACGACTTTACCGAGATTGGCAAGCGGGTGCCGGTGTTGGCGGACCTGCGCCCCAGTGGCCAGTACATGATGAGCGAGCTGGTGGCCATCGGCGGTATTCAGCCGTTGATGAAAATCTTGCTGGAAGCCGGCCTGCTGCATGGCGATTGTCTGACTGTCACCGGTCGCACCCTGGCGGAGAACCTGGCGGGGGTGGCGCCGTATCCGTCGGAGCAAGACATTATTGCGCCGTTGTCCGCACCACTGAAATCGGAAAGTCACCTGCGCATTCTCTACGGCAACCTGGCTCCAGAGGGGGCGGTGGCCAAGATCACCGGCAAGGAAGGAACCCACTTTTCCGGCTCGGCGCGGGTGTTCGGTTCGGAAGAGGAGGCCCAGGCACGGATCAATGACGGTACCGTAGTTGCCGGCGATGTGGTGGTGATCCGCTACGAGGGCCCCCGTGGCGGCCCGGGCATGCGCGAAATGCTCACTCCCACATCGGCGATCATGGGCCGGGGTCTGGGCAATGACGTGGCCCTGATCACTGACGGCCGTTTCTCCGGCGGCAGTCATGGCTTCGTGGTGGGGCATGTGACACCGGAGGCGTTTGATGGCGGCCCGCTGGCGCTGCTGGAAGACGGCGACCGCATCACCATTGATGCCGAGGCCAATACGCTCACCGTGGACCTGTCCGACGAGGCACTGGCCCGCCGGCGAGCCAACTGGCAGCAACCGCCGCCCCGTTACACCCGTGGTGTGCTGGCAAAATATGCACGCCTGGTGGGCTCCGCCAGTGAAGGGGCGGTCACCGACGACTTCTGAGCCGGAAGGCCTTGAATTCCGGTATCGGTGACAGAGCGAAATTGCACTGTTCGCGATCCCGGAAAAGCGCGCATCATAGAGAGTAACCGGGGGCGTGACAGACGCCCCCGCCAACATTCTCAGCCTCGGACCCGATGCCGTTATGCAAGACAGCCCCATCACTGCCACCGTGGATTTCGACCGGGACGGCGTTCAGCACGGTTTTCTCAAACTGCCCCATTCCCACGACGGCTCCGCCTGGGGCAATGTGATGATCCCCATCACCGTGGTGCGCAATGGTGAGGGCCCTACTGCCTTGCTATCCGGCGGCAATCACGGTGACGAGTACGAAGGCATCACCGCCTTGCTGAAGCTGGCCAACCGTCTTCAGCCGGAAGATATTCGCGGGCGGGTGATTATCGTGCCGATGCTGAATCATCCGGCGGTGCTCAACGGCACCCGCACTTCGCCCCTGGATGGCGGCAATCTGAATCGCGCCTTCCCCGGCAATCCGGCAGGCACCCTGACGGAAAAGATCGCCGACTATCTCACCCGTTATCTGGTGCCGCTGTGTGATCTGGCGCTGGATATCCACTCCGGTGGCCGTACCCTGGATCTGCTGCCTTTTGCCGCCACCCACCGCATGGCCGACCGGGCGTTCGAAGCCCGTTGCCTGGCCGCGGCTACGGCCTTTGGTGCGCCTTACACCCTGTTCATGGCGGAGCTGGAAGGCGACGTGCTTTACGACAGTGTGGTGGAGGCCTGCGGCACGGTGTTTGTCAGCACGGAACTGCGCGGCGGTGGCACGACCACGCCGGAGACCGTGGCGCTGGCGGAGCACGGCGTGGACAACCTGCTGCGCTTTGCCGGTATATTGCCCGGCGATCCGTCGGTGGTGGCGTCACAGGCCCTGGAGATTCCCGGCAGTGAGTATTACCGGATCAGCGAACATCGCGGGTTGCTGGAATTTGCCGTGGCCCTGGGTGACAGCGTCCGCGCCGGCGATGTGCTGGCCCGGGTGCATTCCCTGGAGCGTACCGGCGAGCCGCCAGTGGAGTATTGCGCGCCTTGTGATGGCCTGCTGATCGGCCGTCGTCATCCGGCCCAGGTGAATGTGGGCGACACCTTTGCGGTGCTGGCGGTGCCGCGCTGACTGGTACCTCCGTGCACGTTAACAGGGCATAACAAAGCACAAACACCCTTGCTGGCAAAGCGCTGCTAATGTTCAAGTCCTACCAAGAACAACAGGACTGACGGAGCAGCCATGAGCGATACCAAGTTTGCCCAGCAGGGCATGTCATTTCGGGAAAGCGTTGAACACATGGTCGATCATGCCATCGGCATCATGGGTCTCGATGAGGGCATGGGCAACGCCATGAAGGTGTGCCAGAGCGTAGTGCAGGTGTCTTTCCCTGTGGAGATCAACGGCAAGGCCGAGATCTTCACCGGTTGGCGTGCCACCCACAGTGATCACCGGCTGCCCTCCAAGGGCGGTATTCGTTACGCCCCCATTGTGGATCAGGACGAAGTGGAAGCGCTGGCGGCGCTGATGACTTACAAGTGCGCCATCGTCGACGTACCTTTCGGCGGCTCCAAGGGCGGGCTGGTGATCGACCCGAAAAAATATGAGCGTCACCAGCTGGAAGCCATCACCCGTCGCTTTGCCCGTGAGCTGATCAACAAGGGCTACCTGAGCCCGTCGGTGAATGTGCCGGCCCCGGATATGGGTACCGGCCCCCAGGAAATGGGCTGGATGGTGGACACCTACAAGCAGATGTTCCCCAACGACATCAATTATATGGGCGCGCTCACCGGCAAGCCGGTGGAGCATGGTGGGGTCCGTGGCCGTAATGAGGCCACCGGCCGGGGCGTGCAATACGCGCTGCGCGAACTGTTCCGTCACCCGGAAGAAATCAAGCGTGCCGGGCTGTCCGGTTCACTGGCAGGCAAACGCGTGATTGTTCAGGGGCTGGGTAACGTGGGTTATCACGCTGCCCACTTTCTGGAAACCGAGGATGACTGTCTGATCACTGCGATCATCGAACGTGATGGCGCCATCATTAATGAAGACGGCCTCAATGTGGGGGCGGTACGCCAGCACATTGTGGAAAGCGGGGGGGTAAAGGGTTTTGCCCATGGCGATTATCTGGAGGAAGGGATTCAGGCGCTGGAACGCGACTGTGACATCCTGATTCCGGCGGCGCTGGAAGGGGTCATTACCACCGAAAACGCGCCGCGCATTCAGGCCAAACTGATCGCGGAAGCGGCCAACGGTCCGGTGACCTTTGAGGCGGACCGGATTCTTCGCGAAAAGGGCGTGGAAATCATTCCTGATGCCTACTGCAACGCCGGCGGCGTGATCGTTTCCTACTTCGAATGGATTCGAAACCTGAACCACGTGCGTTTCGGGCGCCTGGACAAGCGTTTCCACGAAGCCCGCGGTCAGCATGTGATTGATGCCATTGAGCAGGCCACCGATACCAAGGTGCCGGAGCATATCGTCAAGGAACTGGCCCGTGGCGCCGACGAGTTCGACCTTGTACGTTCGGGGCTGGATGACTCCATGCGCCTGGCCCTGCAGGAAATCATCCGTACCCGTAACGAGAATCCGAAGATCGACGATTACCGGATGGCGGCCTATGTGATCGCCATTGAAAAAGTCTCCCGGCATTACCGGGATATCGGTTTCTGAAAAAGAAGAGTGGCGCGGGGCTTATTCGATATTCTGGATCT
>NZ_JABURH010000126.1 GCF_014762765.1 Alcanivorax sp.
ACCTACGAACTGGATGCGGATGTGATCGGCGCGCAGCTTAGCTACCGCTTCTGATCGCTAGCTTCGTCCCACCCAAAAGGCCCTGCTTGCAGGGCCTTTTTTATGTTCGTCCATCACGCGGAATCTGATCTACTTCGCCGTCTGCAGTCTCGCCGTCAGTGCCGGCGCCAGCGCGGTGGCCATGGCCTGATATCCCTTGATGCCCGGGTGGTAGCCGTCTTCGGCCAGCAGGGTTGGATCCGTCATTGCCGGGTAGCCCAGATAGATAAAATCATCGGGCTGCTCCGCGGCCAGCTTCCGCTGAATGGCATCCAGTTGTCTGGCTCGCCAGCCCAGTAGCTGTCGCAGAGGCGTGGGCAGGGCGGTAAAACGGTGCATTGGCGGTACGCTAAGCAGGAACAAGGGGCCAGGCAGTTGCGCGCCCAGGGCCAACAGCTGTTGACGGTAACGGCGCCTGGGTGTCAGCCCGGTGGTGTCATTGACGCCCATGCTGAGCAGGATGGCATCTGCCGGCGCCAGTTGGATGGTCTTCAGATGGTCCAGCAGGGCCTGCAGGCGAATACCGTTAATGCCATGGCTGCGCCAGCCAATGGTGCGCCGGCTTTGTTGATGTAATTGCCGGGCCAGCTGGCTGGCCAGGCCATCTTGATGATGCGTTACGCCTACCCCGGCAGCAGTGGATTCGCCGAGCACCAGCAGTTGCCATGCAGGCTCCCCGTCACCGTACTGGCCGTGCGGGTCGCCGTGGGCCTCCGGCAAGCGTGGGGTGGTGCGGCGGGTCCGTTTGCCCTGCCAGACCAGCAGCGGCGCGAGCAGGGTGATACTGAGCCAGAAGGGTAGGTGCATGGGTTACCCCACAAACATTTTCTTGGCCAGCGGCAGGCCTTTCAGGCCGCTCACGGCAACGGTGGTGAGCAGGCCGCCGATCATGGCGCCAACCACGCCGCAGGTCATGATGTCCTGGCCGGTCAGGTAGAGGCCCGGGAGGCGGGTCTTCGGTTTCAGCCAGTCCTGCTCAAACCGTTCTGGCGTGTGGTCCAGTCCGTAGATCTCGCCGGTGCTGTAGCGGCAGAAATAGTCCGTGGACAAGGGCGTGGACAGTTCGTAGTAATCCACCTTGCCACGTAAATGGGGCATCTTTTCGTAGAGCTTTTCCAGCAGACGCTGGGCATAGGCGTCCTTCTTTGCCTCGTAATCCTCCCCGCGTTTACCCCAGGGCTGGTCCGCCCAGTCCTGATACCACTCGAATGGCCCGGGTGCCACGATCTCGATAGTGGCCCGGCCCGGGTAGCGCTCCGCGAAGCTGGGATCCTTGGCGGAGGGAAAGGATATATAGGTGAGCGGAATATCGTGGCTGTCCGGGGCGGCGAGAAAATTCTCAACCTGGCCACGGTAATCTGCACCCGGGTAGATCCAGAAGTTGGTTTTCGGCAGCGCCAGGTTCTCCGCCGTGTCCTGCAGGCCGATATACAGGCAGACGCTGGCCATGGAGCGTTGCACCTGCCCCAGTTTGTTCTGGTAGAACGCCTTGTGGGGCGCGTTATCCGGCAGCAGTGGCCCGAACGTATTGAAGACGCCGGCGTTGCTGATCACGGCGGGGGCGTGGATGGCCTGGCCGTCGGCCATGCGCACCCCCACCGCCTTGCCGTTTTCGACCAGGATTTCTTTCACGTCCGCATAGGTGAACACTTCGCCGCCGCCTTGCTGGATCACCGGGATAATGGTCTTGGCCATTTCCGAGGCGCCGCCCACCGGATAGTAGCCGCCGTAGAGGTAATGCCGGGCAATCAGGGCGTGGATGATAAAGCTGGAGTCATCGGGCACCAGGCCGTTGTCGCCCCACTGGCCGGTCAGGGCAGCGATCAATTCCTGGTTGCCGGTGAGGGTTTCCAGTACTTCCCGGGTGGTGCGGTTGAGAAAGTCGGGGGCCTTGCGGCGGGCCAGATACCGAAACGGGCCGGCCATCAGGTTCGGCAGTACCTTGGCCAGGGTGACACCGGGCATGGCCTTTGCCACCTGGGAGAGATAATCCAGATAGCTGTCGATGGCCTGCTCTTCATCGGGAAACTGGCTTTTCAGTTCCTTGGCAAAGGCCTCGGGCCCGGCGACCAGATCGATCTGGCGATCGCCGATAAAGAGTCGGTCGTAGTGATCGTCCATGGCCGCCCATTGCAGTTGGCCGTCGGTAACATAGTCAAACAGGCGGCGGGCCAGGGTGTGTTTGGCGCCCATGTCGCCAATGTAGTGAACCCCCACATCCCATTCGTAGCCATTGCGGTCATAGCTGTGGGTGAAGCCGCCGGCGGTGTAGTGCTGTTCGAGCACGATTACCTTCTTGCCCATTTTGCTCAGGCAGGCGGCGGCGGTCAGGCCGCCGATACCGGAGCCGATGACAATGGCGTCATAGGGGCCGTCCAGGCGGTTGGCCCGGTAACGTCGGCCAACGCGAAGGGTACTGGGTGTGGGGCTGCTCATGGGGTGGGCTCCTTGTTGGAACGTTCAATGCTGCCATCCAGCAGCAGGGCGGTAATGCCCGCTGCCAGTTGCGGTTCGGTGTCAGGGCCGGGCAGGTGGCCGTCGATGGTCAGTTGCGACAGCCCGTGCACCAGGGACCAGGCGGCGGCGGTAAGCAAGGACAGGGGGGCCGCTTTCAGATAACCCCGCTGCTGGCCGTTTGCCACGGTGTCTTCCAGTACCTGAAAGGCGGCCAGCCCGGCCTGATCCAGTCGCGGGTGGGCGCCGCGCGGCAGCACCCGTCCGCCGAACATGAGTCGGTACAGGTTGGGCTCCTCCCGGGCGAAGGCCACGTAGGCCAGGCCGATGCCGATCAGGGCGCTGCGGCTGTCTTGCTGGTCCACGGCCAGCAAATGCTGACGCAAGGTCTGGAAACCGCTGATCGCCAGTTCGGCCAGCAGGCTTTCCCGGTCGGCATAGTGGCGATACAGCGCCGGCGCGCTGACGCCAAGCTGCCTGGCCAGGGCGCGCAGGCTGATGGCGCCGTCACCCTGCTCGCGAACAATGGTCAGTGCCAGCTCGTGAGCCTGCTGATGAAGGTCGCCGTGGTGGTATGCCGTACGTGCCATGATCTCTCATTGGTTAAAGTTAACGCCGTTAACATTGCATGAGCAAGACTGTCTCGTCAACGGTTCTATGTGGGTCAGTAGGTGGCTACAAAGCTGCTGTAGGAACGGAGCGTAGCGGAATAACGCCAAAGGCGGCCCGAAGGGTGAGCGATGCAATAACACCTCTTGAGGGGCGAGCCGCGCTCCAGCGTGGAAATCGCCCGCAGGGCGATTCGGGATGCCAGCGCTCGACAGGTTTCAGGAAGAACAGGGTTTTTGAAACCGCTGTAGCCTCGCTGGGCTCGGTTCGTCCCCAGGATGGGAGCCGAGGCGGAGGTGTATTAAGGCATTCAGGTGTGACGCGCCGCGCCCAGGTATTGGGCGCGGCGGCTGCTGATGTCAGGGTGCCGGGTACGGAAAGCGGTTATGGATAGCTTCCAGCGCTTTTTCCAGATCCCGGTCCCAGGGCAGGTCCACGCTTTTCAGGTTTTCCTCCAGCTGGGACAGGCTGGTGGCACCGATGATGTTGCTGGTCACAAAAGGGCGGGTGGTGACAAATTGCAGTGCCAGCTGAGTGGGGCTCAGGCCGCGCTCTTCTGCCAGCTGGCAGTAGGCGTCGGTGGCCGCGCTGGCCTGTTCGTTGGTGTAGCGGCTGAATTGTTTGACCTCTGTCAGCCGTGCTCCCTTGGGCCACTGGTTGTTGCGGTACTTGCCGGTCAACATGCCGAAGGCCAGGGGCGAGTAGGCGAGCAGGCCGACATGCTCGCGGTGGGCGATTTCCGCCAGGCCCACTTCAAAGCTGCGGTTGAGCAGGGAGTAGGGGTTCTGGATGCTGACCGGCTGGGCCAGGCCGATCTTCTCCGCTTCGCGCAGAAAGGTCATGGTGCCCCAGGGGGTTTCGTTGGACAGGCCCCAATGGCGGATCTTGCCGGCATCCACCAATTGTTTGAGGGCGGCCACGGTATCGCTGATGGCAATGCCGTCCTCCCCGTCCCGGTGCTTGTAGCCCAGCCGCCCGAAGTAGTTGGTGGTGCGTTCCGGCCAGTGCAGCTGGTACAGGTCGATGACGTCGGTCTGCAAGCGCTTGAGGCTGCCCTCCAGGGCGCCTTGCAGGCTCTCTGCGCTAAAACGGGGGCCGCCGCGAATGTGCTTTACATAGTCGCCGGGGCCGGCGGCCTTGGTGGCCAGGATGACCTTATCGCGGTTGCCGGTGCGGGCAAACCAGTCGCCGATAATGGTTTCGGTGCGGAATGAGGTTTCCGGGCTGGCCGGCACGGCGTACATCTCGGCGGTATCAAAAAAATTGATGCCGTGGTCCAGCGCCATGTCCATCTGGGCGTGCCCTTCATCGGCCGTGTTCTGGCTTCCCCAGGTCATGCTGCCCAGGCACAGGCTGCTCACATTCAGATCAGTACGTCCAAGACGGCGGTATTCCATGGCGAACTCCTTGCAAGGGGGCCGGTAGGCACGGTTAGAATGGGCGCCAATCTCATCATGCTGCAGGTTGCGGCACAATGGTGGGAACTGACCTGTAGTCAGGCAGTAAACGTCATGACAACAAAAGCCCCTGAACCGCTTGTGTTCTGTGGGGGGCTTGGGTAGAATTCGCGCTCTCTTGCCCGGCGGAACCGTCGCCGGCGGGTGTTTGCTACCCGTAACATATTGAATTTAGGGCAGAATTCCATGAAGACCTACAGCGCAAAACCGGAAAGCGTAAAGCGCGACTGGTATGTGGT
>NZ_JABURH010000057.1 GCF_014762765.1 Alcanivorax sp.
GATGCTCCCAGGTCCAGGCATCGTTGAGCTGGTATTTCTCGAACGAATCCATGGAACTAACCAGCAAGCCGGCACTACCGGAGGGGCGCAGGCGCATATCCACTTCGTACAGCTGGCCGCTCATGGTGCGGGTGGACAGAATATGAATGATGCGTTGGCCCAGGCGGGCATAGAACTGTTCGTTGGCCACCGGCTTGTCGCCATCGGTCATGCCGCTACTGGCCGCATCGTGCAGAAACACCAGGTCCAGATCGGAGTTGTGCCCCAGCTCGATGCCGCCCAGCTTGCCGTAACCCGCCACCACAAAATCCGGGTTGCAGGGCTGGCCGTCGATGCGCGAGGGACGACCATGGCGTTCCACCAGCGGCTCCCAGGCCAGCATCACTACCTGGTTGAGAATGCTTTCCGCCAGCCAGGTGAGGTAGTCACTGACCTTCATCAGTGGCAGCACCTCGGTGACTTCCGAGGCCGCCACCCGCAGCAGATGAGCCTGCTTGAAGTTACGCAGCACCTCCATCTGCTGTTCCAGATCATCCTCGGCCACCCGCAGCAGCTGCTGGCGCAGCTCGTCATCCAGCTCCGCCCGCTCCGGCGGCGAATAGAGAGTGCGCACGTCCAGCAGCTCAT
This sequence comes from Alcanivorax sp., assembly GCF_014762765.1. Classification (GTDB taxonomy): domain Bacteria; phylum Pseudomonadota; class Gammaproteobacteria; order Pseudomonadales; family Alcanivoracaceae; genus Alcanivorax. The sequence continues at coordinate 628 of NZ_JABURH010000057.1, forward strand.
CCAGCAGCACCGGATGCAGGGTAAGGCGCTCGGCGATCCAGGGGCTGGCTCCGGACAGTTTCACCAACTGGGTCAGGGCGCTGGGGTTTTCCACCAACAGGGCAATGTAGGCGCTACGGCGTAGCACCGCCTCCACAAAAGCCAGCAGTCGTACTACGGTGGTTTCCCCGTGACCCTGGTAACCCAGGGCCTCCAGCAGCAGGGGCATCAGCCGGTCCAGCCGCTCGCGACCGATCGCCTGCATGTTCTGCACCGAGCGGCTCTCGCGGAAATCATTCAAATGGGCGTAGACCTTGTCGCCCTCCTGCACGCCGATGGCTTCCAGTTGAGCCACGGCCTGGGCCTCATCCAGCTCGCCCAGCCACAGATCCAGCAGCTCCTGATCGGCGCCCTGGGCGGCGTCGGTTTCCTGTTCCGGGTCGGCGATCACCTGGCTGAAATGATGACGCACGCTTTCCCGGTAACGCCGCAACTTGCGCTCGAAGGCGGCGCGGGCGGAGAAGCCCATGGCAAAAGTCAGACGCTGCCAGCCCAGCTCGTCGTCAGGCAGGCGCTGGGTCTGCTTATCCGCAATCCCCTGCAGTCGATGCTCCACATCCCGCAGGAACAGATAGGCTTCGGTGAGCTCCTCGGCCACGTCCTCCGGCAGCAACTCCAGCTCCACCAGTTGCGGCAGCACCTTGATCAGATTCGGTTCCCGCAGGGCCGGCAACTGGCCGCCACGGATCAACTGGAAGGCCTGGACGATAAATTCCACTTCTCGGATGCCACCGGCGCCCAGTTTCACATCCGCCTGCATGCCCTTGCGGTTCACTTCCCGTTCGATCAGGGATTTCATCTCGCGCAGGGAATGGAAGGCGCCGTAGTCGATATAGCGGCGATAGACGAAGGGGTTGAGCCGCTTGATCAGGCGTTTGCCGGCCTGCAGATCACCACCCACCGGACGCATCTTGATCAGCGCATAGCGCTCCCACTCACGGCCCTGGGTTTCGTAATACCCTTCCATGGCGTCGAAACCGATGGCCAGCACACCACTCTTGCCCCAGGGCCGCAGGCGCATGTCCACCCGGAATACGAAGCCATCCGCGGTGGGCTGGTCCAGGGCCTTGATCAACTGCTGACCCAGGCGCACGAAAAACTGGTGGTGACTCAGGCTGCGCCGTTCGCCCTCGAGCTCCCCTTCATGCTCATAGGCAAAGATCAGGTCGATATCCGAGGACAGATTCAGCTCCCGCGCCCCCAGCTTGCCCATGGCCAGCACCACCAGCTGCACTGGCTTGCCATCCGGACCCATGGGGGTGCCGCTTTTCTCACAGGCCCAGCCGTGCAGCACAGCGAGCGCTTCCTGAATCAGGGTATCCGCCAGCAACGACAGATCCGCCACGGTGCTGTGGTAGTCCCCTATCCCGGCCAGATCCCGCCAGATGATGCGCACCATGTGCCGGTGACGCAGACGACGCAGGGCCCGCTTGAGCTCGTCCTCGTTGTGGCACACTGCCAGCAAGTCGCGCACGGTCTGCCGCAGGGAATCCTCTGCCAGAGGCTGGCTCGGGTCACTGTCCAGCAGCCACTGACCCAGGCCCGGATCACGCTGAAACTGTTGCGCCACATAGTCAGAGCCCGCCCACACCCGGGGCAGGTCATCAAGCAGGGCGTCGGGGATACGATGACCGGATTCCACAAAGTGCTGCCAGTGCTGGCTGACCAGCACCGACAATTCATCCGGCAGAGCGTGATATTGGGGTTCTTTCATGGGCGGCTATTGTTATACGGCGGGCTGCAAGCTACAAGCAGCAGATGCAAGCCTCAAGCTTCAAGCTGCAACACGGGGAACGGTCGGCAAGCCATTGTAACCTTGGTGCTTCGCGCTGAAATCAATGGCAATCAGCCAACTCTGAAGAGCCCATGCTAGCGACAGCGGGGCTTTCCCTTGCTCACGCCGACCGAAACCGTGCACGCCACATCGCCCGCAGCGACCAATAATCAGGGGCAATCATCGAGCATTCAGCGCGGAACCAGAGCGAACCAGATGGCACCACCTCCCTCCGCGCCTTGTACCTTGTAGCTTGAAACTTGCAGCTGATTCACCCCAGCAAAATATCCTGGGATGGCGTCACCCGCATCACCTCTTCAATGGTGGTCAGACCCTTGGCCACTTTCATGGCACCACTAATGCGCAGGGGCTTCATACCGTTCTTGAGGGCCTGGCGAGTCAGGGTTTCCAGTTCAGAGCCCCGGGAAATATGGTTTTTCAGGCTGGTGTTAAGGGGCATGGCTTCATACACCCCCATGCGCCCCAGGTAGCCGGTATCCCGACATTCCAGACAGCCCACCGGGCGGTAGAGCACTTCCGGCGGCTTCATCTTGAAGGGGCGCACCAGCTCCTCCCAGGCCTGCACATCGGTCTCCGTTGCCTCCTTGCAATGGGGGCAGAGGGTGCGAATCAGACGCTGGGCCATCACCCCGAGCACCGTGGCGCTGATCATGTAGGGCGGCACGCCCAGATCCACCAGACGGGTAATGGAAGATGGGGCATCGTTGGTGTGCAGGGTGGACAGCACCAGGTGACCGGTCAGCGCCGCCTGGATCGCCATGTCCGCCGTGGCCAGGTCGCGGATCTCGCCGATCATGATGATATCCGGGTCCTGGCGCAGCATGGCCTTGACCCCCTGGGCAAAACTCACGTCGATATTGGCCTGCACCTGCATCTGGTTGAAGCTGGGCTCCACCATTTCGATGGGATCCTCAATGGTGCAGACATTCACCTCGCTGGTGGCCAGCTGCTTGAGGGTGGAATACAGGGTGGTGGTCTTGCCTGAACCGGTGGGCCCGGTGACGAAGATGATCCCGTGGGGATGGGACGTCATGCGCTGCCAGGCCTGGTAATCCTCGGTAGTAAAACCCATCTGCTCGAAGCTGCGCACCAGCACATCCGGGTCGAACACCCGCATCACCATCTTTTCCCCGAAGGCGGTGGGCAGGGTGGAGATACGCAATTCGATCTCGTCCCCTTCCGGGGACTTGGTCTTCAAGCGACCATCCTGGGGCTTGCGTTTTTCCGCCACATTCAGGCGGCTGAGAATCTTCAACCGGCTGGTCACCGCCGCCATGATCGCCGCCGGCAGTTCGTAGACATCGTGCAGCACGCCATCGATCCGGAAACGCATCTTGCCGGTCTCCCGGCGGGGCTCCAGGTGGATATCGCTGGCCCGCTGGGAAAACGCGTACTGCAGAATCCAGTCCACGATATTGACGATGTGCTGGTCGTCCGCGTCGTGATGCCCCTTACCCACTTCCAGCAACTGCTCGAAGTTGGTAATACCGGACATTTCCTGGCCGGTGTTGCCGGAAGCCCCGGCGATGGAACGGCTCAGGTTGTAGAATTCAACGCGGTAACGGCGCAGCTGCTCCGGATTGGCCAGCACCACCTCCAGCTCCCGATCACGCAGCACCTGCTTGAGGTGGGCCTGCCAGTCGCGCACAAAGGGCTGATCGCAGGCCACCACCACCTTGTCCCGCAGCACCTCCACCGCCACGATGCCGTGACGTTCGGCAAAGGCGTAGCTCATCACATTGGTCACCTGGTCCACATGCACCTTGAGTGGATCAATGTGACACACCGGCATACCCGCCTTTTCTCCCAGCCAGTGGGTCAGGAAGTCCACATCCAGCAACTGGTGGGTATTGGTCCGATCGGTGAGCCGGTACTTGGCCAGCACCTGGATCGGATGCCAGTTCAGTTCCTTCTTTTCCCGCGGCGTGGTGGAAATGACATTGAAGTCTTCCTGACTGACACGCCCTTCTTCCAGCAACTCGCGCATCAGCCAGCGCACATCAATCAGCAGACCATCCAGTTTGGCGGGGTTGGCAGTGGCGTTCACGGAAACTCTCCGGGTCGTGGGCGGGCAGAGCCGCCTGTCTCATTATTTTGTAGTACTGTAACGATAACAGGTAAACCCTGACAGCCCCGACGCCTTTGACTATACTCGCGGCCAGCTTCATGACACATCCGTGACAGACGCACGGTCGTGCCATGACCCGAGCTCCTCTCCCTATGGGCGACGCCCCGGGAAAGTGGGACACTGATTTCTACCTGACTCTGGATCCGAGGCGCCTATGTCCTTTGGAAGCTCCATTGCCGGCCTGTT
>NZ_JABURH010000152.1:0-36973 GCF_014762765.1 Alcanivorax sp.
GCAGGCTGTGGTTGGCGGCCAGGGTCTGGTCGATCAGTTGCCCCAGCAGCGGGTCTTCGAAGCCGGCCCAGAACTGTTGCTCGGCCGGCTGCCGGGATGCCGCCGTCAGCTCGGCTGCATGGAACGCCTCCGGCTCCGGGGTGGGCGGCGCCTGATAGTCCGGGCCCACGGCACAGGCACTCAGCAACAGAGTGACCGCGGCGACAGAAAACTTACGCATGGCTCTCTCCTTCAAGGCGACCATGGGGATCGCCATCCATGGTGGATGCATGCTGGCTCACCGGCGGCTTGCCGCCGGCCAGCTTGCGCAATGCCACATAAAACACCGGCGTCAGGAACAAGCCGAACAGGGTCACCCCGAGCATGCCGAAGAACAGGGCCACACCCAGTGCCTGACGCACTTCCGATCCGGCACCACTACCCAGCACCAGCGGTACCACGGCAGCGGTAAAGGTGATGGACGTCATGATGATGGGCCGCAGCCGCAGGCGGCAGGCTTCCAGCGCCGCGTCCACCACACCCCTGCCCTGCAGCTCCAGCTCGCGGGCAAATTCCACGATCAGGATGGCGTTCTTGCAGGCCAGCGCGATCAACACCACCAGGCCCACCTGCACGAAAATGTTGTTGTCGCCCTGGAAGTACCACACACCGAGCAGCGCCGAGAGCATGCACATGGGCACGATCAGGATCACCGCCAGCGGCAGGGTCCAGCTTTCGTACAGGGCGGCGAGCACCAGGAACACCAGCAGGATCGACAGCGGGAACACCAGCAACGCCGCATTGCCCTGGGTGGCCTGCTGGTAGCTCAGGTCGGTCCATTCGAACGTCATGCCGGCGGGCAACACGTCTTCGGCGATGTTGCTCAGCACGTCCATGGCCTGGGCGGAGGACAGCATGGTGGGGTCCGCCTCACCGGCCAGGTCCGCTGCCGGGTAACCGTTGTAGCGCAGCACCGGGTCCGGACCGAAATCCTCGCTGATGGTGACCATGGAGCCGATGGGCACCATCTCGCCATGGATGTTGCGGGTCTTCAGGTTGGCGATGTCGGCGACGCTGTCACGGAACGGCGCATCCGCCTGGGCGATCACCTGCCAGGTGCGTCCGAAACGGTTGAAGTCGTTCACGTAGGTGGAGCCCAGATAGGTCTGCAGGGTATCGAACAACCCGGTGAGCGGCACGCCCTGGGCCTTGGCCCGTTCGCGATCCACCGCCGCATTCAACTGCGGCACATTGGCCTGGTAGCTGGTGATCGGGAAACCCATGCCCGGTGTCTGGGCGATGGCCCCTTGCATGGCATTCACTGCATTCTGCAGCTCGCCATAGCCCAGGTTGCCCCTGTCCTCGATGAACATCTGGTAGCCATTACCATTGCCCAGACCGAGAATCGGTGGCGGCATAAAGGAGAAGGCAAAACCTTCCTTGAGGCCGGCGATGCGCCCGTTGATTTCTTCATTGATCTGCGCGGCAGTCCGGCTGCGCTGATCAAAGGGCTCCAGCGGGAAGAACACCAGGCCAGTATTGGACGTGTTGGTGAACTGCAAAGCGTTGAGCCCGGGGAAGGCCACCGCGTGGGACACCCCTTCGGTCTCCATGCCAATATCCACCACCCGCTGCAGCAACTGGTCCGTGCGCTCCAGAGACGCGCCTTCCGGCAGTTTTACCCCGGCGATCAGGTACATCTTGTCCTGGGTGGGAATAAAGCCCGGCGGCACCACCTTGAACATCAACCCGGTACCCGCCAGCAACAGCGCATAGATCACGAACACCATGCCACGGTGGCGCAGGGAACGGGCCACACCACTCTGATAGCGCTCCGAGCTGGCGTTGAAGAAGCGATTGAACGGCCGGAACAACCAGCCAAACACGGCATCGATAATTTTGGTCAGGCGATCCTTCGGCGCGCTATGAGGCTTGAGCAACATGGCTGCCAGCGCCGGCGACAGGGTCAACGAATTGATCGTGGAAATCACCGTGGAAATGGCGATGGTCACTGCAAACTGCCGGTAGAACTGCCCGGTAACCCCATCCAGAAATGCCATGGGCACAAACACCGCACACAACACCAGGCCGATAGCCACGATGGGGCCGGACACTTCCTTCATGGCCTGGTGGGCAGCGGCCAGGGGCGTCAGCCCTTCCTCGATATTTCGCTCCACGTTTTCCACCACCACGATGGCATCATCCACCACGATACCGATGGCCAATACCAGACCGAACAGGGTCAGGGTGTTGATGGAATAACCGAGCAGATAGAGCGCGCCAAATGTCCCGACGATGGAAATGGGTACCGCCAGCAAAGGGATAATGGAAGCCCGCCAGGTCTGCAGGAACAGGGTCACCACCAGCACCACCAGCAGCACCGCTTCCAGCAGAGTCTTGATGACTGACTTGATGGAATCACTGACAAAGATGGTGGTGTCATAGACGGTTTCGTATTCCACCCCGGCCGGAAACCGAGTGGCGATTTCGTCCATGGTGCTGACCACCTGCTCGCGAATTTCCAGGGCGTTGGCGCCGGGGGCCTGAAAGATACCAATGGCTACCGCATCCTTGCTGTCCAGTTGCGCGCGCAGAGTGTAATCCCCGGCGCCCAGCTCCAGCCGTGCCACATCGGAGAGGCGTACGATCTCGCCATCGGCACCGCTCTTGATGACGATGTCACCAAACTCTTCCACCGTACGCAGCCGTCCCTGGGCATTGATCAGGGTAAGGAAATCACTGCTTGGCATGGGTTCCGCGCCAAGCTGACCGGCAGATACCTGCACGTTCTGTTCGCGCATGGCCGCCACCACATCAGCGGCAGTCAGACTGCGGGCGGCAATCTTGTCCGGGTCCAGCCAGGCACGCATGGCGTAATCGCCGCCGCCAAACACCTGGGCATCGCCCACACCGCGAATCCGCGCCAGTGCATCGCGCACATGCAGCCGTGCATAGTTGCGCAGGTACAGCGTGTCGTAGCGGCCATCCGGGGAAGTCAGGTGCACCACCATCAGGAAGGTGGGCGACTGCTTCTGGGTGGTGACCCCTTGCCGCCGCACATCCTCGGGCAACCGTGCCAGCGCCTGGCTCACCCGGTTCTGCACCCGCACGGTGGCATCGTCCGCATCAATATCCGGGCGAAAAGTCACCGTCATCTGCAACACACCATCGGAACCGGCCACGGACTTGAGGTACATCATCCCCTCGACGCCGTTGATGGATTCCTCCAGCGGCGTGGCCACGGTTTCGGCAATCACCTTGGGGTTGGCACCGGGGTACACCGTACGCACTACCACCGATGGCGGCACCACTTCCGGGTATTCACTCACCGGCAGGCTGGGCAGCGAGATCAGGCCCACCGCAAAAATGATGATCGACAACACCGCGGCAAAGATCGGTCTGTCGACGAAGAAACGCGAGAAATTCATGGCAAAAGACTCCTGTCAGCCGTGCCGAAGCACAGCCGCGCTTTGTCGTTCCCTTGTGACGCCGGGCGACCGCCCGACGTTGATTAATTACGGCTGGGCCACCGCGATGGCGGACTGCTCGTCGTTGCTGGCACTCATGGCCACCTGATTCGGCTGCACCGGCATTCCATCGCCAAACACTTTCTGGATACCGTTGACGATCACCCGGTCGCCGCTCTCCAGACCCTGGTGAATCACCAGCAGATCCTCCACCGACCGCCCGGGAGTCACCTGCCGGCGCGCCACCTGGTTGTTGTCATCCACCACGTACACAAAGCGACGATCCTGATCGGTCATTACTGCCTTACGGCTGACCAGCAGGGCGCGGTCCAGTTTTGCCACCGGCATTTCCACGCGGGCGAACTGGCCCGGCTTAAAAATGCCAGCCGTGTTGTCCAGTACCGCCCGGTACTGGAGGGTGCCGGTGCCGCTGTTGAGACGGTTGTCGATAAAATCCAGCGTGCCACGGTGCGGATACCCGGCTTCCCCGGACAGGCCGATCCGCACCGTGGCGGACTTCCCCGCGCCAGGCACCTGCTGGCTCTCGAACGCGGATTGTTCATCGGCCTCGAAATAGACATGCATGGGATTCACCGACACCAGCGTGGTCAGCAGGGTCTGGTCCGCATTGGCCAGATTGCCCCGGGTCACCATGGCACGGCCGGTACGGCCATCCACCGGGGCAGTAACGCGGGTGTATTGCAGATCCAGCTCCGCCGTATCCACCGCCGCACGGGCAGCGTTTACCAGCGCTTTGGCACTGAGCAGGGCAGCACTACGCTGGTCATATTCCTCACGGGAGATGGCGCGACTTTCCAGCAGGGTTTTCGCCCTGCCCGCTTCGCTCTTTGCCAGTTCCAACTGGCTTCTGGCCTGCTCCAGCTCTGCGCGAGCCGCCTGCAAACGTGCCCGGTAAGGACGCGGATCGATCTGGAACAACAGATCTCCGGCCTTCACCGGCTCCCCTTCCTCAAACGCCACCTGGTCGATATAGCCACTGACCCGCGGCCGCAGCTCCACGGTTTGCGGCGCCACCACACGGCCGGTAAAGGATTCCCACAGGGTCACCGGCTCGGCAATCACCTGGGCCACATCCACTTCCGGCGGCGGCATCTGTTGCCCGGCTTCACTACGGGCATCGCAACCGGCAACAAACACGGCCGCCATTAACGCCACCAACAGCCCCCAGTAGACACCCGCTCCACTGGCACTTTCTCCACTCAAACTTTCCATTTCCGCAACTCCTGTTATCACCACCCAGCTCTGCCTGGTTATCGAATACCCACGACAACATTCGACAGCGCACAAAAAAAACCGGGATGACTGGTTCTCTCGTGAAGCCAATCACCCCCCAACAGATCAGCAACTCTATTTCCTCAAGCTAAGTTGAGGTCAATGCAGATTCGACTCGCCCTTTTACTATCTTCCTCATAGTCGCTGTCTCTGACCGAACGCCAGACGGAACAGCAAACGACCACCAACAGATCGGCCAGTCAGAGAAGACAAGATACGGAGAGGCGCCAATTCGGCGGTAGCGGGTTACTGCGTGAAGATTGCCTGATTCTGTTAGCAAGGCGAAAAGTGATAAACCCGGCAAGGGCGATCCGGCAATATGAAGGCCACCTTTCATTGTAATTTCAGGCAAGTGACAACAATGCAGGAAGAGCTGGACGACCAGGCTGCATTCTCAAATAACCTTACTCAAAGGCCATTACCCCGAGCATACCGTATTGACCTGCCAGGCTTTTGGACAAGCCGGACCCAGCATCCCGGCTTGTCATATCCCGCAAGGCAGCCATGACGTATTGCCGGTTTCTGCGCAGTGATTGCCTGATCCTGCAGAAAGTGACTCAATGGGCACACGGGCTGGCAGCGCTCTGCGTATACTGCCGGCAACAGGAGGACAGGCCATGACCGTGACAACCCCGGAGTTACCCCGCAATCTCAGCGCCGGACCCCAGCAGCAACTGGCTGATATCGTCGGTCGCTGGGCCGATGGCAGCGGCATGCGCCAAACCGCTATCGAAGGTGTGGACTTGTATCGCTCTGATGGGCTGACGGCCTGCGGTTCCACCGTCTATGAACCCTCACTGATTTTTATTCTGCAGGGCACCAAGACCATTCAGCTCGGCGACCGGGAAATTGTCTACGGCCCCATGAGCTACCTGGCCAGTTCCGTGCATTTGCCGGTGCAGGGGCAGATCGTCGATGCCTGCAAGGATCGCCCTTATCTCGCTGCCAAGATCACCGTGGATCCGCAGGAGGTAACGGACCTGGTGCTGGAACTGGGTGACAAGGTAGCCAGTTTCGACCCGGACAGTCCTTGCCCGGAAATCAGTTGCGGCCTGTGCATGTCCTACATGGACGAACGCATGCAGGGCGCCCTGTACCGACTGCTTAGCCTGCTGGATTCCCCCGAAGATATTCAGGTGCTGGCACCGCTGGCACGGCGGGAAATCATCTACCGGGCACTGATCGGCGAGATGGGCCCGCGCATGCGCAAGTTCGTGGCTGCGGACTCCCAGGCCAACCGGATTTCCCGGGTGATCTCCACCCTGCGTGGCCGCTACACCGAACCATTGCGAGTGAAGGAGCTGGCAGAAGAAGCCAACATGAGCGAGTCCACCCTGTTCCACAGCTTCAAGCAGGTCACTCGCATGTCGCCACTGCAGTTCCAGAAAAAACTGCGCCTCTACGAAGCCCGCCGTCTGATGCTCACCGAGGGACTGGAAGCGGCCACCGCCAGCTACCGGGTAGGCTACGAAAGCCCCTCCCACTTCAGCCGCGAATACAGCCGCATGTTTGGCGCGCCGCCGAAGGCGGATGTGTTGAAGTTGCGGGGAGAGCAGATAAGCGCTTAACTGCAATTGATAGTTGAAAATGGATAATTGATAACTCGCGAAGCTCTTTCGTCATAGATTCAAATGATAGAGGCCGCGCCCATTGGTTGGGCGCGGCCTCTTACGTTGAATACAAGAAAACGTTTATCGCGAAGTTATCAATTATCCATTCTCAATTATCAACTCTTCAATCGATATCCTGTCCGGAAAATCCACCACACCAGCGCGATACAGATCGCCAGGAAGAACAGGGTCATGCCGATGCTGATGCCGATGTGTACGTCGGCGCTGCCGAAGAAGCTGTAACGGAAACCACTGATCAGGTAGACCACCGGGTTGAACAGGGTCACTGTTTGCCAGAATGTTGGCAGCATGTCGATGGAATAGAAGCTGCCGCCCAGGAAGGTCAGCGGGGTAATGATCATCAGGGGAATGATCTGCAATTTCTCGAAGGTATCCGCCCAGATGCCGATAATGAACCCGAACAGGCTGAAGGTAATCGCGGTAAGCAGCAGGAAGCCGAACATCATGAAGGGATGCTGAACCTCATAGTCCACAAAGAATCGCGCCGTGATCAATATCAAAACGCCCAGTATCGATGACTTGGTCGCGGCTGCTCCCACATAACCGATGACGATCTCCACATAGGAGACCGGCGCTGACAGCACCTCATAGATCGTGCCCGAAAACGTGGGCATGTAGATACCGAACGAGGCATTGGAAATGCTCTGTGTCATCAGGGTAAGCATGATCAGGCCGGGAATAATAAACGCCCCGTAACTGACGCCGCCAATTTCCACCATGCGCGAACCAATGGCGGAGCCGAACACCACAAAGTACAGGGACGTGGAGATCACCGGTGAGGCCACGCTCTGCATCAGGGTGCGCCAGGTACGCGCCATTTCGAACTTGTAGATGGCGCGAATGGAATAAATATTCAGTTTCATCGGGCCTCTCCGGCTGGGGTGGCGTTTTCCGTGGCGGGCTGGCCGTTGTGGACCAGGTCCACAAAGATATCTTCCAGGGAACTCTGTCGGGAATGCAGATCCTTGAACTCGATGCCCGCCGCATTCAATGCCCGCAGCAGCTCGGCAATGCCGGTGCTTTCCTGGTTGGCATCATAGGTATAAATCAGCCCATAGCCGTCGTCCGACAAGGCCAGCGCATCGCTGCCCAGACCGGCTGGCAGACTTTCCAGGGGTTCGGCCAAATGTACGGTGAGTTGCTTGCGACCCAGCTTCTGCATCAGACGGGCCTTGTCATCCACCAGGATAATTTCTCCCTGGCGGATAATACCCACCCGGTCTGCCATCTCCTCGGCTTCCTCGATGTAATGGGTAGTCAGGATAATCGTCACGCCCTGTTCGCGGAGCTGGCGCACCATCTCCCACATTTCCCGGCGCAACTCCACATCCACCCCGGCAGTAGGCTCATCCAGAAACAGGATCTTGGGTTCGTGGGACAGTGCCTTGGCAATCATCACCCGCCGCTTCATGCCGCCGGACAGCATCATGATCTTGTTGTCCCGCTTGTCCCACAGGGACAGCACCTTCAGAACCTTCTCGATATGGGCATCGTTACGGGGTTTGCCAAACAGGCCCCGGCTGAAGCTCACCGTATCCCAGACCGTCTCGAAGGCATCGGTTGACAGTTCCTGGGGCACCAACCCGATGGCGGAGCGTGCTTCACGGTAATCGCGCACAATGTCGTAGCCGTCCGCCAGCACGGTGCCACTGGAAGGATTGACGATGCCACAGATGATGCTGATCAGGGTGGTCTTGCCGGCACCGTTGGGGCCCAGAAGAGCAAAGATCTCTCCGGCGTGAATATCCAGATTGATGTTCTTCAGGGCCTGAAAGCCGCCCTGATAGATCTTGTTCAGGTCTTTCACGGAAATGACAGCACTCACCACTTTCTCCTTTGTTGGACCTGTGAGCAGGCTGTTGAAAAGCCCGCCTCATTATGCCCGAAATAAATGTCTCTCGCTGGCGCTCACGAGCAGAATTTGACAGCATAAGACCTGAAGTTTGGTTAAGGTCAAAGCACGCATTGAAGGAATTCACCATGACCCTCACCTGTGCAGACGATATCCACAAGGCACTCACCGTGGGCGAGGTCGCCGAACGCAGCGGCGTGGCTGTTTCCGCCCTGCATTTCTATGAAAAAAAGGGCCTTATTCAGAGCTCACGCAGTGCCGGCAATCAGCGCCGCTATCATCGCGATGTGCTGCGCCGGGTGGCGGTGATCAAGGTTGCGCAGCGTATCGGTATACCGCTGGCGGAGATTGCCGAGGCCCTGGCCGAGCTGCCCGATGGCCGCAGTCCCACTGCCCGCGACTGGAAACGCATGTCCGCCAAATGGCGCGGGCATCTGGACGAGCGCATCAATGATCTGACCATGCTGCGTGACCAGCTCAATGAGTGTATCGGCTGCGGCTGCCTGTCCATCAAGGCCTGCCGGCTGCGCAATCCCTTTGACTCCCTGTCCGAGGAAGGTCCAGGGCCGCATTTCTAGAGGCTTTTCGCGCTTTCAAAGCCGCTGCCGCCTGCCCTTCCGACCTTGGTCGGCATTCATTTTGCCATCTGCAGCGGGCACAATGAGATTCCTGCAACACCCTTTCCGCAATCAGGAGGCAGCATGAACAAGAACACCGTAACCGTTATTCCCGGCGACGGAATCGGCCCGGACATCGTGGATGCCACGGTACGGGTACTGAAAGCTCTGGATTGCGGACTCGAATTCGAATACGCCATTGCCGGCCAGGCAGCACTGGACAAGGGACTGGATCTGGTACCCGAAGAGACCCTGGCGGTGCTCCGGCGCAATCGCCTGGCCCTTAAGGGGCCCATCACCACGCCTGTGGGTGGTGGCTTCACCTCAGTAAACGTAACCCTGCGCAAGACCTTCGACCTGTTCGCCAACGTGCGCCCGGCCCTGTCCATTCCCGGGGTGAAGTCCCGCTATGACAACGTGGACATCATGACCGTACGGGAGAATATCGAAGGCATTTATTCCGGACTGGGCCAGACCGTCAGCGAGGATGGCGAAACCGCCGAACTGCGCAGCCGCATCACCCGCACCGAGTCCGAACGCCTGCTGCGCTTTGCCTACGAAACGGCGGTGAAACAGGGTCGCAAGAAGGTCACGGTGGTGCACAAGGCCAATATCATGAAGTCCACCTCGGGCCTGTTTCTCGATGTGGCCCGCAAGGTGCGCGAGGACTACCCGCAGCTGGAGCACGAGGAAATGATCGTGGACGCCTGCGCCATGCAGCTGGCCATGAATCCCCATCGCTTCGATGTGATCGTTACCACCAACCTGTTCGGCGATATCCTTTCAGACCTGTGTGCCGGCCTGATCGGCGGCCTGGGCGTGGCCCCCGGCGCCAACATCGGCGAGCATGGAGGCCTGTTCGAAGCAGTCCACGGCAGCGCCCCGGACATCGCCGGCCAGGGCATCGCCAACCCCACCGCCATCATGCTGGCCGGGGCCCTGATGCTCGACTACATCGAGCTGCATGACAAGGCCAAACAATTACGTCGCACCGTGCGTCAGGTAGTCGGCGAAGGCGAAATCGTCACCCCGGATCTGGGCGGCCGCGCCAGCACCAGTGAGTTTACTGATGAGCTGGTTCGCAGGCTGGAGAAGAATTGACAGTGGACAGTTGAAAGTTGACAGCTACGCGGAACAGCCATACATGTTCTGCAACGAAAGAGGCCGCGCCCAGACCATGGACGCGGCCTCTTTCGTTTTAGGCTGGCAGAACTTTGATCGCGCAGCTGTCAACTTTCAACTGTCCACTGTCAATTATCAACTATCTTCCGCGCCTTGTTGGCGGGCCCGTTGTTGGCGTTCGTTCAGGCCGACCGCATCATTTTCCGGCAGCTCCCAGCCCTGAAGATTCTCTTCAATCAGCTGGACCAGCGCATCAATATGGCCGGGCTCTGCATTCAGTGCCGGGATGTAGGCAAACGACTCACCGCCAGCCTCCTCGAAGTACCCCCGGTTTTCCACGTCGATTTCTTCCAGCGTTTCCAGGCAGTCAGAGGAAAAGCCGGGGCAGAACACCTGCACGGATTTCACACCCTGCTCTGGCAGCGCCATCAGGGTGTGGTCGGTGTAGGGCTTCAGCCATTCCTCACGGCCAAAGCGGGACTGGAAGGTAGTGAGCCAGTCGTCGTCGCCCAGGCCCAGCCGCTCCGCCAGCAGCCGCGAGGTCTTGTGGCATTCACAGAAGTAGGGGTCGCCATTAAGCAGGTATTTTTTCGGCACACCGTGGTAGCTGAAGATCAGCTTGTCCGCCGTACCGTGTTCGGCACGAAACGCCTCGATGTGGTTGGCCATGGCCTCGATGTAGGGCGGGTAATCCGGGTAGTGGCTGATAAAGCGCAGATCAGGCAACCAGCGCCGTTGCATGAAGTCCTTGGCAATGGCGTCAAAGGTGGAAGCATTGGTGGACGCGGAATACTGCGGGTACAAGGGCAGCACCACCAGCTTGCGCACCCCCGCCTCTTCCATGGCCTGCAACTGGCTGGTGATGGAAGGATTCCCGTAACGCATGGCAAAGCGGACGTCGATGTCGTCACCGAATTTGTTCTGCAACCGCTCGCGGATGCCAGCACACTGGGCTTGGGTGTGCACCATCAGCGGCGAGCCCGCCTCCGTCCAGACGCTTTTGTAAGCATGGGCAGAACGGGGCGGGCGGATCACCAGAATCACCAGGTGGAGAATGAAGAACCAGATCAAGCGGGGGACTTCCACCACCCGCGGATCGGAGAGGAATTCACGCAGATAGCGGCGCAGGGCGCCGGTCTCCGGCGCATCCGGGGTCCCCAGGTTGGTGATCAGCACCCCCAGCCTCTGCGCCTGGCGGTGATCAAAGTTCTGTTGTCCCTGATAAGCCATCCGTTCCTCGCTGCCATTACGTTAAGCGATCAGTATGGCCGATAGTGTAGCGTGGCAACGTCAAGGTAACAGGCGCGCCATGCCTATCGGTCTGATCAAAGTCGGAAATTAGAGGGTTTCCGCCAGAGGCCCCTGATGCTCGGCGAGGACCTGGCGAAACGCCTCGGGGATTGGCGCCGAGGCCTGCTTGTCATGCTCGAAGTAGACCTGCACCGCCTTGCCACGGGCCACCAGCTTGCCGTTCTGCCAGGCCTGCTGGGCCACCACGAAGGAGCTGTTGCCGATTTTCTCGATGCCGGTGCGTAACAGTACATCGCTGCCGTAATAAATCTGGCCGACAAAATCCACTTCCACCCGGGCCAGAATCAAGGGCAGGGACGCCGGGTCACTGCCACCCCCGAACAATTGAAACAGGGGCGTCCGCCCGGTTTCGAACCAGCCGGTGACCACAGTGTTGTTCACATGACCAAAGGCATCGGTTTCGTAAAAGCGGGGCGTGACAGTGAGCTCAAACATGGCGGTTATCTCATCAGGACTGCGGGGGCGTCATGATACCCGAGACGCCCCCGGCCCTGAATATTGACTCTCAGGCTTGAGTCATTCACCACGCAGGCTGGCCAGGGCGTTTTTGCGACGCTCAACCTCTTCGCCAAGGCTGTCGCGGGCCGCCTCCTGCTCTTCCACCCGCTCAATCAGGGCCTCCACCTCCTGGCTGGCCTTCTCCATGGGCTCACCAAGTCCACCGACGGCTTCGGCGTTTTCTTCCAGCACTGCCAATTCAGCGCGCGCCGCCATCAATTGCACCTGTATCTGGCGCAGGGTGTGATCTGCCTCGGCCATGGCGGACAGGCTGTCATCCAGTTTGCCCTGCAGCTCCTCTTCCAGATCGGCAAATTCATCACTGTCTTCAGCAATGACCTGCCAACCCTCGAAGCGTTGTTCGAAGTGTTCCGCTACCATGCCGCGGGGCAAGGCCTGCTCATCCAGGGTGGTCACCACGTTCTCTTGATCATTGCCACGAATGATCTGCACTGAGGCCGTCAACTCTCGCTCCTCACCTTCCGCCAGTGCCGTACGAGTCACCACACGCTTGCCGATGTCATCCACATAACGAACCTCACGCAGTGGCTTCTCCAGGGTCAGCACTGCCTCCACTTTGTAGGTCGTAATTTCTTCCGGGCCGGTGCTGTCCTGGCGCTGATCCTGGATATCCAGATCGTCTACCTGCCAATAGCCCAGGTCGCGAGTCTGCAAGGCCTGATTGATGGCTGCCGCCAGACGCTTTTCTTCACTGTTCATACCGCAGCTGACCAACCATGCCGCCGCCAAAAACAGACCGATAACCGCTACGCCTCGTTTCAATGACATCGCCCTTCCTCCTTGCGCGTTTCAATATGGGAATCCCAATCTGCCCTATAGTATGCACGGTAAGAGCCCGGCGTCGACGCCCGCCATTTGCAGCCCGTATCATGATTGCATCCATTTGCAGGAGAAGCCCATGACCATACTGGATACCGCAACACGCACTGAACTGGAAGCAGCCGCCTTTCGCCGCTTGCTGCAGCATCTTGACGAACACAAGGAAGTGCAAAATATTGACTTGATGATCCTGGCCGACTTCTGCCGTAACTGTCTGTCCAAATGGCTGGTCACCGCTGCCGAGGAACGCGAGCTGCCGCTGGATTACGAGGCTGCCCGGGAATGGGTATATGGCATGCCCTATGCCGAATGGAAAGACAAATACCAGCAACCGGCCACGCCGGAGCAGCTGGCAGCGTTTGAAGCGAAGAAGACGGGGTAAAAGCGGCAAGTTTCAGGCTGAAACACGAGCAGGGCTGTGCTATTTGACCTCAACCCTGCCCGCGCTTTCAGTGTTGTTTATCCCGTTACCGCGCGAAGTCGTGCCTTTCCCGGTTATCACAGAAATCTCTTCGCGTTGTAGCTTGCAGCTTGTTACTTGAAGCTTTTAACGGCGGCCCACAGGCCGCCTCGATATGGCTAACGAAAATTACTCCTCGTCAAATAGCGTTTCCACCTGGTAGACAGCGGTGGTCCCACTGACTTCGTTACCCACCACCAGCAATGGCATGCCGTTGGGTGAATCAGCGGCGGCGATGAACACCAGCCCTTCCGGCCCCAAGTCTCCCACCACGGCACCCACATCGCTCTCTGCCAGCAGGCCATCATCGATCAGATCTTCGATATCCGCGCCATCACCACCGCCACCCCAGAAGTTGCGGCTGTTCAGGTAATCCAGTCGCTGAGGCTGCTGCGGATCAGTAATGTCATACACCAGGATGCCACCCATGCGCTCCAGGGCCAGGAACAGGAAGGTCTTGTCGCCAATCGCACCAATGGTCAACCCTTCCGGCTCCGGGCCTTTGGCATCACTGCGACTATCCATGGCATTGATTTCATCATGGCCACTGTTGAAGTAATCCTGGCAAGCAATGCTGCGGTTGGTCCCCAGCCGGCATTCGTCGCTGGCCAGGAACTGCTCGATTTGATCACCGCTGTCGAATACCAGATTGCCGTTTTCATCCCGAATGGAGAAGGAGCGCCCCCCATAGCTGTACAGGGTGTCATACATGATGCGGTCACCGGCCGGATCCACCTGCCCCGCGTCGTTGTATATCAGCGGCGCGCCGGTGGCATCGGTCTTGTAGCCCATCGTCCAGGTAATATTGAGACGCCCCAGCACATCGTCTTCGCGGCAACCACCGGGATCACCGGCGGTGGCACCGCAGTAATCGAACACTGTGGGGTCCAGCAGTGCACCGGCAGCCAGCTCACGCAGCTGCGGGGGCAGATCGTCACCGCAACGGCGATCAAAGCCACTGGCATGCACCAGATGCTTGACGCGGAATTCTTCCACAAAACCCTGGCTGGCATCGCCAACACAACCCTCGCCTTCACTACCCCAGTAGGCATCGTTGTCCTCCCCCCAGGCCCGGGCATCGCCTTCATTGGCGGTAACCAGATAGGTGCTGCCACCGGCGCTGTAGGCCTGAATGGCGTCAGGCAGGTACAGGCCAACTACCCCTTCCCAGGTCTGGATGTTGATCTCTTCATCGTCATCACTGGCATCAATGCCGAAACCTTCCACGCTACGATCGATTTCTCCCAGCGGCAGGATATCGGTAACGGTAGCCGTCTCGATATTGACCTTGGCCAGGGCATTATTTTCCTGCAGAGTCACCCAGGCGGTTTTCCCATCGGCGGACACGGCAATGTATTCCGGCTCCAGATCCATGGACACATCCGCGCCCGGCCCATAGATGCGCACACCCATGCTGCTTAGTGTATCGACATCAAAGGCGCTGAAATCCGCCGTACTGACCTGAGGGTCTCGCGGATTGCTGATATCGATAATGCTGATGGAACCCGGCGGATCAATCTGGTAATCGTCACTGGGCTCACCCTCGTTAGCAGTGAGCACCTTGCTGCTATCCGGGGTAAAGATAATCATGTCCGGCTGGGCACCGACTTCGACGCTACCCAGCAGGCTCAGATCTTCTGCCCGATACAGAGCGGCAAAACCGTTGGCGGTTTTCGGGTCGGCTTCAATGGCGATAGCCACCAGTCCATTCTTTACAGCCACGCTGTTTACTTGTGCCCCAGGCGCCACTTCCCCAACACTCAGTGAACCGATTTTCTCGGGGTGCTGCGGATCACTGAAATCCAGCACATCCAGTACGCCCTGTTCAGCATTGACCACAAACAGGCGCTGGCTTGCACTGTCAAACGCGGGAATTTCCGCCGCAGAGGCGTCAAAGCTGCCGGATTCGTAGCGGCTCAGAAAAGACAGACGCAGGCCATCCGGCGTTTTCACTTGCTCGCCACCAGCAGCAGGATTGTCATCGCTGCTGTCACCGCCACAGGCGGTCAAGGCAGCAGCCAGCAGTACGCCGGCCCCCAGGCTATACAAGGATGTCATTGTGAACTCCCCAACGGTTCGTGTTATTAAATGATCCTTGGGGTTATAGCCGCACGGGATGAAGCCACTGCGTCAAAAGCGTGATGCTTTTGTGGCAACATCGGGAAGATACGCCAGAACATGATCGCCGCCGCAAAAAAAACGCGGCACTGTTTGACCAGGGCCGCGTTCACCGGAAGAAACCAGACCAAGGGGTCAGACGGTTTCGTAATCACGCTCTTCAAATTCTGCCATCTGAGCCGCGTACTGGGTGGCGAAACCCGGGTACATGGTGGCATTGAAACCATCTTCGGTCAGATACCAGCTTTTGCAGCCGGAATTCCAGTTAGTCCGGGCCAGGCGCTTTTGTATTGCCTTGTTGTGCCGGCGCTGCACGCCCTCTTTCACGTCCAGCATTTTCAGATCATCCTTGAGAATCTTTTCGATGCCTTTCACCGCATAGTCGAGCTGGGATTCCATATACACCAGCGCCGAATTATGGCCAGGCCCCGAGTTGGGACCAAACGTCATGAACAAGTTCGGATACCCCGACACATTGATGCTCTTGTAAGCCTGGGCTCCGCCCTGCCATTCGTCCCCGAGCACCCGGCCGCCACGGCCCTTCACCGGAAACGGCGTACCGGAGTGACTCACATCGAAACCGGTGGCAAAGACAATGCAATCCACCTGATGCTCAATGCCTTCCACAGTCCGCACACCCTTTTCGCTGATACGGGCAATGGGCCAGGTAATCAGTTTGGCATTGTCTTTCTGCAAAGCCGGGTAGTAATCGTTGGAGACCAGCACCCGCTTGCAACCGATGGTGAAATCCGGCGTCAGCTGGCGACGCAACCAGCGGTCTTTCACCTGGCGGCGAAGGTGCAGGCGCGCCACTCGCTCGGCGATGCGGGTCAGCGGTGAATTCCAGATCACCGCCAGCGCCATGCTTTCATGGGTCCAGTAGAGCAGATTGCGCATGGCCTGCTGGCTGGCCGGCAACTTGCGGAACAGGGCCTTGTTCCAGGCCGGGGTGGCGAAATCCGGGCGCGGCAAAACCCAGCCAGGAGTGCGCTGGAAAACCTTTACATGGCCGGCGGTTTTCACCAGTTCGGGAATGATCTGAATACCACTTGCACCGGTACCGATCACCGCCACACGCTTACCTCTGAAATCATAATCATGATCCCAGCGCGCACTGTGGATCTTGTGACCCTGGAAATCGTCGATGCCGGTAATGGCCGGGAAACTGCAGTTGGATAAAGGCCCCTGAGCCATGATGGCGGCGCGGCCGGCAAAGGTTTCTTTTTTGTCCGTGGTCGCCGTCCACACGCCGCTCTTTTCGTCGAAGCTCAGATCCGCCACGTTCTTCTCGAAGCGAATGTGCTTTTCCAGATCGAACTCGGCCACCAGGTGATGGATGTAGCCGAGAATTTCCTCACTGCCGGAAAAACTCCGCGACCAGTCCGGATTCGGTGCAAACGAATAGGAGTACAGGTTGGACGGGATATCACAGGCCGCCCCCGGATACTGATTGTCACGCCAGGTGCCACCCACGGCACTGGCTCGCTCCAGAATCACGAAATCATCAATACCGGCCTGCTTCAGGCGAATCGCCATGCCCAGACCCGCGAAGCCGGCACCGACAATCAGCACCGACACAGGTTTTACGGGTTGAGTGTTGCGGGCGGGTTTTCGCTTTGCTGCGGCCTTTTTCGCTGCAGTGGCACGCTTGCGGGTGGCGGCCTTGCGCGGCGCCGGTTTTTTCTTGGCGGTGGATTCAGTCATAACGTTCCAGCTCTTACGAAATCGAGAGACATCGCAATGGGCCAAAACGACCCATGGCAATGAAATGACAAAGCGGGATCAGTGCGTAGCCGTGGGCTGCCAGGTCAGCTCTTTGACCCAGGAGGGAACTGCAGGCAGTGCCCGACGCGGCACCATATTGGTCAGCTTCACCAGCCCATCTACGGGTACGTGATACGCCCTCTGGCTGCGGTTGGTCACGAAACGGCCATGGTATTTGATGATCTGGAACCAGGGGTTGCGACGGCCGTCCTCGGTACGGCCACCGATGCGCTCAAACTTCTTCATGGCCTTGTAGAGTTTTTCTTCCGGCAAGCCCATGGCGATTACGTTGTCGCGCATCTTGTTCAGCAGAGGCGCATAGGACGCGATACCCAGGATCAGACGAGGATCCATCAACGGTGCCAGCATTTTGGTGGCGCCAATGAAGGTTTTTCCGCGGCCCTGCATTTCCATCACGGTAAAGCCCACGCCCAGGTGGCGGGATTCATCGTCGTTGATTCGTTCGAATGCCTGGTGGCAAACCGGATCTTTGACGGTATCCAGCAGGAAGGTACAGAGGGCACCGTCCAGGGCAATTTCCAGCATGGGAACCACGGTACCCAGCACATACAGCGGCATTTCATCGGCAAAGCGGTCCAACCACTCGATAACAATACGCAGGTTGATATTGGGCTCGGGAATCTCGTCACCGTCCAGCATGCCCCAGCGCTTCATCAACGCCATTTCCGCATTGGCGTGGCGCTGCTCTTCCGCGTGAAAGTAGGTATAAATCTGTCGCAGGGTATCGTCCGGGGCCTTCTTCGCCAGAGCCGCGAAGGCGCGAGCCCCCACGTGCTCGATCCACATCAAGTCGGCCATGAACTCTTTCAGCTTGGGCCACTGCTCGTCCGTGATCAGATCCGCACCAGGAGCGTCCCAATCGATGTCCGACAGGGCCCACTGGGTGCTTTTGATTTTGGTCAGCATTTTGTCCAGATCAATGGAAGCCATGATGCACTCCTTACGGATTATTGTGCGAGTTGTGGCGAAAGGCCCAAGGGCCTGGCGCTCCGTTACGGTGACAAAATTATTTACTGTCACATTGGTTGATGTAACAATAAAGCGAATGCTCGTTCGGATTCAACTCGGATAACCTGATGGCACGCAAACCCAAGCAACAACGCTCCAAAGCCACCGTGGACGCCATTGTCCAGGCCGCCCTGATATCCATTGCCAGCCACGGCCCCAGTGCTATCACGGCCAGGCAGATCGCGGAAAAAGCCGGCATTGGCGTGGGTTCGCTGTATGAATATTTTGAGGACAAGGACGCCATCATTGATGCGGCGAGCAAACGCTTTGTCAGTGACACCGTGGATCTGATCAAACCGTTGATCCCGGAACTGGTGCGTCTGGACATCCGTGAGGCCATCGAGAAATTGTTGTTCAGCTTTCGGGACTTCCTGGAAGAGAACAACCAGCTCTATCTTCGCTGTGCCCGCCACGCTTTCAGCATGGACATGGTGATCTACCAATCTCCCATCAACAGTGCACTCATGGAGCTGTTCACCCAGTACCTGATGCACCACCCGCAGCTGCTGAAACTGCCCAACATTCCCACCGTGGCCTATTTCTATATCAATGGCGGCATTTTCACCGTGGTCAGGCATCTGTCAGAGGACAACCCGATACAAAGCTTCGAGGAGCTGACAACCGTGTTCGGGGATATCCTGGCCAGCTATGTGGAGAAGAAGGTGGAATTGGCCGACTGACAGCCCTGTCGTAGGAGCCCCTCTCGAGGGGCGAAGCGGGAAAAAGGTGGAACGCTGGTCAGGTAGCAATCCTTTCAGGAAAGACCTGTAGAGCTCGGAAATTCCTGATCGCCCTGGGGACGATTTCCGCGCAAGCGCGGTTCGCCCCTCGAGAGGTATTATTCGCTTCGCTCACCCTTCGGGCCGCACGGAACTACGCGCGTTACTCCGCTGCGCTACGTTCCTACAGCGGCTTCGTGGAAATTCCAAAGTCTTGGGAAATTTCCACCCTTTCCCTATCCAACGAGCGTAGCTCGCAACCGTCAGGCGGCTTTCTTTTTCTCCGCGCTTTGATAGGCCACTTCGTAGTCACTGACCTTGAAACGGCTCAGGCGTTTCTTCAGCTCCTTCAGCGACCAGGGCCAGGCAGCAAAATTGCGGCCGTTCTGGTCCAGGTAGTAGCTCTTGCAGCCACCGCTGTTGAACACCGTGGTTTTCAGGTGTTTCTGAACCTTGTCATTATGGGCCTTCAGCACCTGAGGCTTGATGGCAAAGCGGGTAATACCCTTCTGCTTCACCTTCTTCAAACCGTCGATAATGTAGTCCAGCTGGGCTTCGGCCAGGCCAATAAAGGAATCGTACACCAGCACATTAGGGCCCAGTACCAGGAAGGCATTCGGCACGTCCTTCATGGTAGCGCCCAGATAGGCTTCCGGAGAGCTGTCCTTCCACAGGTCGGAGAGGCGATCACCGTTGGCATCAATCACCTTGCGACCAATGGGCGGGTGAGATACCTCGAAGCCAGTCCCCCAGATGATCACGTCCACTTCGTGACGCTCACCATTGGCGGCAATCACGGTATTGCCTTCCACTTCCACCAGGCCATGGGGAATCAGGTTGGCGTTGTCTGCCTGCAGGGCCGGGTAATAGTTGTTGGCAAACAGGATACGCTTGCAGCCCAGCGTAAAGTCCGGGGTCACCGCTTTGCGCAGCGCCTTGTCTTTCACCTGCACGCGCAACAACTGCTTGGCTGCCGTGCTCACCGGCTTCAGGGCTGCCGGGTTACGCAGCCCGAAGTTGATCACATTCAGGGAGGTGGCAACTGCCTTGCGCCAGCTTTTCTGGATGATAGGCAGCTTGTCGATCAGCTGCTTGCTGGTGTCCCCCAGATCCATGTCCGGCTTGGGCAACACCCAGGGCGCGGTACGCTGGAACACGTGCAGTTCTTTGACCTTGGGCTGGATCTGCGGCACAAACTGGATGGCCGAAGCGCCGGTACCGATCACCGCCACACGCTTGCCAGTCAGATCATAGTCATGGTTCCACTGTGCAGAGTGGAACATCTCGCCCTTGAAGCTATCCAGCCCCGGCAACGACGGAATCTGTGCTTCGGTGATAGGCCCGGTGGCAAAGACCACCGTACGCGCCAGGGTTTGACCTTTGTTGGTATCCAGCACCCACAGGTGGCGGCTTTCGTCCCATTCGGCATGTTCCAGTTCGGTGCCGAATTCGATCAGCTCATTAATGCCGAAGTCTTCGCTAACCTCTTCCAGGTAACTGAGAATTTCCGGTTGGCGAGCAAACAGATGGCTCCACTTGCTACTCAACGCAAAGGAAAAAGAGTACAGGGAAGAAGGCACATCACAGCCACAGCCTGGGTAGGTATTTTCCCGCCATGTGCCGCCGACGCGGGTGGCTTTCTCGATGATCTTGAAATCGTGATAGCCTTCTTTTTTCATCTTGATCGCAGCACACAGACCGGAAATGCCGGCGCCGACGATAAAGGTGTCGTAAATTTTAGCCGCAGAGGCGTTGCGTTTTTTTGCTGCTGCCATGGGAAAAACCTCTGTTTTCATTCAGGAGAACCGCTGAGGGCTCACTTAACGAACCGGTAGGAAAAACCGAGCAGGTTCGCATACAAATTGGGAGTGGCGCGCTTCATCATCCAGAACAGCTTGGCGTCCACCTGGGGCGTGGTGTACAGCTCACCCTTGTCGAGACGGTTCAGGGTCAGCTTGGCCACGGAATCACTGGTGGTCATGGCGTAGTTCATCAACGCATGATCAGCCAGTTTGGAGTAACGCGCGGGAATGCGGCCATCCTTGATGATGTTGGTGGGCACCAGGGTCGGACACAGCACGTTGACGTTGATATTGTCGCGCTTGAGCTCCGCGTACAGGGTTTCGGACAACGCCCGCACCCCGGCCTTGGTCACGTTATAGGCACTCATCTCCGGCGCAGCCGTATATGACGCGGCAGACGCCACATTGATGATGGCGCCACGCCCCTGCTTCTTGAACCCGGGCACAAAGTAGTGACAACCGTGCACCACACCCCACAGGTTCACGTCCATGGCCCATTTCCAGTCTTCCAGGCTCAGCTCTTCGAACTTTCCGCCAATGCCAACACCAGCATTATTGACCAAAAGAGTGACCGGATTACCCAGCAACTTCTCGGACTTGGCCGCCAGTTGCTTGACCTGACCTGCCTTGCCAACATCGCAGGCCACCGCATAGGCCTTGCCGCCGGCCTTTTCGATCAGCGCCACGGTTTCCTCTGCACTTTCCAGTTTCAGGTCAGCGCAGACCACTGCAGTGTTTCGTTTGGCCAGCTCAAGGGCAAAACTGCGACCAATGCCACTGCCGGCACCGGTGACCACCGCGTAGCCGTTACAGCTCGGCTTGCTGGAGCGAAACTTGAGAATATTCAGCATTACCTTCTACCTATACAGGTTGAGTATTCAGTGTTCGCTCAGGCACGCTTGGCCGGCACGAATTCCTTGGTCAGATACGGCGCCAACAGGCCGGTTTTCGGATTCAGCAGCTTTTCCTTGTAATACTCCAGGTAAGCACTGGTATCGTGATCGCTGGGATGAAAATCCCGGCGGGTGTAATCCAGAATATGCTTGATGGTGCTGCCGAAGACACCCTCTTCAGGACCGGCCAGCACCGCCAGGCTACGCTTCACATCTCTCCAGTAACTGGGGCTCAGCAAGTTACGTGGTTTGCGCATCACCGGAATCAACGACGCCGCCACCGGAATCAGGAAAGCGATGGTGAATGCCGCCAGGGCAAAACCACGCATACGCAGGGCATAGTCACCGGACAATTCCTGGAACACGTCGTAGGCCACATCCTTATGCTCAGACTCTTCCAGCATGTGCCACATCCACAGGGCGCGCTGCTTCTCGTCCAGGGATTCATAGAAGATGTCTTCGTGCTTCATCATGTATTCCGCCAGCACCGCAGTGAAATGTTCAATGCCCGCCATCAATGACAACTGCATGCGGTTGGACAGTTTCTTGAAGCCGTGCTCGAACACCTTGTCGGCAAGGAAGCGATACAGGCCAACGGGGTAACGGTGCTGGGCCAGCACATCGTTGAACTCATTGTGCATCTTGGAATGGATGGCTTCCTGACCAATCAGGGCGGTTACCAGACGCTTGAGCTCCGGATCTTTCACAAACTGACGGTGGTAGCGAGCCGTATCGATGACCAGATCTTCGCCAAAGGTCAGAAAGATGGAGAGGGCTTCAAAATAGGCAGACGCCAGCTCAGTGTTGCGGAAGAAGGTGTCGTCCAGCTCCTTGGCATCGAACTGAAAATCCATGTGGCGAATCGGCATCTCAGGCCGTTCCTTGGCGGTTTTCGGCACGTATGAGTGAATCGTTGCAGTCGTCATTAGGTCACCTGTCCAATGGGGCAAAGCCGATAATGTTTCGCGCCATGGAAGTCAGTTGGGCGCGCACTACTGTTACATTGACGGGTGACACAATAAAGCGAATGCTTGTTCGGATTCAATTCGGTTCAACATGGCTTATTCAGCCCGGCCTCCACAGCTCAGGATGCCGATAGAACGCCGCCTCGGCATGCCAAAAACAAACGCCAGAAAAACATTAAGCATTTGAAATAAAAGGAAATATTAATTTTCGCTTTGCTTGAAAGGTCTGACCCCCTGCTTCAATGTCATAGTCACTTTTCTGCACCATGGGCAGCCCGGTTAGTGTCAATCACCAAAAACGAACGCTGCGTTCGGATTTTGTCAGCTTCATAGGGCACTATTTGCCTAGCGTTACCCCCCATCGCCTGCCGCAAGGACTCAGCGAGCATATAACAGAGCATTACAATCTATGGGTAGGAAAAGCCTGGGCTCCCGGCAACAATGAAGTAAATCAATGGCCATCGGGGTGCCCATGCTCAACAAGGAAAAACTGAATCAATCAAAAGTCCTGCAGCTGGTGGACTGGCAGTTCAATCGCTACCTGTCCATGCAGCTGCTGCCGTTGCTCTACCTGCTGATGATTATCGGCGCGGTATTGCTGGTGGGCTTTTTTGTGGCCGCCAGTTTTTCCAGTTCGTTATGGCTGGGGCTGGCCACCGCCACCCTGTCGCCGCTGATCCTGCTGGTGATGGTTGCCATCGTCCGGGCCGCGCTGGAGTACCTGGTGATGGCACATCGCACAATGAGCATCGTGGAAAGCATGCGCACCTTGCCCGAGCGCGTGGAAAGCCTGGATAACAAAGTGGATGCGCTCAACGATCATGTCATTGATCTTCATGAAATGCTGATGCAACTGCGTCCACTGCTGCGTTCTGCAGGCCTGCCCGGACGTTTTATCGAATCACTGCGCAAGGGGGACAGCAAGGAAAACGGCGGCGACAAGTAAACACCGTAATCACCACACCGCCCGAGGGGGCGGCGCTGCGGTGATTGTGCCAAGAATCTGCGGTTCTAGACTGAATTCCATCACAACAATAGGGGAATTCACCATGGAACCTGACCAGCGCTTACAACGACCACCGTCTCTCGTTCCCAACCTGGCGGATTGGCGTTTTGAGCACTACCTGACCATGCGCTTGCTGCCACTCTTCTACATTCTACTGGTAGGAGGGGCGGCGGTGGCCGTGTTTGGCATCGCTGCCGCCTGTTTCTGGATATCCACAACTGTCGGATTAATCGCCTCTGCGATAGCCCCGCTGCTACTGCTGGTGATAGTGGCGGTAGTGCGTGCCGCGCTGGAATACCTGATCATGGCTCACCGAATCATGCGAATTATTGAACGCATGGACGCCTTGCCCGATCAGGTCAGGGGGCTATCTCACCGGGTAGACGGCATCACCCGACAGGTGGATAGCCTGACAGGTAATGTCCAGGACATTCACCAGGACCTGATGCACGTGCGGCCCTTGCTGCGCTCGGCAGGATTTCCATCTCGCCTACTGGCTTTTCTGAAAGCCCCCACGATTCGCTAGGCAGCGTCTGAATCAGCATCAACGTCGCATCCAACCATCGCAATTGCCGGCTTTTTCAGGTGTAATTTCTTCCTTGCGGGCGCCAGCCATGGTGCCCACACCCTGTTTCTCGCAAGGAGTCACCATGTCGTTACCTGCGTCCCTGCAAGACCGGCTGCGCCTGCCCGCCGTCGCGTCTCCCATGTTTATTGTCTCCAACCCGGATCTGGTGATCGCCCAGTGCAAGGCCGGCATCGTCGGCTCGTTTCCGGCACTGAACGCTCGGCCGGCGGAAGAGCTGGAAGTATGGCTGAAGCGGATCACCGAAGAGCTGGACGCCTGGAACCAGGCCAACCCGGACCAACCGGCAGCTCCCTTCGCGGTCAACCAGATCGTGCACAAGTCCAACAATCGGCTGGAACACGATCTGGAAATGTGCGTGAAGTACAAAGTGCCCATCGTGATCACCTCCCTGGGCGCCCGGGTAGATGTGAACGAGGCAATTCACAGCTATGGCGGCCTGGTCTTCCACGACATCATCAATAATTTCTTCGCCAAAAAAGCCATCGAGAAAGGGGCGGATGGCTTGATCGCCGTGGCCGCCGGCGCCGGCGGCCACGCGGGCACTCAATCCCCCTTTGCACTGGTGCAGGAAATCCGCGAATGGTTCGACGGCCCGGTGCTGCTATCCGGCTCCATCGCCAAAGGTGATTCCATTCTCGCCGCCCAGGCCATGGGGGCGGACCTGGCCTACATCGGCTCTGCCTTTATTGCCACCGATGAAGCCAACGCAGACCAGCGCTACAAGCAATCCATCGTCGATAGCAGCGCCAGCGACATCATCTATTCCAACCTTTTCACCGGCGTCCACGGCAACTACCTGCGCAGCTCCATTGAAGACGCCGGGCTGGATCCGGATGACCTGCCGGAAAGCGACCCGTCCAAAATGGATTTCGGCGATGGTAGCTCCAAGGCCTGGAAAGATATCTGGGGCAGCGGTCAAGGCATCGGCGCCATCAAAAAAGTCGGCCCGGCCAGCGATCTGATCGACCGGCTCAAACAGGAATACAGCAGCGCTCGTCAGCGGATGGAACAACTACCCTGGAAATAAAAGCTGCAAGCCTAAAGCTACAACGCGCCAGAAATTGGTATTGAACGAAAACGCAGGAGGCCGCGCTCAAGCTCTGAGCGCGGCCTCCTGCGTTTACTGCCAGCCACCACACCGCGCTGTAGCCTGTAGTTAGGCTTTTGGGCTTTCAGCTTTCAACTGCTTCTCCCCACCAACCGCGTTACCATGAGGTTATCTCCTGAGGATAAGGAGAAGTCTGGTGCGCTTGCTTGTTTCCTTTCTGCTCGCCGGCCTGATAACAGACGGCGAAGCGCAAAACTGGCACGGCCCCCACCCTTGGCGAGCGAATGCGGTGGTGGATGGACGCGCTCGTGACTACAACAACGAGTACTTTCTCCACGCCTTCAGCTATCGCCACCTGATTGATCAGCCCTCGCCCATTGAAGAAGGCATTCGCGGCACCGCCGGGAGCCTTACCAGCGACCGCCTTTACATGGACTTTCGCTACCAACAGAGCTTTGCCTTCGACGATCCGGATCAGGCCTTCACCCTGGATATCCAGCGCACCGAGGACTTTGACGGCAGCTACGACCGCCAGCTGGTGGGCTTTCGCCAGACTCTGGCACAACGCTGGCAATTGTCCCTGCAGGGAGATGTGTTCAGTGATAAATCCCTCACCGATATCTATTTCGGCGCCCGGCGGTTACACAGCGAAGGAAGCTGGCTGCAACTGAGCCTGGTGCTGCCCAATGCCTACTTCAACGACAAGACCGACAGCCAGAGCGAACTGATTGACGAACCCCGCACCCTTTTCGCCCAGTGGCATCAGCAACACACTCCCTGGGCCAGCACCACCCTGTCTGTAAACCACACACCGGATGCCACCCTGGATGACCGCACCCAGGGTGACCGGGTATCCAGCCGGCAAACCCGGGTTGCTCTGCGTTACCGCGTGCAAAAGGGTAACTGGCAGTTGCAGACAGACCTTAACGGCGAGCACACCCGCCGCCAGCACCAGCTGGATGAACGCCCCGCACCACAAGCCTTTCGCCGCGACATGGCATCGCTGACCCTGGCCGTGCGCTACTGGCCCCATCGCTGGCAACCGCAAGTCGGTGCCCGCTATTTCTGGCTGGACGAAGACGGCTGGTTCGGGCGCGAACCGAATGGCAACGGCGAAGTCAGCCGACAGGAACCCATGCTGTTCGGCGGCATGTCACTGTCACTAAGCGATACTCAACGACTGGCACCCACCGTCTATCTCAGCCGCCCGCGCGTGGAGCAGACTGTAAACAGCCCACGATGGCGGGACCGGGATGATCATGGTTTCGTGGGCAAACTGAGCGTGCCCTGGCACATCACGGTATCAAAACAGAACGGCGCAGTACTGAGCATCGTACCGTCCATGCGCTTGCACCGGTTTGCGTTTGGCGGGGGAAATGTGCAGTTGCACTGGCCTCTCTGAGTTGCAAGTTTCAAGTTACAACGCGCCAACGCTTTTCCTGAACCTGAAATGCAAGAGGCCGCGCCCAAGTCATGGGCGCGGCCTCTTGCCTGGCGGCTGGCGGCAGCCTGGCTCGCGTTGCAACTTTCAACTTGAAACTTGCAACCCCCAATCAGGCTCCGAGCAGGGACGCCACCAACCCTTTCTTCTTCACCGGCTGGTAATTGCTGAATTCCAGCACACCATCATCAATGGCGCCATAGCGCAGCTTGGGCAGGTCCACCAGATAGTTTTGCACTACCATCCAGGGCTGCTTGGAACCCTGCCGTGGCAGACGATCATCGGCACGCATGACATAGCCGGACTCCAGACCCAGGAAGTTCTCTTCGGTAATGCAATTATCCTTGTCTCGCGGGATCACCGTTGTGGCACCGGTTTTTTCCATGTGGTTCAGCAGGCGACATACATACTCGCACACCAGATCCGCTTTCAGGGTCCAGGAGGAATTGGTATAGCCGAATACCAGCGCCATGTTCGGCACATCACGCAGCATCATGCCCTTGTAGACCAGTGATTCGCGAGGCTCTACGGCCTTGCCATCGATGGTACCTTCCACGCCACCCAGCATCTGAACATTCAGCCCGGTGGCGGTGATGATGATGTCCGCCTCCAGCTCCTGACCGGACTTGAGCAGAATACCGTTCTCGGTGAAACGCTCGATATGATCGGTAACGATATCGGCCTCACCCCGACGCACGGTCTTGAACAAGTCGCCATTGGGCACCGCACACAGACGCTGATCCCAGGGATTATAGTTGGGGCGGAAATGGGTCATATCCACATCATCGCCAAGCTGGCGTTTGGCCGCCGCCAGCAAGGCGCGACGCACCAGTTTTGGACGCTGCTTGGACAGCTTGTACACCAGGCGCTGCAGACCGATATTCCGGGCACGGGACAGCTTGTAGACCAGCATATCCGGCAAGAAACGGCGCATACCCACGGAAATCGGGTCCACTTCCGGCACGGTGGCAATATAGGTGGGCGACCGCTGCAGCATGGTCACCTCTGCCCCTTCTTTGGCCATTGCAGGCACCAGCGTTACGGCGGTGGCACCGGAACCAATAACCACCACCTTCTTGCCCTTGTACTGCAGATTTTCCGGCCAGTGCTGCGGATGAACGATCTGGCCCTTGAAGTCTTTTTCGCCGGGGAAATCCGGTTTGTAGCCTTCGTCGTAGTTGTAATAACCACTGCAGGAGAACAGGAAGTTCGCGGTAAAGGTTTCCTGCTCACCGGTTTTCTCATTGGTGGTTTCCACGACCCATTGATTGTCATCACTGGACCAGTTCGCCTTGACCACCTTGCGCCCGAAGCGGATGTGCTTCTTGACGTCATATTCGTCCGCCGTGTCTTCCACGTACTGACGAATGGAAGGGCCATCCGCCAGCACCTTGGGATCGGTCCAGGGACGGAAGCTGTAGCCCAGGGTGAACATGTCGGAATCGGAACGGATACCCGGGTACTTGAACAGATCCCAGGTGCCACCAATGCGTTCGCGACGTTCCAGAATGGCATAGCTGCGATTCGGGCTCTTGCGGGTCAGATGGCAAGCTGCCCCGATACCGGAAAGGCCGGCACCAATAATCAATACATCAACGTGGTTATTAGACATTCTCTTTTACCTCCAGCCCTTGGGCCGCCTGGTCTTGGCAGTGCAAAACATTGACATCATTCAATGGCACCGTTAACTGGCAGACAGAATAGCCGTACTGGCGGGTATGAGAAAAGGCCAAAACAGGCCGTTAATTGGCCCTGGAGACGGGAAAAAGTGCCGCTAGGGACGGCAAGCATGGCGCAGCCAGCATAAACACTGGATCTACTTTCACTGACCGCCTGTCTACCCGCATGGTGGCTGCGGGGTTGGCGAGCGGCTGTTACTCGCTGATCTTCATCATAAAGTGGTACGACCGGTCCAATATCATGGTGCTATCACCGATTTGTGACCTCATACACATTGCTGCCCTGCTCACTTCTGCATACTGCCTGCGCGCCATAGGGGAAAGGCGCTTATGGGGATGGAGTACACACTATAATTATAAGGGTACCGGCATGTTCGATCTGACTGCCTTCGGGGATACGTTCGCCTCTCACTCCTGGCTGTGGATACCAATTTTCTGCGCCGCCACTATCAGTCTGCTGCTATGGAGCGGTCGCATCCGCCAGCCCGCAATCGTTAATTTCTTCGCCATCGGCCTGATCCTGCCCTGCATCAACCTGAGCATGATCGCCACCGGCGCGCTGGTAGCGGCAGATCAGTTGACTCTGGATCTGATGGCATTGATGCCGTTTTGAGAGTGGCAAGTTACAAGTTTCAAGTTGCAACGCGCCATAAACTTATCCTTGATTTTAAAAACATGAGGCCGCGCTCCAATCAATGGGCGCGGCCTCATGCGTTACGGTCAGCAGCGGCACTAATTCGCGTTGCAACTTGAAACTTGCAACTTGCCCGCCCTACAAGCCCTGAAGAAATTCCAGCTGATCCGCCAGACTGATATCCTTGGCCTCGCCCTGATAGATATCGAAATGACCAACCGGATAGCGCTTCACTGTCGCTTTCGCCATGGCAGCAGCGGCCTTTTCAGCGGCAGAAGCCGGCGCCACGGTATCGGTTTCACAAATCAGCACCAACGCCGGACAGCTCACCTTTGCCGCCTGCGCCACCGGGCGAAACATGGGCAGTACCAGACCAATACGGGCAGCCACTTCATTGGGAACTCCCGCCGGCATCAGCGCGGTATAACCGTCGTAGGCATCATGGCTGGACATCGCCGCCAGCTCCCCGGGCTTGCCCGCAGATGGCAACATGCGCGGCCCCAGCCCCAGCACGCTGCTGATCACATCCCAGAGCCCCAGCCCGGTCATCTTAAGTGCTTGACCGATACCTGCATAGCGCACCACTTCCAGCACAGATGCCAGTCCGTCCATCATTGGGCACTGGGCAATGATGCCGGCCACATCCGGCTCACGGGCTGCCACGGCAGTCACCAGGCCGCCACCAAAAGACGTTCCCCACAGTACAATACGCTGGTTGTCCACTTGCTCTTGCTTGCGTACACAGGCCAGCGCCGCCTGCCAGTCCGCCACTTCCCGGTTGGGCAACAGCACCTGGCGTGGCATTCCTTCACTCTCACCGAAGTGCCGGTAGTCGAACAGAAACACCGCATGGCCGGCCTTTAAAAAGGCATCCCGAAACGGCTCCAGCCCACAGGCCTTGGTGAGGCCAAAACCATGGCCCATGATCACGGTCAGGAAGGGGCCATCGCCATCGGGCAGGTACAGATCCCCGCGGCAGGACTGGCCATCGCTGACAAATCTCAGTTCACGGATTGTGCTCATGGAAACTCCTTGGTTTTTTTGCGTCAGACGTCTGACTTCCGACATTCACCCAATCGCCGGGGCGATAAAGCGCCACTCTTCGATGCTCTGCCCCAACACCAGGAAGTGCGGATTGAGAATGTCTTCCTTGTTGTACTGCAACGGCTCAAAGGCGGTATTGACCACAACGCCACCGGCAGCGGTCACCACCGCGTGTGCCGCAGCAGTGTCCCATTCAGAGGTGGGCGCCAGACGGGGATAAATGTCTGCGCTGCCCTCGGCAACCAGACACAACTTCAGGGACGAGCCCATGGAGGCCCGCTCCACCTCGCCCACTTCCTGGCGGATAAAGGCTTCCAGCTTTTCCACCGCTTCGCCGCCGTGGCTGCGACTGGCCACCATCACCACTGGAGTGGTACGGGCACGACACTGGATCGGTTTGCGCTCACCCTTTTCCTCTTTAAAGGCACCGACACCGCGGCCGCCCAGATAGGTCACCGCCGTTACCGGCACATGCACCACCCCCAGTACCGGGGTATCCCCTTCCACCAGGGCAATGTTCACGGTGAACTCGCCGTTGCGCTTGATGAATTCCTTGGTGCCATCCAGCGGGTCCACCAACCAGAAACGGGGCCAGTTCTTGCGATCCGCGTAGGCAATACCGCCAGATTCTTCGGAAAACACCGGGATATCCGGCGTCAGCGCCTGCAGCCGCGCCTCGATGATCTTGTGCGCGGCCATATCCGCTTCGGTGATCGGCGACTTGTCGTCCTTGGTTTCCACACCCAGGTCATCACGCTCGTACACCGTCAGAATGGCATCACCCGCTTCACGGGCAATCTCTGCGAGCGGTTCCAGCAGGGTATTAAAGTCGGTCATTTCGTTTTTCCTATCGTTCAACATTGGGAGCAACAAGCCTCAAGCTACAAGCTGCAACACGGAGACACGCCAGCGGTACTTGCTGCCCCGTTACTCCGCGCTGCGAGTCAAGAAGATTCGCGAGCACCGTCATACAGAACAACAGGGCCTCAAATCGCGCCTTATAACCAGGCTTCTGGAACCTGCCCTCAATCACTTGCAGACAAGCTCCCCCAAATTATCAGCGCGGAGCCCATTGGTTTCAGCCCGCTCTTCTCATTTCCCCGCGTTGCAGCTTGAAGCTTGTAGCTTGCCTCTATCTTTTCTCCAGCAACCGCTTGGCCATCAGCAGCGCCGCGATCACCCGGGCTTCGGTCACGTCGTCCCGCTCGATCAGGCGATCCAGGTCGGACAGTTTCCAGGTGAGTACTTCCAGTTCTTCCGGTTCGTCCCCGGGCAGGGATTCTTCATACAGGTCTTCGGCCAGCACCACCTTGATGCGGTGGCCCATATAACCCGGCGACAAGGTCATGTCCTTCATCAGGGTGAGTCGACGGGCACCGTAACCAGCCTCTTCCTTTAATTCCCGGTTGGCCGCATCGCGCCAGTCCTCACCGTGTTCGTAGGCACCCTTGGGCAGTGTCAGCTCATAACTTTCGGTGCCGGCACCATACTCGCGGATCATCACCACGGTGTCGTCATCCAGCAGCGGCACCATCATTACCGCCGCAATGGGTGGGGTGCGCAGGCGCTCATAGGTGCGCTCCACCCCGTTGCGAAAACGCAGGTGCAACTCTTCAATCCCGAACAGCCGGCTTTTCGCCACCAGTCGGGTGTCGAGAATCTCCGGTTTCTCATCCATAATTGGAATCAGCTCTCACGCTATTTAAGGCCGAAGACTAACCCGAATACGCAGGAAATTCATGATTGACTGGCATTCTGTCGACACCGTGTTACTGGATATGGACGGCACCCTGCTCGACCTGGAGTTCGACAACTGGTTCTGGCAGAAACATGTCCCTGAGTGCTACGCCCGCCAACAGGGCCTGGACCGGGCCGAGGCCGACCGCATCATTCACGACTGGATCACCAGCCATCTGGGCACTCTGAACTGGTACTGCCTGGACTTCTGGACCGCGGAGCTGGGCCTGGAAATCGCCCGCCTGAAACGCGAAGCCGGCGATCGTATCGCCGTGCGCCCCGGGGCGGACACGTTTCTACAGGCACTGAAGGAGTCCGACAAACAGGTCATCATGGTCACCAACGCCCATCGTGATGCTCTGGATTTGAAGGTGGAGCGTACCGGCATCGACCGCTATTTCGATGAAATCGTCTCCAGCCACGATTATGGCCACGCCAAGGAAGCCCAGTCGTTCTGGCAGCACCTGCAACGTCACCTGCCCTTCGACCCGGCCCGCGCTCTGCTGGTGGATGACTCACTGCCGGTACTTCACAGCGCCCAGCTTTACGGCATCGGCCAGCCGGTGAGCATCCTGCATCCGGATTCCAGTCTGCCCAAGCGGGACCATACCGATCCGTTCCCGGCCATCGACGATTTTCTGCAGGTACTGCCGTGAGCGAAACCGTTCGTATCGATTCCTGGCTGTGGGCGGCCCGCTTCTTCAAGACCCGCAGCCTGGCCAAGGCCGCCATTGAAGGCGGCAAGGTACAGATCGATGGCAGCAAGGCCAAACCCAGCAAGAATGTACAGCCCGGGCAGACCATCGCCATCACCAAGGGCACGGAACATTTCGAGGTAATAGTAGAAGGCCTGAGCAGCAAGCGCGGCCCCGCCAGCGTAGCCCAGACCCTTTATCAGGAAACCGAACAAAGCCGTAACCGCCGGGAACAGAACAGCGAGCAACGCAAGCTGGCACGGGCCGCCGCAGCAGCACCGGACCACAAGCCCAGCAAGAAGGAACGCCGGGATATCCAACGCTTCAAGAGAGACAACCTGGAATAACCGCTATCGCGCCCCCATTAAAGGCAGCAGAAAGACATAGCGAACCACAGTGACAGCCCTCAGGACACAACCATGCAAGATCACAAACAACGTTTCCTGTTCCCCGACTCCGATATCCGCGGCGAACTGGTGCAGGTAGAAAGCAGCGTCACCCGTATTATTGAAGGGCATAACTACCCGCTGGCAGTACAAGGGTTGATCGGCGAGGCGGTGGCCGCCGTGGCATTACTGGCCAGCACCCTGAAATTCAAGGGACGTCTGGCACTGCAGGCCCAGGGCAAGGGCCCGGTATCCCTGCTGCTGGCCGAGTGCACCAACGAGGGTGAGTTGCGCGCCCTGGCCCGTCACAGCGACGGCCAGGACTGGAGCCATGGCGACATCCAGACCCTGATCGGCGACGGCAACATGGTGATCACCATCACCCCGGACCAGGGCAAGCAATATCAGGGCATCGTCCCCCTGGCCGGTGACTCTCTGGCCCAGTGCCTGGAAGCCTACTTCCGCCAGTCCGAGCAGCTCCCCACCCGTCTTTGGCTGGCCAGCGGCAACAATCGGGCCGCCGGCCTGCTGCTGCAGCGGCTGCCCAACCAGTTGGCCAGCAGCGACGCCAACACACAGATGTGGGAGCACCTGGAAGCCCTCGCTGGCACCCTGAAAATGGAAGAGCTGCTCAACCTGGACGACCAGACCATCCTTCACCGGCTGTTCCACGACACCCCGCCGCAACTCCCCGAGGCCCAGGCCCTGCAGTTCGGCTGCACCTGCTCCCGGGACCGCAACCGCAATGCCCTGATCTCCCTGGGCAGCAACGAGTTGCAGATACTGCTCGACGAGGACGGCGAAGTGACCCTGACCTGCGATTTCTGCCGCAACCGGGAGCGGTTTGATGCGGTGGATCTGGCGGGGATGATTAAAGAAGTTGTCAGTTGATAGTGGACAGTTGACAGCTACGCGGGTTAGCCGTGGCACACATTTCACCGCAAGAGGCCGCGCTCAAGGTTTGGGCGCGGCCTCTTGCACTTCAAAACCTGATGAGCCGGACCGCGACGCTGTCAACTGTCCACTATCAACTGTCAACTTGGCCGTGTTGCCGTGACCACCCGGTCCAAGGGGGAATCGCCACTGATTTCCTTTTCTGGCATAATCGCGCGCCTGTGCTGACTGGAGGTTTCGTCCCCCGGTCCCCTTTGGTCTTGCCCGGTGGCAGTAACGGGCACGAGACCGGCACTGTTATCCGCAATGCGAACCAGAGTTTCGGCGCCCATACACGCTGAAACGGCACGGCCACAAGCCCAGGAATGACCATGACCGACCCGATTGTTTATAACGACCTCAGCCCGGCCCAGTTGGTAGAACTGGCTGTTCAGCGCAACGAAGGCCGCCTGTCCGATACCGGCGCCCTGGTAGTGGAAACCGGTCATCGCACCGGCCGTTCCCCCATGGACCGCTACATCGTTGATGAGCCCAGCACCAGCGAGCACATCCACTGGGGCGCCATCAACCGTCCGTTCCCCACTGACAAGTTCGACGCCCTCTGGGATCGTGTCAGTGTCGCCGTGGCCGACGCTGATGCCTTTGTCTCCCACCTGCACGTGGGCGCCGACACTGATCATTACCTGGCCGTAAAAGTGACCGCGCAGACCGCGTGGCACAACCTGTTCGCCAACACCATGTTCATCCGCCCGGAGAAGTACAACCCGCGCAGCAAGGAAGAATGGCAGATCCTGCACGCCCCGCACTTCCAGTGCGAGCCGGAGCGTGACGGCACCAACTCCGACGGCTGTGTGATTCTCAACTTCGCCCAGCGCAAGATTCTGATTGCCGGCATGCGTTACGCCGGCGAAATGAAGAAAGCCATGTTCTCCGTGCAGAACTTCCTGCTGCCGGAAAAAGACGTGCTGCCGATGCACTGCTCTGCCAACGTGGGCGAAGACGGCGACGTGGCCCTGTTCTTCGGTCTGTCCGGCACCGGCAAGACCACCCTGTCCGCCGACCCGGCCCGTTACCTGATCGGTGACGACGAGCACGGCTGGGGCAAGGACGTGGTGTTCAACATCGAAGGCGGCTGCTACGCCAAGTGCATCGACCTGAGCCAGAAGAACGAGCCGGTGATCTGGGACGCCATCAAGTTCGGCGCGGTACTGGAAAACGTCATCATCAATGACGAGACCCGCACCGCCGACTACACCGACGTGTCCCTGACCCAGAACACCCGTGCCGCCTACCCGCTGGAAAACATCGACAAGAAAGTCGACGCCAACCGTGCCGGCGAACCCAAGCACATCATCTTCCTGACCTGCGACCTGACCGGCGTCCTGCCGCCTGTGTCCAAGCTGTCCAAGGAAGCGGCGGCCTACCACTTCCTGAGCGGCTACACCGCGCTGGTCGGCTCCACTGAAATGGGTTCCGGTGGCGGCATCAAGAGTACCTTCTCCACCTGCTTCGGCGCCCCGTTCTTCCCCCGTCGTGCCGGTGAGTACGCCGAGCTGCTGATCAAGCGGATGGAAGAGTTTGGTTCCACCGTTTACCTGGTTAACACCGGCTGGACCGGTGGCCCCTTCGGCGAAGGCGAGCGTTTCAGCATCCCCACCACCCGTGGTGTGGTCAACGCGATCCTCTCCGGCGACCTGGACAACGCGGAAACCGAGCACCTGGACATCATCAACCTGGACGTGCCGAAAGCCGTACCCGGCGTCGACAGCAACCTGCTGCAGCCCAAGAACACCTGGGCCAACCCGGAAAACTACGAGGCCCGCGCCCGCGATCTGGCAGAACAGTTCGAAAAGAACTTCGCCGAGAAGTATGCGGACGTGTCCGACGAGATCCGCGCTGCCGGCCCCAAGGCCTGATCCGCAAGGATCACTGAAAAAGCCCGCCACCGGCGGGCTTTTTCATTGCCGCCCGGCGGGCAGACCCGCCTGCCCGGGAAGGCAAAAAGGAAACACCTGGTCTGGACTTGTTTACCACACACGCTAGACTGCACCCCCGGAGTGGCGGCAACCGTCATCGCTCCCTGCCCCACAAGGGCTCTGCCTCATTGATGAGCCACTGAGTGCGCCCAGCGTCATTCAGAGGTTCCTTTAACCCGGACCTGTTCACCGCCAAGGTGGATATGATTGACTGGCAACCCATGAGGGTTAGCCCGACAGGAGCCCCAATGAGCAAACCCAGAATTGTTGTTGTCGGTGGTGGCGCCGGCGGTCTGCCTCTGGTCACCCGCCTGGGCCGCAAGCTCGGCAAATACGGCCACGCGGACGTAACGCTGGTGGATTCTTCCAGCATCCATGTCTGGAAACCGCGTTTTCACGAAGTGGCCACCGGCGCCATCGACGCGGACCTGGATGCGGTGGACTACCGCGCCCACGCCCAGCTGAACCATTATCGCTTCGAGCCGGGCACCATGACCCGGGTGGACGTGCAGGCCCAAACCCTGACGCTGGCGCCGCTCCATGACAACCATGGCTCGGAAGTCCTGCCGGAACGGCAACTCCCCTACGATTACCTGGTACTGGCCACCGGCAGCCAGAGCAACGACTTCGGCACCCCCGGGGTGCGTGAAAACTGCCTGTTCATGGACAGCCGTGCCCAGGCGGAGCGTTTTCGCGAGCGCTTCCTGAATGCCTGCCTGCACGCCAACTACGAAGGCAAGCCGGTCTCCGTGGCCATCGTTGGCGGCGGCGCCACCGGCGTGGAGCTGGCAGCGGAACTGCACCATGCGGTATCCATGCTCAACTTCTACGGCCACGAGAAGCTGGACCGTAAACATCTGCAGGTAGACGTGATCGAAGCCGCACCGCGGATTCTGCCGGTGCTCAGCGAGCGGGTCTCCGCTACCGCCACCAAGCGGCTGGAAGATCTGGGCGTGAAGGTACGCACCGGCGTCATGGTGGCCGAAGCCACCCCCGACGCCCTGGTGCCCAAGGAAGGCGACCCCATCAAGGCGGACCTGCTGGTATGGGCGGCCGGGGTGAAATGCCCGGACTGGCTGGGCCAGATTGAAGGCCTGACCACCAATCGCATCAATCAAGTGGAAGTGGAGCCAACCCTGCAGGCCAAGGGCCACAAGAATATCTTCATCATCGGCGATGCCGCGTTCCTGATCCCGGAAGGGGAAGAGCGGCCCATCCCGCCACGGGCCCAGTCCGCCCAGCAGATGGCCCAGCACACCGCCCGCAGTCTTCAGCAGCTGATCATGAAACGCGAACCCCGACCGTTCCAGTACAAGGACCATGGCTCGCTGGTATCGCTGTCCAATTACAGTTCCGTGGGCATGCTGATGGGCAACCTGAAAGGCGGCAACTTCTTTGTGGAAGGCTGGCTGGCGCGGATGATGTACATCAGCCTGTATCGCATGCACCAGGCCGCCCTGTACGGCTGGCCGCGAACGATCATG
>NZ_JABURH010000152.1:37386-39408 GCF_014762765.1 Alcanivorax sp.
ACCTTTCTCTACTGGTTCGGCATTCTCAAAAACACCCTGCGCCTGTGGCTGGAAGGGAATGCCGCCAGCTATGCCGGGTCGTTGGCGTTCTTTACGCTTTTCTCCATTGCCCCCGTCATCATCCTCGCCGTGAAGGTGATCTCACTGGTGATGAGCAGCGAAGCGGCCATGGCGGAAATCCTCGGCCAGCTGGAAGCCACCGTCGGTCCCGCCGCCACCGAAGAAATCCGTAATGCCATCATGAATACCCGGGCACCCAGCCAGGGAATTCTGGCCGGGCTACTCAGCCTGACAGTGATGATTATCGGTGCCACCACCGTATTCGCCCAGATGCAACGCTCCATGAATGCCATCTGGGAAGTGGTGCCACGCCCCTCACGCAATACCCTTGTCGCTCTGATCAAGAGTCGCCTGCTGTCACTGACCGTGGTGGTTTCACTGGGTTTTGTATTGCTGGTATCACTGCTGCTCAACGTGGCGGTGCAAACCTTGCTGGTCTACGCGGAAAACTGGATTCCTTTCCATGCCAGTGTAGCCCTGGGACTGGAAGTGATGGTATCCATCATCGTCATCGCCCTGCTGTTCGGGATGATCTTTCGCCTGCTTCCCGACGTGGTACTGAGCTGGAAAGACGTGGCTCCCGCTGCTCTTATCACCGCCATACTGTTTGCCATTGGCCGTGCCCTGATCGGCTTTTATCTTTCACACACAGCAACAGCTTCCACTTATGGGGCCGCTGGCTCCCTGGTGATTCTGCTCATGTGGGTGTACTACTCCTCCATGATCCTGCTGCTCGGCGCCGCCTTCAGCCGCGCTCACAGTGAAGCCCGGGGGCGCATCATCCGTGCCCGCTCCACCGCCGTACGGGTCCGCCGGGAAATACACGAAACGCCCGCCTAACATCATTTTCATGCCCCCTTCACAGCCGGATTGACACGGTAAGGTGTCAATCTGGAAAGGGGATCCCATGATAAAAACACGCTTTTTTCCCGTACTCGGCATCAGTCTGCTCGGTTTCCTGGCGGGCGGCTGCAGTGACAACACCATCAGCCAGGAAGTCACGGCCACTGCGTACACCCTGTCGGAAGCGGAAACCAAAAAAGGCAACGTGGGGCTCGCCGCCTGGGGCGATCAATTGGAACCGGGCATGAAAGCCATCGCCGTGTCCCGCGACCTCATTCCAAAAGGGCTCACTCATCGCACGGAAGTGGAAGTGGAAGGCCTGGGTACCTATGTGGTGCTCGACAAGATGAACAAGCGATGGACCGACAAAATCGACATCTTGATGGCGGACCGTGCCGAGGCCCGGGAGTGGGGCAAACAAACCGTCACCATTCACTGGGAAGCGCCGCAGGAAACACCCTGAACGATCCGGCAATTTTGCAATTCTCCCGATGAAACCCTGGCAGGGCCGTCGTAAACTGCCTGTCTTTAATGTCTCTGCCACGGTTTCGGAGTCCCCATGGCCATCCGTTTTTCATTGATTTCCCTGTTCCTGTTTTTCAGCCATCCGGCCCTGGCTCTGGATCAGGAAAGCTTTGCCATGTGCGTCAGCAAGCTGCGCCAGGCGGGGCTGGAAGCCGGCTTGCCCGCCCAGGTCATCAGCCAGCATCTGG
Source organism: Alcanivorax sp. (assembly GCF_014762765.1). Taxonomy (GTDB): domain Bacteria; phylum Pseudomonadota; class Gammaproteobacteria; order Pseudomonadales; family Alcanivoracaceae; genus Alcanivorax. Next base: position 39,003 of record NZ_JABURH010000152.1, read on the forward strand.
GCGGTGTGAAACTGAATGAAAAAGTGGTGGAATTGGATCGCAGCCAGCCGGAGTTCACCAGTAGCTTTGCCGACTACTTCAACCGCCGTGTCAGCGAGCAACGAATTGAAAAAGGGCGCGAGAAATACCGCAGCCACCGGCAACTCCTCGACAGTCTGACCCGGGAATACGGCATCCCCGGCCACTATCTGGTGGCCTTCTGGGGGCTGGAAACCAACTATGGTGGTTATCTGGGCAACATCCCCACCCTTGACGCCCTGGCCACACTGACCTGCGAGGGCCGGCGCGGTGATTATTTTCAGGGTGAACTGTTCAATGCCCTGCGCATTTTGCAGGCCGGTGATGTGAACGCGTCACAGATGAAAGGCTCCTGGGCCGGCGCCATGGGGCAGACCCAGTTCATGCC
>NZ_JABURH010000060.1:0-3194 GCF_014762765.1 Alcanivorax sp.
CCGCCGCGGTATTCGCTGATCAGCAGGGTGGCGGCGCGGTCGAAGTCCACGTGGCCGCCGCTGCCCAGGCAGCCCCGTTGTTTGCCGATAGTTTCCAGGAAGGGCACGCCTTCTTCGGGCAGGTCATCGCGTTTGAAGCGCTCTTTCATTTGTTCCGGGTAGGCCTGCATAAAGTATTCGGCGGCGAACAGGGCCACGTCGTCTTCCTGCATGGCGGTGGCCTTGATGGCGCCGGAGAGGGCCAGGCGGTAGCCGCTGTTACGGTTTTCGATTTTCGGCCAGAGGATACCGGGGGAGTCGATGAGAATCAGGCCGCCGCCCAGTTCGATGCGTTGCTGGCGCTGGGTCACCGCCGGTTCGTTACCGGCCCGGGCTACCTGGCGGCCGGCCAGGGTGTTGATGAAGGTGGATTTGCCCACGTTGGGGATGCCGGTGATCAGGGCGGTGATGGTGGTGGCCCGGTCCCGCTTTTTGTGGACCATCTGCTGGCAGAGGTCCGCCAGCTTGCGGATGGATTCCGGTTTGTGGGTGGTGATGGCCAGGGCGCGGACGGTGGGGTCTTTTTGCAGGTGGTCGAGCCACTGCTGGGTGATGTCCGGGTCGGCCAGGTCGCTTTTGCTCAGCAGTTTCAGGCAGGGCTTGTCGGCACGGAAATTCTCGATCACCGGGTTAGAGCTGCTGTAGGGCAGGCGGGCGTCGACGATTTCGATGATCAGGTCCACCTTGGGCAGGATGTCGCGGATTTCGCGGGTGGCCTTGTTCATGTGGCCGGGGAACCAGTTGATGCTCATAAGCGGGTGTTGCCTGTCTGCATGAAGTATCGGCGCATTATAGCGGACTTGCCCCGGCGGGGCGTGGCTCGTACCCGCTTTGTCTTTAGCCAGGGCGGCAGCCTTTGACGCTTTTCGCCAGTGGCGTGATACGAATCGTCATGAGTGTCTCATTTTGTCTCCCGTACACTGGGTCCACTGAATCTGATAACAGCGGAGTAGGGTATGGATCTGCGGGTGCCGGAGCAGGAGAAGGCGTTTCGGGATGAGGTGCGCACCTTTCTGGAGGAGAGCCTGACCCCGGAAATCCGGGAAGCGGGCAGGCTGGTGACATCGGTGTTTGCGCCGGTGAAGGAAGCCATGGCCTGGCAGCGCATTCTCAACGACAAGGGCTGGGCGGCGCCGCACTGGCCGAAGGAATTCGGCGGCACCGGCTGGAGTGTGAGTCAGCGGGCCATCTTCGCGGAGGAGCTGGTCCGGGCCGAGACCCCGCCATTGGTGCCCATGGGCCTGCACATGTGTGGCCCCTGCCTGATCGGTTGCGGCACCGAGGAGCAGCAGCAGGAATACCTGCCGAAAATTCTCAACGGCGAACACTTCTGGTGCCAGGGATACTCCGAACCGGGCTCCGGCTCCGATCTGGCCTCCCTGAAGACCTTTGCCGACAAGGATGGCGACGACTACATCCTTAACGGCACCAAGATCTGGACCACCTACGCCCACTACGCCAACAAGATGTTCGCGCTGGTGCGCACCAATCGCGACGGCAAGCCCCAGCAGGGCATTACCTTCCTGCTGCTGGACATGGACCTGCCCGGCATCACCATCGAGCCCATTGTTGGCCTGGATGAAGTGCCGGAGCAGTGCCAGGTGTTCTTCGACAATGTGCGGGTACCGCAGAAGAACCGGGTAGGCGCGGAAAACGACGGCTGGACCGTGGCCAAGTATCTGCTCACCTTCGAGCGTGGTGGCCAGGAATATGCGCCGGGCCTGAACGTGATGCTGGAAAAGATCCGCCTGATGGCCGAGAAGCAACAGACCGCTTTTGGCCCGCTGAATAAAGACCCGGTATGGCAGCACAAGTTTGCCGCCCTGGAGGCGGATGTGCTGGCGCTGGAATTCACCGAGATGCGCATCAAGTCCGCCCTGTCTGCCGGCAAGGATCCCGGGGCCCTGTCCTCCATGACCAAGATTCTCGGCACCGAGTTGCTGCAGAAAGTCACCGAGCTGCGCATTGAAACCCTGGGTAGCCAGAGTGTGATCTGGCAGCCCCAGGCCCTGGTGCCCGGCGAGGAACAGCCGGTGATCGGGCCGGAGTATGCACTCACTGCCATGCCCCATTATCTGAACTCGCGGGCCTGTTCCATTTATGGCGGATCCAATGAGGTGCAGCGCGGGATTATCGCCAAGGCGGTATTGGGGCTTTGAGGGTGACCGAGGGCCGGGATTCGTCATGCAAGCATGACTTCCCACAGGGGCTCTCGGTGGTGTCAGGTTTTGTGGGAAACCATGCTGTGCATGGTGAAGGCTTGAGCGGCGAAGGCCGGCAGTCGCCCGGGAATGGAGAACAACGATGAATTTTCAGTTGAGTGAAGAACAGCAAATGCTGGCGGACAGCGCCAAGCGGTTTGTGCGTGACAACAGTGATGTGGAAACCCATCGCCGGAACAAGAAACTGATGCCACTGGATGCGGCCACCTGGCAGCAATTTGCCGATCTGGGCTGGCTGGCGGTGCCGTTCGAGGAAGAGCACGGCGGCCTGGGCATGGGGCCGCTGGAAACCATGGTGCTGCTGGAAGCCCTGGGGGAGGGCCTGATTATGGCCCCCTATATTGCCACCGTGGTGCTGGGCGGCGGTTTTCTGCGCCAGGCCAGCGCGGCGCAGCAGGCGGAGACCATTCCTGCCTTGCTGGAAGGCAAGCTACAGGTGGCCTTTGCTGCGGAAGAGTATGAGCGGGTGTTTACGCTGGAAAACACCGCCATGGTCGCCGACCTGAATGGCAATGAGGCGATACTGAATGGCACCAAGAGCTGCGTGATGAACGGCGACCAGGCGGACCTGCTGGTGGTGCTGGCGCGTACCGCCGGCCAGCCCGGTGATCAGGATGGCCTCAGCCTGTTTCTGGTGGATGCCAATGCACCGGGGGTGGAGCGGGTGCCCCACCGTACCGTGGACGGTCGCCAGGGCGCGGAGATCCGCTTCAACCAGGTAAAGGTGGCCGAGGCGGCCCGCATCGGTGCATTGCATGGCGGCTATGCCATCGCCCAGCAGGTGCTCCATGAGGGCCTGCTGGCCCTGTCGGCGGAGTCCGTGGGCAGCCTGTCCGTGCTGCTCAATGAAACCGTGGAATACAGCAAGACCCGCAAGCAGTTCGGCATGCCCATCGGCAAGTTCCAGGTGCTGCAGTTCCGCATGGCGGACAT
>NZ_JABURH010000060.1:3481-4736 GCF_014762765.1 Alcanivorax sp.
AATGCGGATGTGCACCTGATGGCCATGGCCCGGTTGGCGTAAATGGATTTTTACCACAGAGGTCACAGAGAACACCGAGAAAAGAGGTTTCTTCTGACACCAGCTCTAGCCATGTTGTAGGAGCTTGCTTGCAAGCGAACTGCGCAAACCGCTATTCGCAGACCGGCGCCCACAGCAAAGAAAAGCCTGTTCATCCTCAGTGAACTCTGTGCCCTCTGTGGTAAAAAAGGATTTTAAACAACGCCTCTACGGAGCAACCGGGGCCGAGGAATTTGCCGACCATGGTGGCCATGCGGTATAAGCCATGGAAACCACCGGGGATACACTGGGAGTCTGAATGTCACGCAAAGCCGCCGCATCGAAAACCCTGCTGCAAAACCTGCAGGTGCCGGAAGGGGACAAGACCTACGAGAAGGTGCTGGATGCGGGGCTGGCGTTATTCGTTGAGTTCGGCCTGCGCCGTACCACCATGGAAGACGTGGCGAGTAAGGCCGGTATCGGCCGGGCCACGGCCTACCGCCGCTTTGCCGACAAGGACCAGTTGATCCAGGTGGTGATCCTGCGTGAGTGTCAGCGGGAGCTGGCCCGGATCGAAGCGGACCTGGCGCAGATCGATAACGGTGTAGAGCGGGTGCTGGAATCCTTTGTGCTGGCGACCACGCGCGCCCATCGTCACCCGTTGCTGCAGCGGCTGCTCACCTCCGAACCGGAAACGATCCTGCCCATTCTCACCCAGCGCCTGTGGCAGATGATGGGGTTCTTCCGCGTCTATATGGCCGGCATACTGGATCAGGAGCAGAAGAAGGGGGCCATTCGCAAGCAGTCCTCCGAAGCCCTGGCCGAGCTGATGCTGCGCCTCACCCAGTCCATGGTGCTGTCCCCGGACGGCCTGATGAATCCCGCCAACGAAGCCGGGGTGCGCCAGTGGGCCAATGATTACCTGCGGCCGCTGCTCACCCCCTGACATTTTCTTTCCCCGCCTGACCAAAATGATCTAAACAGAAATCCGAAATCTGTGTGATGTGCTTGTTTGTGCGACCAGTTGAGACGTATTTTTCTATTTGTCTCAATCAAGGATGCCACCGACAGGATTTGCCATGACACAGACGGCCACGCAAACACAGCGGGAAATCCCCCAACCCCTGGGTCCGGATTCCTACACCTGGCAGGACTTCGGCTCCTGGCGGTTTCATCTGATGTTGCCCCAGGCCTTTGTGTTGCAGGTGGCGCATCCGATCATCGACGCCGGGGTAGG
>NZ_JABURH010000197.1 GCF_014762765.1 Alcanivorax sp.
AACTCGGGGCTGATGGCTTGCGGTTTTTCATGGCCATGCAGGTTGAGCTGGGCAAGTTCGCTGCTCTCTACCCAGGGCGAGAGTAACTGGTTGAGTCGCTCCATTTCTGTTTCCAGTTGCTGGAACAGGGGGGCGGCATCTTTCTCTGACCACACGGACAAGCTGGCGCGGGTACCCATGACATCCCAGTCGTGTTGTTGCCAGTCGGCGTGCAGGGGGAGTGCCAGCAGCAGTAGCAGGCTGGCAAGGAGGGGGCGAAACGGGCGAGGGTAATGCATCGGTGTATCCGGGGCCTGTGTAGATGTTGGGGCCTTGGTCGCAAAGCGAAGATGTAAGAAAGCACCGGGGCTGATTTACATCTTCGCTTTGCGATCAAGGCTCCAACGGTTGCCGTCAGGTAATGGTACCACTGACGATGGGCTCGAAGGCGGTGAGCCGGTCCATGGCGGTACTGTTGCCAAGGCTGTGATTGGGGAATTTCTCTGCGAATTGGCCTTGTTCGCCATGCAGAGCCATGTAGTTGAGCCACACGGTCTCAGCCAGCAGGTTCACGTTGTTGGCCGCCGGGGTGCTGGCGGTTTCCACCGAAGCATCCGGGCGCATCCAGCCCAGTTGTTGTTGGCCATTGTGCAGGGTGGGTCGCCCATTCGGGTTGTAAACTAGAAAGAAGGATGCGGCGGTGGCGGAGCTGTCGCCGGTCCACTCGCCCTTGCCGCGACCGTTGGGAGAGTCATCAATCCGCCCATTGCTGGATACCGAACCGTCACTGAATACATACAGCATCAGAGGGACGCCCTTGCGGCGGGCATATTCCAGGCAGGCACCCATGCAACGTCCGGCGCGCAGGTCGCGGATTTCACCGGTGCCCCGTTCGCCGGTGTGATAGTCAAAGCCGCCCATGGAAATGCAGCCGGCACCGGCATAGCCATTAATGACCAGCTTCATGATGGAGGCGGTTTTTTCGAACTCCCGGTCGTTGAGCTCGCTGTCACTGAAGATGCTCAGAATATCCATGTCCGCACGCACGTTCAGTGGGGTGGGGTCGCCGTAGCGGTCGGTGATATCCGCCGCTTCCACGTAACCGCAACGCAGCAGGTCCTGGAGATTGGCGCGCCGGTTGCTGTCGGTGAGGCCACTGTCGATCTGGTCGATCCGCCGGTGACTGATGCGGGCGATGGATTCCATCACTGCGGTGGCATCTTCCTGATTAAGCAGCCCAACCAGCTTGCCGGTGTCTACCAGGCCGCTCACATCCGTGATCCGGTCAATCTTGGTGGGGCGGGCGGAGCTGATGATGGAACCGTCCGGGGCCATGGAGTTACCCCCGGACAGGGAACTGCGTGAGCCGGTCAGTGACATCAGCTCACCATCGGCACCGGCGGTAAAGATGCCGTACATGGGGTTATGCGGGTTGTTGGCGGTATCATTTTCCGAGCGGGCAGGTATCACACAACCATTCACATTGGCCGCTGCTGCCGGGGCCTTTTCCATGATGCCGCGCAGAAAGGGGGAGTCACTGTGGAAGGCCAGTCCCAGTTCACGATTGATGACGCTGGGATTGTTGTTGGGGGCCAGACCACCGGGCAGTCCCAGCTTGGAATAGCCGCCACTGGTGAGAAAGTCTTCCTGCCCGCCCTGGCCGCCGACCAGCACATTGGAGCCGGCAATATTGGCGCCACCGGCCAGGTCGAAGCAGATAAACGGAATCTTGCCCGCCCCTTCTGCCTTGATACCGCATTCGGTCTTGATGGCTTCCAGGTCGTCGGACAGCGCCGCCATGGCGGCGCGGGGGTTACTGAACAGGCCGAAAAGGCCCACGCTGCCGAAGGCGGCACCGCTGACCAGGCCACGACCTAGCATGTCCCGTCGGCTGATGGGCTTGCCATGGCCCAGATTCAGCAGGGGCGCATCCGGGTGCAGGGGCTGTCGACGTTTGTTGAGAAAGTGGCGTCTCATGGTTTTCCCCTTATTGAACCAGCATGGTGGCACTGCCCAGCATGGTGGCGCAGGCGGCCTTGGTCGCCGTGGCAGTGCGTTCCATACAGTCACCGCTACACTGGGTCAGGTTTGTGTTGAACAACAGATCTTCCAGTTCGCCTTCCACATCGGCTCGGGCGGGCTGTCGTGCCTGACCGTTACCGACCATACGCTCGAACAGGGGCGAGATGACCCAGTCGCGCCATTGCTGCTGAGTGATGGAGGTGACGTCGGCGTTGTAATTCATGCCGACAAACAGGGGGGGCACGGTAGTGTCCCCATCCCTTTCTGCTTCCACCAGTGCGTTGCAGTATTCAATGGCCAGCTGGGCGATACCTACCTGGTGAGCGGTCATGAAAGCTTCGATATTTTCCTCGCTGGGCAGCTGGGTACGCAGACGTTGATAAGTCTCCGGGATGTCGCCATGGGTTGGCGGTACGCCAGTGAGCTGGCTCATGGCTGCGTTGATCTCGGCAAAGTCGCGCAGGCCCACCGCCGGTTGTTCGCCATACTCGTTGGCGGGCAATGGCAAGGGGGTTGGCTCGGTGTGCACATGGGTGTGGCTACCAAGCCGTTCGAAGGTAAGGAAAAACTCGTCGTTTTCCTGGCCCTGTTCCACTGGCAGCAGGGTGCCGAGGCGTGACAGGGTTTCACCCTGCTCGCTGTAACCATCACCGCCAATCAGTGTATCCAGGGTGGCAAAGGACTGTGCCACATCCGGCACGCGGCCGTTAATGCCCAGACGCAGGCCTGTCAGAGGGATTTCATCGCTGACGATGTCCTGCTCCAGATTGATGAAGTAGGGGGCGGCAAACAGATAGCTATAGTTGTCGAACCGGGAGACCTCGAAAACCAGATAGGCACCGGGTTGGTCGATCAGGTGACCGATATAGAACGGCAGGAAATACCGTTCACCGACACCGGCAGCAAAATTGGTGCGGATCTGTTCACCGGTCAGGGCCCGGTTGTGGAAGGCGGCAAACCGGATGACGCCATCCCAGGGGCGGTCGCTGGACGCTTCGTTGCCCAGCACCAGAGCAAAGGTATTGTCCCAGGTGTTGAGCAGGGCTGGGGTGACCGGGTCCTGGGCCGGGTTGAGCTCCCCGTTGATGTAAAGCCGCCGGCCGTTCACCGGATCAAAGGTGACTGCCACATGCTGGAGGCTGGCTTGCAGGGGGGCATTGCCGGTTTCCAGGGCGGGTTCGCCATTCAGATCGGTGGCATCGCCGATTCGCTGGAACACCTGATAGTTGCTGCTGCTCTGGGCCAGCGTAAGGTTGCGGGCATCCGGGCCGGCGGAGTAGCTGATGATGTGGGCATTGTCCTGGCCGGTGCTGGCAGGTACAAGCCAGGCCTCCAGAGTCAGCTCGCCTGTGGCCCGGATCAGCTCGGTGAGCTTGGCACTGGTCTGGGTATTGCCCTGCGCCTTGGCGGTACCACCGTTGAGGCGAATGCCCCAGCCCCCTTCCCAGGTGACATCGCCACTGAGTTGCAGGTGCAGGGCCGGGTCCACGCCGGCGGTATCGAAGGCGGTGGTGCCTTCGCCGGTCTTGAATTCGTAGCGGGCAATCACGTTGCTGTCGTAGCGGCCGCCGCCGGCGGCCAGGGTGCCGTCATCCACGGAGAGCGCCTTGCTCAATACCAGGTCGTCATCTGGCGCGGTGGCGGTAATGCCACCTGCCATGGCGGTGATGGCCGCTTCCATGCTGTCGGCGTCGTTGTCGCAGCTACCGGACCAGCAGTTGTGGCTGTCTTCGCCAAGCCGCTCCACCAGCCGGCTAAGCGCCGGGTTGTTCAGGTCGATCTTGCTCTGGGCAGCACTATAGGCCTCGCCCACATCGTCGGATGCAATATAGGGGGCTTGCGGGGTGCTGGCATCACTCTGGTGGCAGTCACTGCAGTAGTCGTCCAGCAGCGGGTAGACGTGAGTCTGGAACAGGGTCGGGTCGGCCGGAAAGTTCTTGCTGTTGCCCGGATCCTTGATGGGCGGTTCTTCCAGGTCGGTGGTGCCGCCGCCCAGGCCAATGCTTTCTCCGGCCCAGGCGCTGATCCAGGTGCTGATCTGATCGGCACAGAATTGCGGGTTGGATTCCCAGCAATTATGGCCGCCGGCCACTTTCTGCACCATTTGCGAGGCGGCGGGCTGGTTCAGGTTGATGAGTGGATTGGCTGCTGCATAGGCCTGGTTGATGTCGCCGGTCTGTACGAAGGCGGGGGGCTGGTTACGGTGACAGGCGCCACAGCGCTGCGCGTCAACCAGGTTGTTCCAGATATAGATTTTGAAGGCGGAAACATCAGCATTGCGCGGAGCGGGGCCATTATAGCTGACGCCACTGTCGCTACCGGTATTCGGGTTGGGCTGGGTGTCGGCACCACTGCCGCTGCCGCCGCAACCGGTGAGGATGGCGGCCAGCAAGGTGGTTGCAAGAACAGGATATCGCATCGTCTCAGTCCCCCATGCAGTAAACGGCCGCATCGGCAAACAGGGTCTTCATGCGGTAGTTGTCGTTCTTGAAATGGCTGGTCATGCTGGCCAGTTGAGTGGTGTCGTCGCTGTCGGCGGGCTTGCGCAGGCAGACGGCCTGGAACACTTTTTCGGCCTGGCAACTGCTGAAGACATCGCTTTGTGCCAGTTCCCGGCCGAGGCTTGCAGCGCCGTTACCGCTACCACTGAGATTCGGGTCCCAGCCCAGGTTGGCGTTGGGGCCCTCGCGCCAATAGTTGTCCCAGCTGTCGTTGGGGGTGATATAGCCCCACGGGAAATTGTTGCTGTTGATCAGATACTTGCCCTGCACGCGGGTGCCGGTGTCCGGGTCGTTGCTGGTGTTGTAGACCATGCGGCCATCGTCGCCTTGCTGTTCGCCTTCCCAGTCGTAATAGGCAAAGGCCTGGGCCAGGGGATCCATGCCGCTGTGGCAGCCGATGCAGTTGTTGCGAAAGATGCGGCTGTCGCCGCCGGGGCTGCGGCTCACATCCTGGCGGATGCGGTCGGAGGGCCGGGAGGTGTCTTTGACCTGCTCCAGGTCCCGGCACATATGGTTCATCAGGGTGAAACGCAGCATGGCCCGGTTGGTGCCGGCATAAAAGAATGCCTGGGCGGCGGCCCGGCTGGTCAGAACCCCGGCCACCGCTTCAGCGGGGGTGCCGTACTGGCTGATCTGACTGCTGGGGGTGAGCACCTCCTTGAGGTTGGCATGGCGGCTTTCCAGATTTCGGTAGTGCTCGTTGCTGTCCGCCGCCGCCGCAGGGCTCACATCGCCCACGTAAAGCAGGTCGGCATAGAGGATTTGGCGGAAATCCACATCATCGCGAATCGCGCCGATAACGGTGGCGGTATAGTCATTGAGCGGTGCAAAGACGTCCTGGTTTTCGTTGGTCCAGGGCGTGGCGAATTGCTTCAGGGTGACGTTGTAAAACGCCGGATGCTCCATGGCCAGCTCCGCAGCAGCATGGGGGCCGCTGGCTGGGTTGCTGCTGATCAGGTCAGCCATGGTTTGCAGTGTCGCGGCATCTGCCGGTACGCCAGCCAATCGATTGTGGATGCGTTGTGCCTGATCTCGGCTGTTGGCATTGCCCGTTAATGGCAATAACAGCATCAGCCCCACCAGTACACTCCCCCGGTAGCCTTGCATGGGCCTTATCCTTTTATTCTGGTTGTGGTCCGTCAGCCCCCCGGGACTGCCGGTTAACAGATTTACCGTTCCCAGGAATTATTATCCATGACATTCTGCCTCTTTCTCTGTGGCACAGAGCTCAGAAAATAACGACAGTTCTGTAATACTGACACAAAGCGAAGAAAAACAGATAAACGGGGAAAGACATGAGGGGTGTTGTGCTGCTGGGCCTGCTTGGGGTGCTCGGTGGTTGTGGAGGCATGGACGGGGGCGACCAGAAGCAGGCGGTAACCGTGACCGAGGTTCCGCTTGCCTATGTGATGCGCAGCCTGCCACGCGATGAAGATGGAGAGCTGGCTGTTAGCTCTCTGGAAGCGCCAGCGGATTTCCAGGCCGGTGCCCGGCTGATGGTGCGTGGCAGTGTTTCCTCCCGGTCTGAAGCACAGGACATATCCACTCCCTTGCTGGGGGCCGGCCATGATATCCGGGATCTCTCTGTCAGTTATGACGGGCAGCGGCTGCTCTTTGCTGCCAGGGCGCCGGCCATCGAGGACGCGGATGAGGATGAGCAGCCGACCTGGAACCTGTGGGAATATGATTTTCGCGGCCAGGCAACGCGCCGACTGATTTCCAGTGACTTGCTGGCGGAGGAGGGCCAGGACCGTTACCCCGCCTATCTCCCGGACGGCCGTATCGTGTTTGCTTCAACCCGCCAGCGTCAGGCTGGTGCGCGTTTGCTGGACGAAGGCAAGCCCCGTTTTATGCCGCTGGAAGAAGGGCGCGACACCCATGCCTTCGCCCTGCATGTGATGAATGCCGATGGCGATGACATCGAGCAGATTACCTTCAATATGAGTCACGATGTTGCGCCGCTGGTGGGGCGGGATGGTCGGGTGATCTTCCAGCGCTGGGACAATAAAGACAGTGTGGATCGCTTCGATCTGTACCGCGTCAATCCGGACGGCACGGCCCTGGAGCCCCTGTACGGAGCCAACAGCCATGACGAGCGCAATGATGAGGAGCGCCAATTCCTGCCCTTGTCATTGATGGGTGATGGTCGCCTGCTGACGGCGGTGCGCTTGCGTGAGGCTCGGGGCGGAGAAATGGAACCGCGGGCGATTGATATTGAGCATTACGTTAATCGTGATGGCCCCCTGTACGGTTCGGTTGCCGGCCAGCCAGAGCAGTCCCTGCCCGCTCCGGGGGGCGCCTGGTCGGAGAGGGTGGCGCTGCAGGGTCGCTTGTCGGATCTGGTGAGTCTGGAGGATGGTACAGGCCGTTTTCTGATGGCCTGGTCTCCGTGCCGGTTGCTGGACGGAGCGTCCTTGCGCCCCTGTACACCGGAGTATTTGCAGCAGGGGCTGCCGGAAGCGCCGCCGGCGTTCGGCTTGTGGGTGTTCGATCCCGCCGAAGGGACACAGCGGCCGGTGGTCAAACCGCAGGATAACCTCTGGGTTACCGAGCTGGTTGCGGCGACTCCTCGCACGTTGCCGCCATTAATTGTCGCTGCAGGGCGTGACGAGGACCTTGCAGAGGATAACCTGGCGCGTCTGGATATTCGCAGCGTTTATGATCTGGATGGCGGCTTCAACAGCTTTCATGATCCGGCCCTGCCGGGGGTGTCTACACTGGAAGCGTTTCGTGATCCGTCAGTGATTACCCCCGGGGATCGTCGAGTCCGTTTTCTGCGGATTACCAAAGGCGTGCTCATTCCTGATGACGATGTGCGCCTGATTGTCGGCGCGCATATCGGTCGAGCTCCTAATTTTGGCATGCGGGAAATCGTCGGGTATGTGCCGGTGGAACCGGATGGTTCGGTGAGAGTGCAGGTGCCGGCCAATGCTCCGTTGGGATTGCAGCTGGTGGATGCGCAGGGCAAGGCAGTCTACAGCCGTCATGGTGCCTGGCTGAACCTTCGCCCCGGTGAAACCCTGCAGTGTCAGGGGTGTCATGAGCGCGGTTCGTCCTTGCCCCACGGTCGCGATAACGGCCTGGCGCCTTCTGTTAACCCCGGTGCGCCGCTGGATGGTTTGCCTTTCCCCAATACCCGCACCGATGTAGTGGCGTTCGCCAATGCCGGCGAGACCATGGCCCAGGCGCTCACCCGGTTGCATCCGGAGCGGGAAATTCCGGCCATGGACATGCTTGCCTTTGATGCCTGGAGTGACCCGGCCACTGCCGATGAAATGCTGCCGCGCTATGCGGATTTGCAGACGCCAGCACCGGCAACACCCGATTGCCAGCAACAGTGGCAGCCGGAATGTCGTACCGTGATTCACTACGAGGACCATATCCAGCCAATCTGGGACCGGCCTCGCCAGGCCATGGTCGGGGGGGCTCTGACCGATGTGACCTGTTCAAGCTGCCATAACCGGCGGGATGCCAGCAACGCCTTGCAGGTGCCTCCCGCCCAGTTGGAGCTCACCGGCGATGCGTCGCCGGATCTTGTGCTGCAGCCGATCAGCTACCGGGAGCTGCTTTTCGATGATGATGAGGTGGTGCTGGTGAATGGTGCCCTGGTTGATCGGCTGGTGGTGGCCACGGATGATGACGGCAATGTGGTGTACCAGACCGATGAAGACGGTGAGTTGATACTTGATAGTCAGGGTAATCCGATCCCGGAACTGGAAACGGTAGAGCTGGATCCGCCGATTCGTTTTGGGCGCGCGCGTACTTCCACAGCATTTTTTGATATCTTCGCTGCGGGGGGTAGCCATGAAGGTTGGCTGGATGCGCAAGAGCATCGGCTGCTGGCCGAATGGATTGATCTGGGAGCGCAGCTCTACAACGACCCATTCCGTGTGCCTGAGAACTGAGGGCTGCTGACTTGCGGCCCCGGATAACCGAATTCTGAAAGGGGAGACGCACCCGGTGCGCCTTGTGGTAGTCCTTTTATCTGTACTGGCGGCGTTGTCCGTCAGCGCCTATGCCGACCCGGCATCAGACGATGCACTCTTGCAGGTCAAGGTGGCAGAGCCCTTCGTGGAGGTTCACACCGGCCCGGGGAGGGGCTACCCGGTGTTTCATGTGGTGGAGCGTGATGCCAGCCTGACGTTGCTGTTTCAGCGTGCCGGCTGGATCAAGGTGGAAACGCTGCGTGGCCGGGTTGGCTGGGTGCCTCGACGGGCGTTGACGGCAACGCTTGATGGAAAGGGGCAGCCCCCGCTCATGACCCGTCTGGGGCATGAGGCCTTTCTGTCCGGCCATTGGCAGGCCTCGGTGATGATGGGCGAGCTGGAAGGGGCTAGTTCCCTGTCCGTGGCGCTGGGGTATCGCTTTACCGAAAACCTTACCGCAGAGGGCATGTTTTCCCGCTCCAGTGGCGATTTTGCCAACACGACGCTGGCGGGGCTGAATCTGCAGCACCAGATGTTTCCCCGCTGGCGGGTCTCACCTTATGTGTTGCTGGGAGGGGGCAAGGCCAGTATCGAGCCCCGGGAAACGCTGGTGCGCCCGGAAAACCGGGACGAGAATTACGTGGTCAGCGGCTTTGGTATCAAGGCCTACCTGTCCCGTGGATTTGTGCTGCGCGGTGAGTACCGCAGCTATGTGCTGTTTACCGAAGAAAATGACAACCGGAATCTGGAAGAATGGAAAATCGGCTTCTCTGCATTGTTCTAGCTATCGTGATGGTGTCCCCGCTGTCGGCGCTGGCTGATGACTCCAGCTCATCCGGCCAGGTGGTGCGAGACGCTGATCCCGGCTCTGTGCTGGATCCGCAGATCGAACGGCGACGTGTTCGCGAAGCGGACATTGATACCGAGAACTTCGAAATTGGCACCTACGCCGGCATTTTGTCCATCGAGGATTTCGGCGCCCAGCCGGTGGTGGGGGCGAGACTGGATTATCACCTCTCCGAGGATGTGTTTCTGGAAGCGGTGATCGGCCATGCCAAGGCAGACGAGACCAGCTTCGAAACCCTCAGTGCCGGCGTGCAGCTACTGACCGATGATGAGCGTGAATACACCTATTACCAGGCTCTGGTGGGGTACAACCTGCTGCCCGGTGAGGCCTTTCTGTCCCGTAATCGGACCTATAACAATGCCCTGTATCTGCTCGGTGGCGCAGGCATGACCGAGTTTGCCGGTGATGACCATTTCACCTTGGGGCTAGGCGTGGGCTACCGGTTGCTGATCAATGATTGGCTGACGGTTCGTGTGGATATGAAGGACAACATCTTCAACCTGGATGTGCTGGGTGAAGACAAGATGACCCACAATCTTGAGCTGACCGCCGGCGTGGGCCTGTTTTTCTGACAAAGAATGTATCGGGGGGAGGTAATAATGAAAAAAATACTGATAGCACTGTTCTTTGGGCTGGGGCTGCTTGGTGGCGTCAATGCCGTGGCGGCGGAAGGTGATCCGGCGCCGGACTTTACCCTCAAATCTCTCAGTGGTGGGAACATCAAGTTGAGTGAGTTGCGTGGGACGGTGGTGTTGCTGAACTTCTGGGCATCCTGGTGTGGCCCTTGCCGGACAGAGATGCCATTGCTGGACAATCTCTATCAGCAATACCGTGATTACGGCTTTACTGTTCTGGGCGTGAATCTGGACGAAAACCGGGATCAGGCCGATATGCTTCTGAGCAAGGTGCCGGTGACGTTTCCGATCCTGTTTGATCCGCAAAACCACACCAGTGAAAGCTATGCTGTGGATGCCATGCCCACCACGGTTCTTATCGACCGTAACGGTGTGATTCGTTATCACCACCGTGGCTACCGGGATGGCTATATGGATAAATACGATGCTCAGGTAAAGGCGCTGGTGCTGGAATGATGCGCAGTCTCGTTTTCTCTGCCCTGCTGCTGGCCGTGGCGCTGTCGAGCAGCGGTTGTGCTATCAAGCCCTGGCTCAAGCCCTATGAGCGTTCCCGGTTGGCGGACCCGGTAATGAATGCCTCGGCGCACCCGGTGGCGGAAAGCTACATGGGACATGTGCATCAGGCCAGGGAAAGCATGCGTGGGGCGGAAGGTGGTGCTGGCGGAGGTTGCGGATGCAACTGATGCGCGTTCTTCTGGTGGTCTTGCTGGCGTTGTCGAGCTTGTCGTCGAATGCCTCAGTGCTGCCCGAAGACCGGCTGGATGTGCTGTACCACCAGTACGAAGGGGGTGGCATGAAAATCAATGGCCCGTCCGTTCTGGTGAGAAAGTCCTTCGCCGACAAGGTGGCTGTGCATGCCAACTATTACGTGGATGAAGTTTCCGCTGCATCCATTGATGTGCTGGTGAGTGCCAGCCCGTACTCGGAGGAGCGCACGGAAAAAAGTGTGGGTGTGGATTACCTGCACGGCAAGGCCATCTATTCGCTGAGCTATGCCAACAGCGAGGAAAATGATTTCGAAGCCAATTCCGTTCATTTCGACATGAGTCAGGACTTCTTTGGCGATCTCAGCACCCTGAGCCTGGGCTATTCCCGAGGTTGGGACGAGGTGTTTCGTAGTGGAGATGATAGCTTTGCTGAAGAGGCCGATCGGCAGCATTTCCGCATTGGGTTTTCCCAGATCCTGAGCAAGAATCTGCGTGCCAGCCTGGCCCATGAATTGATTACCGACGAAGGCTATCTGAACAACCCCTATCGTTCCGTGAGGTATCTGACCTCGCCTGACAGTTACAGCTTCGAGCCAGAGCGATATCCGCAAACCCGTACCAGTGAGGCAACCGCTCTGCGGCTGTCCTACTATCTGCCCTGGCGCGCCGGATTGCATGGTCAGTACCGGGTCTATAATGATTCCTGGGGTATCGATGCCAGCAGTTGGCAATTAAAGCTGATACAGCCTCTGGGTGGCAGGTGGACGCTGGAAAGCCGTTATCGGGTCTATGAGCAGGGTGACGCGGATTTCTATGCTGACCTGTTTCCATTCCAGAATGCCCAGAACTTCCTTGCCCGTGACAAGGAGCTCAGTGAATTCAGCTCCACGGTAGTTGGGGTGGGTATCGGTTTCGAGTTCAGCAAACCGAACTGGGAAACCATTGATCGGGCAGGTCTTAACCTGTGGGTAGATCGCTTCAGCTTTGATTATGACAATTATCGTGATATCCGGGTCAGTGCCTCCCCTGGTAGTGAGCCGCTATACAGTTTTGATGCCACTGTAACCCGGTTGCTGTTTACACTTTGGTACTAGTCCTCTGTCGATAGAGCTTCATGGCGGTTTGGTCCGGGCGGTCTTGCATGGGATCTGTGAGGCCTGTCCCCTGACTGTTCTGAGGGAAGACGGAAGCCCTCTCTTGCTGTGCCTATCTTCTGTCAAATTCCTCTAATTCCTTCCAAATCAAGTCTTCTCCGGCGCACGGAGCCCTGCTTTCGTGGTTGCCATATTCAATATATTTCACTTAAAAGTGTTACTTTAAGGTTCTGGTCTAGGTCTTTGTTAGATATAGAAAACAAGATGTTTTTATCTGATAAAAATGAGTACCAGTCGGAGGAATTACCTATATCTGTGTGTTCTTATTTTGACTGACTGAAATAAGGGGCATCAGAGCCGAAGTCCTTCTGGGGGAAAGATGAGTGACATAAGAAACGTCTCGTTTTTGCTGTGTTTGCTTGCTGTGGTGCCCTTTGCCACTGCAGCGGACAAGGTGTCCCGGGACAAGATCAAGGGGCTGGATGAGCAGGTGCAGGACATCAAGACTGATGTGCTGGCGATTTCTACAGAGTTGCTGCAACTGGAAGAGACGCTGATCTATCCCTCCAATACCCAGGTCTCCCTCTTTGTCTCCGTGGTCCCTGACCATGATGTCCGGCTGGATTCCATGGACGTGATTATTGATGGCGAGGAAGTCATGCACCACGTCTATACCCACAAGGAGCTGGAAGCCCTTAAGAGTGGCGGGGTGCAGCGCATCTATACCGGTAATGTCCGTTCCGGAAAGCACAAGCTGGAGATTGTTCTGGCGGGCTTGACTGGTGGCAATGACGAATACCGAGAAACTGCCAGCTATACCTTTACCAAGGATGAGGGGCCGAGCCTGGTCGAAATCTCACTCTTTGGTGCGGATAACAATATCAATTTCAAAGACCGTTAATTCATGGCATGTCGATTCATCGCGCTGCTCGGCCTGTTTGTGGCTTCTGCCACCGGAGTAGCTGACTCATCCAGTACGAATGCGCCTAGAGATCTGTTTCTGGGCGAGTCGTTCTATTATGCGGAGCAGGGGCTGTATTTTGATGCCATCTCCCGACTGGATGCCGAGTTGCAGCAGTATCACCGGGTGGATGAGCGGCAGCTGGATCCGCTGCATATTCATGCCAACTACGCCGAGTTCTCGGTGGGCGATTTCGAGCTTTCCTATCGGATGCACCGCAAGGCGGGTCGTGCCATTCAGGCGGTGCTGGAAGGCAACGTCAGCCAGGATATCCGTAATGAGGCCGCTTACCGGCTGGCCCGCATTTATTATGAGAAGGGCGAAAAGGTCAGCGCCTTGCATACCATTGACCGCATTGAAGGAGAGGTGCCCGCGCACATACGGCATGATGAGCGATTGTTGCGGGCGCAGATTTATACCGTCAATGGGCGTTTTACCGAGGCCGTGGACATCCTGGAAAAGCTGGAAAAGGTCGACGGTTATGAAGGCTTCGCCGGCTATAACCTGGGGGTCGCCCTGATCCTGCAAGGCGAGGAAGACAAAGGGCTGGCGCAACTGGACAAAGCCGGTCAGATCAAGGTGGACGACGATGATGAGCCCGCTCTGGCGATTCGGGACAAGGCCAATCTGACGCTGGGTTACCGTCTGCTGAAAAATGAAAAAGCTGGTTCCGCGGCACAGTATCTGGACCGGGTGCGTCTCGAGGGGCCCTTCTCCAACAAGGCCCTGCTGGGCGCAGGCTGGTCCAACGTGGCCCGGCAGAAATTTGATCGTGCGCTGGTGCCCTGGAGCATCCTGTTCAAGCGCAACTCTACCAACAAGGCGGTTCAGGAAAGTTTGCTGGGTGTCCCCTATGCCTACGCAAACCTGGAATTGCATGGCCGTGCGGCAGTGCTTTATGGCAGTGCCCTGGATGCCTTCGGGGCGGAGCTGGGCAGGCTCAAGGATTCCGTCGCCAGCATTCGTAGTGGCAACTTTCTGAAAGTCATGGTGCGTGAAGAGATCAAACTGGACAGTAACTGGTTGATCCGTCTTCGCGAGCTGCCCGAAACCCCTGAAACCTACTACCTGATGGACCTGATGGCATCCAATGACTTTCAGGCGCTATTGAAAAACTATCTGGATCTGGAAGACATGCGCCAGCGGCTGGTTGCCTGGCAGGGCCATCTGGATGCCTATGAGGACATGATCGCGCTTCGCAGGAATTACTATGAACCCCTGCTTCCCGGCATTGATGAACGTTTCCGTGTGCTCGACTCCAAGATCCGTCTGCGTATGGAGCAGCGCCAAAGCCTGGATGACCGATTGCAGCGTCTGCTGGTCGCGCCGCGTCCTGAATTGCTGGCCACCGCGGATGAGCGGATGGCACAGGAATCCCTTGACAGCATAGCAGCGAACTATGCCGGCAGTGACAGCGCCTCGGCTGTGGAAGCGCGCCGTCGTATTGCCAGATTGAGAGGCGTTCTTGCCTGGAATATCCATACCGATTACGACCGGCGCCTGACCGAAGCCTTCGAGCATTTGCGTGAACTGGATGATGATGTGGCTCGTCTGGAAAGCATCTATGCCTCCTATGTACGCACCCGGCAAGCGGCCACCCAGAGTTACCAGGGTTATGAAAACCGGATTTCCCTGTCGCGCAACAATATTCGCCAGGCCAGTCTGAAAGTTGATCGGCTGATGAATGGCGTTGGACACATGCTGGAAACCATGGCGATCAAGGAGCTGGAGCAGCGTCAGAGGCGGCTTGAGCAATACCGTGTGCAGGCGCGCTTTGCCATGGCCGAAAGCTATGACCGCGCAGTGAAGGCGCAACAATCTCAGGCCCATGACAGTGGCGGTGAAGAGGAGTCTTCACCATGAGACGCTATCGTTTCACGGCCCTTGGGCTGTCGTTGCTGGTGTTGGCTTCCTGCGCCTCGGTGTCTGAGAAAGGCACGATCGCCCAGCTGCAGAAGGTCAAGTTGGACCTCACCGACGAGAAGATCGAAGGTGGCATCGAAAAGGCCATGCAGGGGTACCAGAAATTCCTGGAAGAAACTCCGGAATCCGCGATGACGCCCGAAGCCATGCGGCGTCTGGCGGATCTCAAGATTGAAAAGGAATACGGCATTCTGGAGAGTCCGTCACAGCCGGTAGCTCAAAGAGCGCCTGCTACATCGACGCCGCTGGATCGCCCGGAAAGTGCGGTTATTGCCGGTCACCAGGCCGTTGAGACTGAGCAGCCCGATGTGGCCAGGGAGTCCCAGCAGGATTTTGAGGCACGAACCACGCAAATGGATGTGCCGGAAAATGCCGATGCCTCGCTGGCTGTTCAGGACGGGCTGGCAAACAAGGGGGCCGAGGAGGCGATCAAGCTCTACAAGGAGCTGCTGGAAAAATACCCCTTCTATGAGCGCAATGACCAAGTGCTTTACCAGATGACCCGGGCCTATGAGGAGCTGGGTGAAGTGGAACAAGCGATTGAGGTCATGAACCGGATCGTGGCGGATTATCCGGATTCCCGGGTTATTGATGAAATCCAGTTCCGGCGCGGTGAATTCTATTTTATGAGAAAGAAGTACCTGGATGCGGAGCGGGCATACTTGGCCATCGCTGAGATGGGCGCCAGTTCTTTCTATTATGAAATGGCGCTCTACAAATTGGGTTGGACCTTCTACAAGCAGGATATGCTGGAAGAGGCAATGAATCAGTTTGTTGCCCTGCTGGATCACAAGATCAACACCGGTTATGACTTTGCAAATCCCACCGATGAGTATGAGCAGAAGCGTATCGAGGATACCCATCGTGTTATCAGTCTGAGTTTCTCAGCCATGGGCGGCCCGGAAGCTGTTGTCGATTATTTCGAAAAATATGGAGAGCGAAGCTACGAAGTCGATATTTACCGGAATCTGGGTGAGCATTATCTGGAGAAGCGTCGTTATGCCGATGCTGCATCCGCTTACAAGACTTTCGTGAAGTTGAATCCGTACAACAAGGTGTCCCCGCACTTCGATATGCGGGTTATCGAGATCTACAAGAAAGGCGGTTTTCCGAAACTGGTTATTGAGGCCAACAAGGAGTTTGCTACCAGCTATGGTCTGAAGTCAGCGTATTGGAGCCATTTTGAAGTCGATGCCTTCCCTGATGTGCTGGCCCTTCTCAAGACTAACCTGAAAGAGCTGGCAAACTATTATCACGCTCTTTATCAGAACAAGGATTTCGCCAAGCAACGGCCGGAAAACTTCCGCGAAGCCCAGCACTGGTATCATGAATTTCTGGATTCCTTCCCCAGGGATGAGGAATCACCAGTCATGAACTATCAGTTGGCAGATCTGCTTCTGGAGAACAAATCCTTCCATGCAGCGGCGCTGGAGTATGAGCGTACCGCTTACGATTACCCGGCTCATGAAAAAGCCTCTGCTGCCGGGTATGCCGCTGTTTATACACATCGTGAAAACCTCTCGTCCGCAGAAAAATCTGACAAGCCGACGATCAAGAGGGATGTCATTCGCAGCTCGCTGCGCTTTGCGGATGTTTTCCCGGAGCATGACAAGGCTGCGCTGGTGATGGGGGCAGCGCTGGAAGATATCTTCAGCATGAAGGACTATCCGTTTGCTGTTGCCACCGGCAGAAAAATGCTGGAAAAATTCCCTGGTGCATCCAGGGCGCAATTGCGGTCAGCCTGGCTGGTTGTGGCTCACTCTTCCTTTGAGCTGGCACAGTATGCCGATGCTGAACAGGGCTATTTGAGCGTGCTGCGTCTTACCGATGAAGGTGATGAATCCCGCAAGGAACTGACAGAAAACCTGGCTGCTTCCATTTACAAACAGGGTGAGCTGGCTAACCAGGCAGAAAATTATCAGCAGGCCGCAGATCACTTCTTGCGGCTGGGGGTGGCGGCGCCGTCGTCAAGCCTTCGTCCTGCTGCTGACTATGATGCGGCCACAGCCTTGATCAAGCTGAAGAACTGGCAGCAATCTTCGGATGTTCTAATGGCTTTCCGTGGCAATTACCCGGATCACAAGTTGCAGCCTGAAGTAACCAAGAAGTTGGCTCATGTTTATGGCGAATCGGGCCGGTTATCTGAAGCCGCTGCGGAATATGAGCGTATTGAGCGCGAAAGTGAAGACCCGACGGTCCGGCAAGAAGCCCTTAAAGTGGCCGCCGATCTGTACATCCAGGTGGGCAACAAGAACAAGGCGGTCAGTGTATATCGCCATTATATACAGTCCTTCCCTGAACCCCTTGAGCCGGTTGTGGAGATGCACCACAGCATTGCCGGGATTCTCAAGGAAAAGAACGATATTGAGGGTTATCGGCGGGAGCTGCAGGCCATTGTAGATGCCGATCAACGTGCGGGCGCTGACAGAACCGACAGGATTCGGTATCTGGCTGGCACATCGGCGCTGATTCTTGTCGAGCCGGTTTTTGAAGACTACGCGGCCATTCAGCTTACCCAGCCGCTTGAGCGAAATCTGAAGAAGAAGCGCGATGCCATGAAAGCTGCGAATGCTGCTTTCGGCAGGCTGGTGGATTACGAGATCGGCGATGTGACAGCGGCCGCCACGTACTATATTGCCGAGATCTACTATAACTTCAGCCGTGCGCTGCTCAACTCGGAGCGTCCCGGTGGTATGGATGAGCTGGAAAAAGAGCAGTATGAAATGCTGCTTGATGAACAGTCTTATCCCTTTGAAGAAAAAGCCATTGCCATTCATGAGAAGAATGTTGGGCTGATTGGAGTAGGTGTCTACAACGACTGGGTCGACAAGAGTGTTAAGCGGTTGGCTGCGTTTGTTCCGGGGCGCTATGCCAGATTTGAAGAAAGCAGCGGTTTTGTTGCTTCGGTTGTCGACGCTGACTATAGCCACCTTGTTCAACCAAAAATTGCCGCACCTGAACCCGCAGCGGTAATTGATGGCGAGCCAGATGCAGGCGCCCAGCCACAGGAAGAGACTGTAGGTCCGGATAGCTTGCAGGAAAAAGAGCAGCCTCTTGAAGAGGCGCCTGTTGCTGAGCCTGAGGCCCCGGTTGAAACCACTTCGGCAGACGTTGCCGCAGGTGCCGACGAAGAATCGGCAGGTTCCGGTATGGCAGAAGGGGGAATCTGATGCTGAGATATTTCTTCTTGAAAAATAAAAACGCGTTCGTAGCAGTACTGATTGCGACCTTTCTGTTGGCGGGGTGTGCAACCACGCCAGGAGGTAGTTCTCGCCAGGGTGAGGCGGATATCAGCGAGGATGATGTTGCGCTTTTTCAGTCGGCCATGATCAAGATTGAGAAGGAAGACTATCAGCAGGGCATTGCGTTGCTTAACGAGCTGACCGGGCGTTCCCGTCAGAGTGCCGTTCCCTTTATCAACCTTGCCATGGCTTACAAAAAACAGGGTGATAACGACAAGGCTGAAGAAAATCTGCTTTTGGCACTGGAGATCGAACCAAAGAATCCTGTAGCGAATAATGAATATGCCATCCTGTTGAGAGAGAGTGGTCGGTTTGATGAATCCCGGGCCTTGTATGAAAAAGTAATTACCTGGTACCCGAATTTTGCCATGGCCAACCGTAATCTCGGTGTGCTTTGTGATATTTACCTGAGGGATTACTCGTGCGCTCTTGAGGCTTACCGGGCATACAGTGCCTTGTTGCCTGATGATGAAGATGCCCGGATGTGGGTGTCTGATCTTGAGTGGCGGGTCAAGCAGCAAGGGGGTGGCTGATGCGATATTTTCATGCGCTTTTTCTTGTCGTCCTGGTTATGCCTTTATTGGCTAATGCTGAGGAAGGGAAGGGAAATGACGATGAGGCAAAGATGATTTCGGGGATGTCGGTCCTCGGTAACAAGGATGCTCCAAAATCATTGTATATCGTTCCCTGGAAGAGTTCTGAAATTGGTGTGGAGACTGACTTGACATCAAGTCTTCTGGACGAAGAGATGGTGCCGGTGGATAAGCCGGTATTTATGAGAGAGCTGGATTTTTACCAGGTCAGTACTGAGAAATAAAACTCAAGCGATTATCTGAGGAAGAGTGAAACCATGAATGTGATCATAAAATTTTTCCAGGACGGTGGCTTTTGGATGTACCCGATTCTGGTGGCCGGCATCGTCGGTGGGGCCTTCGCCGTGGAGCGCTTTATCAAGCTGAAGCTTCTGGAGAGGGCAAATCGTAAATCCTGGGAGGAACTGCACCCTGTTCTGGTGTCGGGTGACTTTGAGCGTGCCAGGGAGATGGTTGAAGGGGACGACTCCGCCGTTGCGCAACTTCTTTCCATGGGTCTTGAAGTCCAGGGCACAGTCCGTCGCCGTGACGATATCGAGATCGCCATGGAAGAGGCGATGATGGAGATTACGCCGCAGCTTCAAGCGCGGACCATCTATATCTCCATGTTCGCCAACATTTCCACTCTACTGGGGCTGCTTGGCACCATTATCGGTTTGATCTCGGCGTTTGAGGCGGTTGCCAATGCCAATCCGGCGGAAAAATCTGCAATGCTTTCCAGCTCTATTGCCATGGCAATGAATACCACCGCGTTTGGGTTGATGGCGGCGATTCCTCTGTTGATTTGCTACAACATGGTTAGCTCAAAGACTGCTGCCATTGTCGGCAGCCTGGAAATGATTTCGGTGAAAATGCTCAAGCTG
The DNA here is from genome assembly GCF_014762765.1 of Alcanivorax sp. Taxonomy (GTDB): domain Bacteria; phylum Pseudomonadota; class Gammaproteobacteria; order Pseudomonadales; family Alcanivoracaceae; genus Alcanivorax. Next base: position 19,294 of record NZ_JABURH010000197.1, read on the forward strand.
GTGACCACGCTGACAAAGAGAAGCTATCAGCAAAAAGCGACGCAAGAGAATGAGAGTGTAGAGCCTAAAGGGGACGATCCTCTTATCCCGGAGCCCGCCCAGGCGACAACCTGAGTTCTGAATAATGCGAAGAAAAAAGCATCTGAAGCTACAAGAAGAAGTCGAGCTGGATGTCACTTCTTTCATGAACCTGATGGTGGTGCTGATTCCCTTCCTGTTGGCGACTGCGGTTTTTTCCCAGGTCACTATTCAGGAATTGAATGTGCCTTCGCCTGGCGTGGGTGGTGCAACGCCGGATAAGCCATTGGTCACGATTGAGGTGATGGTCAGAAAAGAGTCAATTGAAATCAGTAATGGCAAGGTTATTACAAATCGCTTTCCTAAAGAGGAGGGTGAGTATGATCTTGAGGCCCTGACGGGGGCGCTTCTGAATCTCAAGGAGCAGTACCCTGACAAAGAGGATGCCACCGTGCTGCTTGAGCCTGATATCGAATATAACGACATGATTGCTGTGATGGATACCGTCAAGTTCCATGATGTCGCCAGCGAGGATGGTGAGGATCAGTCCCAGGTGCTTTTCCCTGAAATTTCCATTGGGGATGCTCCATGAGAAATCCGAGAAGAATGCGCAGGCTGGCGAGTTTGACAGAAAGGCCCGCAGGCTCCCTCAGTCTGACATCGTTGATGGATATTTTTACCATCCTGTTGCTGTACCTGCTGGTGAACCAGTCAGACAGCACCCCTCTGGAACCGCCGAAAGATATTCGGCTGCCAAGCTCTATTGTCGAAACCAAGCCACGAGAAAGCCTGGTGGTTTCCGTAAGCGGTGATCAGGTGCTGGTGAAGGGTGAGGCTGTTGTCTCCATGGCTGATGTGATTGCCAATAGTGGTGACGTTATTGAGCCCATACGGTCACGGATGGAGAGTATCCGAAAAAACTCGGTTGGTGAGGGGGATGAGGCCGATGCACGTAATACGGAAGTGACGATCATGGCAGATCGTGGCGTTCATTACAGTGCATTGAAGCGAATTATGGCCTCTTGTACGGCTGCCGGTTACAACAAGATTTCTCTGGCGGTCAATCAAAAATAATCTTTATGTTGGCATGATCCTGTGAATACATCTTTGGCACAGCGACAGCAGGTGTTGATAGAGCAGATCGAGGGCGAAGAAACTGCGCTTGCCGATCTCCAGATACGCCTGCATACAGTTGAATCCGAGCTGACGGATATGGCGCCGCAGCGTCAGAAATTTCAGTTGCTGGGCGTGATTTGCGAGTCACTGGACCAATTGAGCGAAATGGGGGCGGCTTCGCTGTTCTGGGGAGATGATGCATCTCCCGCAGATCATGAGCAGCAGCTCTCTCGCAGTCGTGAGCTCGCCAGCGCCTTTAATAATGAGTTCGATAACCTTGAGGCCGGCAAGACTGAGATTCAGCAACAGATTGCTCAGGCTGAAGAAAGGCTTGGTGAGCTTGATTATCACCTGGCGGAAGTGACTGAGGAGCTGGAGAACGCCCAGTACGATTTTGTCATTGAGCGCGAAGCGGACGATGAAAAACTCTTCCGTGCCGGCATTATGCCCTGGTCCCGCTCCGATGAAGACCGCAAGCGCCAGCGCAAGGTTCTGCTTTGTTCCCTGGCGGTGATGGTGATTGTGGGCCTTGTCCCCGGTATCTGGGAATTGCCGCCGCCGGATCCGAATCGCAAGATCGAGGTTCCGGAGCGTCTGGCCCGTATGGTCAAGAAGAAGGTGGCGCCAGAACCGGTTCAGAAGCGTGAGCAGCCCAAGAAGGAAGAGAAGAAGGATGCTTCCAAGGTGGCTGAAAAGCCCAAACCCGAAGAAGTGCAGAAGGCGCGTACCAAGGCAAAGTCCAAAGGGGTCCTGGCACACAGCGATATGTTCTCGGATCTGACCGAGGACGCGGTATTGTCGAATCTGGGGGCTGATGCCCGGATTTCCGGTAGCCAGTCCAAGGGCGCAGCGCAAAGCAGTGGGGCCAAGGGCTCGCGCGCACTTATCACCGCATCTACATCAGCCAGTGGTGGTGTTGCTGCCGTGGCTTCGGTAAGTCGTGGCGGTGTTGGTAGCGGCAGTGGTAGTGCGATTGCCGGTAGCGGCGTTTCTGTAGGGGCGGTGAAGAGTGAGGTGGCAGCCAGTGTCAGCAAATCTTCCCGGCCTGTCAGCAAGGGCGCAGGGCCGTCCCGTACGGATGAAGAAATCCAGATCGTATTCGATCGCCACAAGTCTGCGCTTTACCGTATCTATAACCGTCAGCTGCGGAATGATCCCAGTCTGCGCGGCAAGATGGTGCTGGAACTGGTGATTGAGCCGGACGGCTCGGTGTCGTCCTGTCGGGTGAAATCCACGGATATGGATTCGCCGACATTGTCTTCAGGGATTGTGTCCCGTGTAAAAATGTTCAATTTCGGGGCCAAGGAAGGGGTGCCGACTACGAAGATTCTTTATCCGATTGACTTCCTGCCTGCGGGTTAGGGGCTCCCCGGCACGGCTGTTTGGGCCGTGCCGGGAGTCATGATTTCCGCTGATGCCGGGTTCTCTGGCGTCACGATAAGCATCTTATTGCATTTTAATAAGAGTCCGCGATAAATGATTGTTTCTTCTGGATAATTGCGTGTCACTTCACGGTATTACCAGTAGCTTTTTCCTAGACTCGATTGCCACTTTGGTTTTTTCGTACCAAACACTTATAAGAACTAAAGACTGATAGGGTCATCGCGTTGAAAAGAGAGTCTTTCCGGGGAAGGCCGCCCGCTGGGGGGGCGCTGTGCACGCAGCGTATAGCCACCATCGTCGCGCAGGTTTTTGCCGTCATATTGTTGCTGGGGACCTCCGGTATTGCCGAGGCGGTTCAGTACAATTGCTCCGACTACCCATTGATCAATGGTTTTCATGTCATTGATGGTGCGGTACCGACGACCCCTCCCTCTCCGCCATCTTCTCCGGCGCCGGACAACATCAAGATTGATGTGAATTGCCGGATCCAGAATTACCCGCAAGGGTATCCCGGTGGCTTCAATACCAACTTCAGCTTTGATAACAATGATCCGACCCCTTATCTGGTGATCTTCGACAATGTTTTCCACACCGGGAACATGTCGTGTAACACCGTGGCGGAGCACAAGATCTGGTTCACCAATGGCTCCTCCAGCAAGATCCTTGGTGGTAGCTGTCAGAATCTGCTGATCCCTGTCGAGATGATCGACAAGCGAGCGCTTGAAGGCCCTGGAGGAAACGAGATTACCTCGGCCACAGTTGGCGTTCCCTTTACCTACAATCTGACCATTCCGGTGCTGTTCGATGCCGGTTCTGGCACGGTTATCAACGGCGAGGGCTCCCTTAACGACGTTCACGATATCTCCGTCCGGGACGACATTTCGTCTGCCGCTCTGGGGGTGGACCTGACCTACCTGGGGCATACGGTTACCCGAGAAAGCAACGGCGCTCCGGTGGCTCACAACTTCAGCAATGTGGGTGGCCTGCTTACCTTTGACAACTTTCAGCCCAATATCTTGCCGGCTGGTGAGCAGATCATTATCGAGATCGAGGTGGTGCTGGAAGACACCGCGCTGAACGCTCCAGGGTCTGCTTTCATCAATGTGGCAGAGTGGGAGTTTGGTCGCTTTATTGACGGCATTTTCTATGACCCTCTGCCCGGGGAGAACGGTCGGGCTGAACTGGTAACGATTTCCGAGCCCGAGCTGGTGCTGGACAAGAATACCGATGCCACCGCCGTCAACTTTACGGATACCCCTGCTTATACTCTCGATGTTCAGAATGTGGGCGGGTTTGATGCCTGGGGTATCACGGTGGAGGATGAGCTCCCCACAGGCATGTGCCTGACCGACCCTTCTGCCAGTGTTACTGCGTCCGTGCTGGCCACGGATGGCAGCACGGTGGTGCGTACCCTGGATCCTCTGGCCGGGGATTTCACCGTCAGCTACGACGCCGGCACCTGTCTGCTGACGGTGACCTTGAACGATTCTGCGGGGGCGATAGCACCGGATCAGCATCTGCTTCTCAGCTACGACAGTCAGCTTGATCCCATTGGCAGCCCGGATGAGGCCAGTGATGGCGACACGCTGACCAACGTGGCAGCCGCCACCCAGTGGTTCAATGACAGTAGCGCCAATGCCTCCCGGGTTGAATTTACTGCTCCACGTTCTGACGGCACCCCCGGGGTCACGGATAATCAGGATGCCGAATCAGTGACGGCAGGATTGTCCGGTTATTATTTCGAAAAAACGGTCGTCAATCTGGTGACAGGTGCATCGCCTGCCTTTACGGCGGCTTCCGGTGATCGCCTTCGTTACCGTCTGCGGCTGTTTAACCTGGATCAGGTAATCAATGACATCAGCATCAGCGACCTGATTGATGTGGCTGGTCTGGATGCGTCGTCATTGGTGATAACCAGCTGCCCGGTACTGGCAAGCTGTTCTTTCGATGCTGGCACCGGGTTGCTCTCCGTTGATGGTAATCCTGTTCTGGATGCGGCAGCCGGCACCGACTTGATGGTCGAGTATGAAGTGGATGTGCTGGGCGGGCTGCCTGACGGCACCCTGATCAGTAACCAGGCCGACCTGAGCGCCACTGATGGTCTGGGCGATCCCTTCCTGACGCAAAGTGATGACCCCAACGTGAATGGTGTCTCCGATCCCGAAGTAGACGGAGATGAGGATCCTACAGTCGTTCAGGTGGTGGCACCCGGTCCGTTGAGCAAGGCCAACCCGCCGCAGACTGAAGTGGCCATTGGTGAGCAGTTCACCTATCGGGTCACGGTACCGGAAACCCCGGATGCCTCGCCATTGTTTGACGTACGTATCCTCGACAACCTGGCTGCTTCCGGTGTGGATCTGGGATTTGTCGGCGCCACCGTGGTATCTGGCGGTACCTGGTCCCTGACCAATACAGGCACGGCAAGCAATCTGGTGATCGAGGATCTGTCCACCGGCATCGATATTCCGGCCGGAGGCCAGGCCGTTATTGATATCACCGTGGAGCTGCTCAATACCGTCAACAACCAGAGCGGCGATACGTTCAGCAATACCGCCGCTTATACGTTCAATCGTGCCAATGGCAACCCGGCTTTACAGGTCAGTGGACCCGCAGGTCCCAATGACACTACGCCACCTCTGACGGTGGTGGAACCGGCTCTGGCCATCAGCAAGACCGTCGCCAATGTGACCACAGGCAAGTCACCCACGGATCCGGCCAGCGGTGGTGATGTACTCGAATATACGCTGACCATGCCCAACAGTGGCACTTCCGTGGCCAATGACGCCACCATCACCGATACCCTGCCTGCCGGGCTGACCCTGGTGCCGGGATCGGCGTCGGCAACTATCGGCGGTGTGCCGGTTGCCGGTTTTGTCGCCGCGCCCACAGACGCTGGCAGCGGGGTATTGATCTGGGGGGATGACAACGGCGATGACAGCCTGGATATTCCCGTGGGGCAGTCGCTGGAACTGACCTACCGGGTCAATGTGGCTGATGCCTCCATTGCCAGTTTCGACAATAGTGCGGTGGTCGAGTGGACGTCCCTGCAGGGAGACAGCAACGCAGAGCGCAGCGGTGCCGGCTGCCCGAATATTGCGCAGCCGGATGATTACTGTGCCGGCCCTGCAACGGCCACGATCACCACGGTAGATACCAACGCGCTGGCCAAGACGGTGGTGGCTGACAGCTGGAACGATGCCATCAGTACGGCCAACGACAGTCTGCTGCGAGTAGGCGATACCGTGGTTTATCGTCTGGCGCTGAACCTGCGCGAAGGGCTGACCACTAACGTAACGGTAAGTGACAGCCTGCCTGCCGGGCTGGAATTCGACAGCATGCTAGCCGTCAATGGTGATGCCTCGGCCCCGTTCAGTGCTGTGGCGCCGTTCAACCACGGGGATATCGCGGCCCCAGCCGTGGCGGGTAACCAGATCACCTGGACCATTGGTGACATCACCAATGCCATTAACAACGATACCAGTGACGATACCTTCATCATCGAGTATCAGGCTCGCGTGACCACCGACATCCTGGCTCATGTCGCCACCACCACACTGACCAACGATGCCAGCTTCAGTTACGACAACGGTATCGTCCTCAACGACAGCGCCAATATTGATGTACGCCAGCCGGTGCTGGTCACCCTGACCAAGACCGATGACCTGGGAAACAGCTACCCGGACAGCACCAGCCCACTGCAGGTGGATCTGGCCAGCGACATCATGAATTTCCGCCTGGAAGCCTGTAATGACAGCGGTTCCACGGCCCCCGCCTATAGTCTGCAACTGGTGGATACTCTGGCAGCCGAGCTGGATGAAACCAGCATCACTACGCCGCTGGTAACGGTGAATGGTGCAGCCCAGACCGATGGCGCCGATTACACCTACACCGCGCCCGCCGGGCCGGGTGGCAACCTGGCCTTTGATTTCGTCACTCCAGTGAACCCGGGCCAATGCGCCCTGGTGGAATACTCCATCGGCTTCCAGGACGATGTGGCGCCCAACCAGCTCTGGAACAACAGCGTTACGGCTGCGGAGTACTGGTCCTTGCCGGCGGCGGCTGGCCAGCAGTATGCCGCCCTGGGGCCGGCCGAATTCTGGATGACCAACCAGACGGTTGATCCGCTGCCGTTGAAGAGCCTGGTGTCTCCGGCCTCGGAAGCCGTCATCGGCGAGACGGTCACTTATACCATTACCATTCCGGCCATTAATGCGGCCCGCAGCGATGTGGTGGTCACCGATAACCTGCCGGTGGCACTGGTCTATGACAGTGCCACCGCCACCGTGGGTGGCAACCCGGTCGCCCTGACGGACAACAGTACGCCGCCGGATCAGGTGAGCCTGTCCATTGCCGATATCCCCGCCGGTCAGGAAGCGGTAGTCACCCTGGTCACCCATGTGGCCAACACCGTGGATACCAATGCGGGCGATACCTTCAACAACGTTGCCAGCTATACCTATGCCGGCTACAGCGGTACGGCCCTGACCAGTGCCCCCTCTGGCTCGCTGACCATTGTCGAGCCTCTGGTCAGCCTGACCAAGGCCGTCACGCCCACCGATCCGCCCGTGTCCGGGGATGTTCTTACTTACACCGTGGACCTGACGGCAGATACCGGGGCCACCTTCTCGGATGCCCTCGATCTGGTGCTCACCGATACCCTCAGCCTGGGGCTGGCCTATGTGCCTGGCACGGCCACGGTAGCCGGCGCGGCAGTAGAACCGGGCACTATCACCGGCGATGGCATCAATACCGCGCAGACACTGACCTGGGAAAACATCGACATCCCGGAAGGCACCGCCGTTCAGGTGGTGTATGACGTGGAAGTGCAGAACAACGTCACCCCGGGCCAGGTGCTGGCCAATACTGCGACCGCTACCTGGACCAGCTTGAGTGGCGTGGACGCCAACGAACGTGATGGCAGTGGTGGCGTGAATGACTACATCACCTCTGACAGCACCAACCTTGGGGCGCCGGACAATACCACCCTGGCGAAGACCCGAATCGCGGACACCTTCAATACCTCTGCCCAGGAGGTGCGAGTGGGGGACCGGGTGCAGTTCGAACTGCGCATCGGCCTGCAGGAAGGCAGCCATAACGATCTGGTGCTGACCGATGTGCTACCCACCGGACTGATCTACGAAGACATGGTCAGCGCAGACTTCTTCGGCACGGCAGGCACAGCCACGCCAACCGTCAGCGGCCAGACACTGACCTGGAATCTGGGTGACGTTACTAATCCGGCCGATGGCGACCCGGGCAATGATTTCCTGGTACTGGTTTACGAAGTACGGATCGAAAACAACGATGTGCTGAGCCAGACGCCGACCAGTCAGCCCCTGTTCAACAGTGCGTCTCTGGATTACACCGTGGGCGGTGTAGCGGCCCCCACCAAGACCGCGGATGCCTCGCTCGAGGTGCTGCAGCCGGAGCTGGCTGTGGCCAAGAGCGCCAGCGAAGCAGGTGGCGATACCATCGTGGTGGCCGGTGAAACGGTCACCTATACCGTAGATATCACCAACAACGGTCTGGCGCCGGCTTACGATACGGTGCTTACCGATACCCTGCCGGCTGGCATGCGCCAGAGCGGTGTGACAACCACGGCCATGACCCTGGTGAATGCCGGCACGGCCTTGCCGTTGCTGGCCCCCTCCTATGATGCGGGAACTGGTGTGGCCGTCTGGAATCTTGATAACGGCAGCGCCGATACCTACACCATTCCGGAGGGAGAGACCCTGCGGGTGGAATATACGGTGCAGGTGGATCCGGATGTGGGGGCTTCCCTGACTCTCACTAATTCGGCGCTGGTGTCCCTGTACTACTCCTTCGATAACGATGCTGTGCCTGCCAATGGCGTAGACACCGAACGGGAAGAGTACGGTCCCACCGCCGCGGCGACCAGCTCGCTGACCACTCCGGGACCGGGAGCCCTGTCGAAGGTGGAGTCTGCCAGCACCGTTGCCGTGGGCGACCAGCTCACCTATCAGATTCTGGTTCCGGCCATGCCGGTGGATACCGCCCTGTTCGATGTGCGCATCACCGATGATCTGGGTGCGTCTGCGGCGGTGTTGAGCTTTGTCAGTGTGGATCGGGCGCCAGCAGCCCCTGGCATCAATAGTGGCGCCTGGACGCCGACCAATACCGGCACGGCAACGCAGCTGGTGATTGAAGACACCGCCGGTGGTATCGATATTCCTGCCGGTGAACAGATTGCTGTGGATATCACCGTCGAGGTAGTGGATGACCCGGCCAATGTGGACGGGCTGGTGTTCAACAACAGCGCGGATTACACCTTCAACCGTGTCGACGATGACACAGCCACCCAGGGGGCCGGTCAGCCGGGTACCTCCGGTGACACCATCATTGTCGAGCCGGGTCTGGTGATGACCAAGACCGGTCCGGCGACCATGAGCGTGGGCACCCCGGATCTGTTCACGCTGGATGTGCAGAACACAGGTTCCGGTGCGGCCTGGGATATCACTCTGACGGATCATCTGCCGAACCTGGCGTCCGGTGGCATGTGCGACAACGCACCGGTGATCACCGCTGCCCGGGTTTTCGATACGGATGGCAGTACCCTGCTGGCGGATCTCGCTGCAGGTACGGATTACGTCACCAGCTTTGCGCCCAGCAGCCCGGGAACGCCTTGTACTTTCACTTTTACCGGTCAGACCGCGGCCGCCGTGCTGGAAGCCGGGCAATTCCTGCGGTTGGAATACCAGGCTGAGCTGGATGATGCCACGCCCGCCAACAGTGAGCTGACCAATTTCGCCGGGGCAACAGAGTGGTTCAGTGCCGATGATGCGTTTACCGAACGTCGCACCTATACCCATGTCCTGGAAGATGTGGTCGAGGACACTCCGGACCCGCAGGACTACCACACCCTGACCAGCAACCCGCCGGAAATGACAGTGGAGAAAACCGTTGTCATCCAGAACGACCTGAATGGGGATGGCCAGGCTAACCCGGGTGACAGCCTGCGCTACACCCTGACTGTCACCAACACCAGCCAGGTACTGTTGCCGGACTTCTCCCTGCTGGACGATGTAGGTGCGTTGCACACCGAGGTGATTTTTGAGCCGGGCAGTCTGGTAATGGTAACGGTTCCGCCAGGTGCTACGGACAACTCCGACGCCAATGGTGGCACCAATGGCGCCGGTCTGGTGGATGTGCAGGACCTGAGCCTGGATGTGGCCGGTTCCGCCGGCGATACCGTCACCGTGGTCTTTGATGTGACCCTGGCGAGTCCGATCGATAACGGCACCGTAGTGCTGAACCAGGGCAGCGTGGAAGCCTTTGGATCCACGCTGCAGTTAACCGATGATCCCAACCTGCCTGGAGACGAGGACCCCACCCGGATCGCTGTCGCGTCGGCGCCGGTCATGCAGGTGCAGAAAGTTTCTGATGATGTGACCGGCGACCCCACCGTACTGGCGCCGGAAGACACCCTGCTTTATACCCTGACGGTGGCGAATATCGGCAATGAGAATGCCGTGGACGTGACCCTGCGTGACGCCATTCCGGAATTCACCACTTACGTGGCCGGCAGTACCACGCTTAACGGCAATGCAGTTGCCGATCCGGCAGCAGGAGTGTCGCCGCTGGAAGCGGGCATGCAGATCAATGCACCGGGTAATACCTCGCCGGGAGCCATGGACGCGGATGCGACCGCCGCGGCGGAGAACGTGGCCACCATTACCTTCAGTGTGACCATCGATGCGGACACCCTGGCAGGTACCCGCATCGTCAACCAGGGTTTCGTTAATGGAGCCGGTACCGGCGGTACTGACTTCATGGAACAGCCTTCTGACGACCCGGCCACCCCGGTAGCCAACGACCCCACCGAGGATATCGTCGGCGCCTTGCCGTTGCTGGACGTGCAGAAAACCGTGGTGCTTGCCAATGATGTGAACGGCAACAATGCGCCGGATCCGGATGACACCCTGCTATATACCTTCGTGGTGACCAACAGCTCCGGTAACCCGGCCACCGATGTGGTCCTCACTGACCAGATCCCGGCCAATACGACCTATGTGGCCGGCAGCACTACCCTGAACGGTGCGCCTGTTGCCGATGCCGGTGGGGCGTCTGCGTTGGTGAACGGACTGCCGATCAATTCCAGCGGCGAACCGGCTGGCAGCATGGCCGGTAACAGCAGCGCCACGGTGACTCTGGCAGTAACCATCAATGCTGGTGTTGCCGGCGGCACCGTGATTCGCAACCAGGGCATTCTGGCCAGCACCGAACTGCCGGACGAACCGTCCGATGCGGACGGGGTAGATTCCAATGGTGATCAACCTACCGAAATCATTGTCGGCGCCGCCCAGCAGGTCTCCATCGTCAAGGACGTGACAGTCGTTGGTGGTGGCATCGTGCAGGCGGGATCGGTACTGGAATACACCGTACAGGTGGTCAACAACGGTCTGGTGCCTGCCACCCAGGTGGTACTCAGCGATGACCTGACACCGCTGGCCGGGCTGGCCACCTATGTGCCGGATTCGGCGCGGCTGAATGGTGGCACTGCGGGCGTGGATGACAGCACAGCGATCCTGGTGGGCGACTATGGCAGTGCCTACGGCGATCTGCCGGTGGGTGGAACAGCCACCTTGCGTTTCCAGGTTCGGGTGGATGATACCGTGCCGCCGGGAACCACCATCAGCAATACCGGCGAAGTGAGCTGGGACAATGATACTCGTTCGGCCAGCAGCACTGTGGTGGTGGAAGTGGGTGCCATCCCAGGCACCGCCACCCTGAGCGGTCAGGCCTGGCATGACGCCAACTTCGACAATGTGCTCGATACGGGCGAAACCGTGCTGCCCGACTGGACGGTGGAAATCTACCGTAACGGTTCGCTGCTGCGCACCACCAATACCGATGATAACGGCCGGTTTGTAGCGGCAGGCCTGCCCGAGACCATGGGTGGTGAAACCTATGAAGTACGCTATCTGGCTCCGGGCGCAACCGCATCGACCGCAACTCTGGGGCTGACCGACTCTGCATTTACCGACGGTCTGCAGCGTATTACCGATATCACTGCTGCCGCAGATGATCTGGTGCAGAACCTGAACCTGCCCATTGATCCGAACGGGGTTGTCTATGATGCCATCTCACGCCAGCCGGTCCCCGGTGCCCGGGTGACCATGGTGGATGCGGGTGGTAGCGCCGTTGCCACCAGCTGTTTTGATGATCCGGCCCAGCAGGGCCAGGTCACCACGGCCAACGGCTTCTACAAATTCGATCTGAATTTCAGTGCTGGTTCCTGTCCAGGCGGCAGCGATTACCTGATTCAGGTGGCGCCACCGGCCAGCGGCTATGAGCAGGGCGTATCGCGCCTGATTGCGCCCGACACCAGCGACGCAACGGCAGCCTACGATGTGCCGACCTGTTCCGGCGATGCGGTGGCCACCACTAGCGCTTGTGAGGTTCAATCCTCGGCTAACCAGCCGGGCACCTCTGTGGCAGCGGGCAGCCCGTTGACCGGTTATTACCTGCACCTGACGTTCGATAATACGGTGCTGCCGGACGACAGCCAGATATTCAACAACCACATTCCGCTGGACCCGCAACTTGGTGGAGCGGTGTCCATTACCAAAACTTCGTCGGTGGTGAACGTCAGCCGAGGCCAGTTCGTGCCCTATGTGATTCGCATCAGCAATACCTATGGTCTGGCGATTCCGGATCTGGTGGTGGTGGACAGCTTCCCGGCAGGCTTCAAGTACGTGGCAGATTCCGCCCGCCTGGATGATGTGCCGGTGGAGCTGGTTCGTGAGGGCCGGCAACTGATACTGCGCGACCTGGATCTGGCAGCGGACGGGCAGCACACCCTGAAGATGCTGTTCATCGTGGGGGCTGGTGTCAGTGAAGGGGAGTACGTCAATCGCGCCCAGGTGTTCAACGCGGTGGCGCCACGCAGCCATGCCGGCACCACCCGGGCGGCTTCCGGGGAAGCCTCGGCAACGGTGCGTGTTGTGCCGGACCCGGATTTCGACTGTACCGATGTGATCGGCAAGATCTTCGACGATGCCAACCAGAACGGCTATCAGGATGAGGGTGAAGCCGGCTTGCCGGGTGTCCGCGCCGTAACCGCTCGCGGGCTACTTGTCACCAGCGATGAATACGGCCGTTTCCACATTACCTGTGCGGTGGTGCCGGACGAGAACCGTGGCTCCAACTTCATCCTGAAAGTGGATGACCGCACCTTGCCCACCGGTTACCGCCTGACCACGGAGAATCCTCTGGTTCGCCGGGCAACCCGAGGGAAGATGATCAAGTTCAACTTCGGTGCGGCTCTGCATCGGGTGGTGCGCCTGGATCTGGCGAACGGGGTCTTTGAGCCGGATACCACACAAATGCGCTTGCAGTGGCAATCCCGTGTACCGCTGCTGATGGAAGAACTGGGAACAGAGGCTTCCATCCTGCGCCTGGCCTATATGGCCGAGAACGAAAGCAAGCGCCTGGTGGAAAAACGTCTCAAGGCAATGAAGCGAATGATTGCCGAGCAGTGGGCGGAAATGGGGAACCCCTACGAACTGATAATAGAAACGGAAGTGTTCTGGCGAACAGGCGCTCCCCCCGAGAGGAGCAGCAAATAATGATAAGGCGCATTCTCTCTGCGCCCCTGGGGGCGCGATTTGCAGCGGTGATTTCCGCTAATGAACAGGAACGGCGAGCGTTTTTGGCAATGAATCCAGCAATGCTTCTGATTGTGGCGTTGATGTTGCCCGCAACGGTAATGGCGGAGCAGGCGCAACCCGCAGAAGACGGCGAAAGCGGCGAGCCCCAGGTGCGTGAGAGCGCGTCATTGGGTAGCCCGACAGAAAAGCAATGGCCCCTCTACGAGCAGCCAACGCTGTGGATGCAGGATGACAGCATCTACAAGGAGAACCTGGGCGATCGCATCGAGACACAACAGGTTGAAAAGCAGGTATTGAAAACGGTGAAGTTGCCCAATGTGGTGCCACCGATCCGTTATGATTCCGGCGTGGCGGATATTCCTGATTCCTACGTGGCGATGCTCCGCGATGTTCTTGATGGAATGCGGGACAAGCGTAATGTTCGTCTGCATTTTGTCGGCCATTCCGACAACGTCCCCCTGTTCGGTGCCTTGAAGGCGCGCCTGGGCGACAACGTGGGGTTATCGCGTGAGCGGGCCGGCACTGCAGCAGAATTCTTCCAGGCCGCATTGGATCTGCCGGCAGAATCCATTTCCTATGAAGGGAAGGGGGAGGCGGAACCAATAGCCAGTAATGCCACTGCCGCTGGCAAGGCGAAAAACCGTCGCGTGGAAGTTCAGGTCTGGTACGACGAGGTGGCGCAGGAAACGGTGGAGAAGGAAGTCGTCGTTTCCGAGAAACTCAACCGGATCAAGGTTTGCCGGGTGGAGACCGTATGCAAGCTCACCTACAAGGATGGTCATAGCAAACGTACCAAGGTAAGAAACCTGGTGCCGCCTTTGCACTTCAGTGGTGAGTCACCAGATATTCCTCCCTCATTCCGGGATCATGTGCTGCAGGCGCTGGATAACCTGGAAGACAAGCAAAACGTGGTAATCAAGCTGATCGGCTACACAGACGATTCGCCGCTGGTCGGTCGTGATGCCCGTATCTATGGAGACCATTTGGGTCTCTCCAAAGCTCATGCTCGCCGTGCGCTGCTGGCATTGCAGGATTCCTTGAAGCTGCCTTCTTCCATGCTTGATAGTGCTGGCCGTGGCAACACGAACCCCATTGCATCCAATGAATCTGAATCCGGGCGGGCCCTTAATCGTCGTATTGAAGTGGAATTCTGGTACGACGACATGCTGCAGTCACTGCCGGATGAGCCGCAGATGTGTCCGGAAGATTCCGGGGCCGAAACCGTGACACGGGTTTACGATCCACCCACCGGTCGGATCAAGCCGGTGCCTTACGAAAATGGGCAGCCAAAGATCGCTGAAGGTTACATAGCCCGCCTGGGTCGGATCCTGGAAGACATCACCGACAAGAGCAATGTTCGCCTGCGGTTTATCGGCTATACCGATAACGAACGGCTCGACCGCCGCACCGCCATGGTCTATGGCGATGACATCGGCCTGTCAACTGCCCGTGCCCGCCGTGTCATGGAGGCGATAAGTCAGGAGCTCGGCCTTACCGAAGAGCAGACGGAGTATGAAGGCCGTGGCTACGTGCAAAGCGATGACGTGGTCAATACCGGCTTTGTGGAATCGGATATTTCCCGGGTGGAAGTCCAGGTGGTCTATGACGAACTGGCCATGCTGGATGATCTGGATGGTGTGGATATCCAGCGCCTGACTCGTGAAGTGGACGTGGCCAACCCCTACGACCTGAACCTGATGCGTATTACCGTTGACGGCAAGCCGCTGGATGACCCGGGCAAGAGTACGCCTGATGTACAACGCTGTACCGACGTAGCATTGGAAAAAGCCGATATCCAGTTCAAATTCGACAATCTGGACATAAAGCCTCGCCTGAACGTCACCGCCTGGCCCAACAGTATTCGCTACCAGGATGTACCGGACACGGAGCTTCAGGAAAATCTCGTGCAGTTCCGCATCTACAGTAACTACCCGGCCTTTATCGACAAGGCGGAAGTGCGTCTTTTCGAGAAAAGCACATCGCTGCGTGATACGCCGCTGGCGGTGGTGCCGGTGGACCAGAATGGTTATGCCGAATGGTTAGCCGAATTCGAAAGCTACCAGGCCCCGGGGCGCGATCTGCAGTACGTACTGCGAGTGTACGACAAGGACGGCCGTTACGATGAAACCGCAGCGCAAACGCTGTGGGTGGTGGATGATCTACCTGAGTCTGACCTGGCAGACAAGGATGACGCCTACCAAGCGCCAGACCAGGAGCTGCTGGTGGGCTATGGCGAAAACCGTCTGGTTCGCTCCGATATTCCGCTGAAAGGCGGCACCATCAAAGTATATGGCAAGCATATACCCGAGGACCGTCAGGTTTTTGTGGCCGGTCGAGCCGTGCCGGTATCCCGCAGCGAGCAGACACCCGGTGAGTTTGTGGTGGAGGAAATTCTGCCGGCAGGTTTGCACACCATGGAAGTCGCCGTTATCGACCAGGAAGGCAACGGCGAACTTTTCCTGCGCGATCTGGAGCTGGAAAAAAGCGACTGGTTTTATGTGGGGATTGCCGATGTGACAGCGTCGCTGTCGGATACCAACGGGCCGGCAAAACTGGTAACCCAGGACGGTCATTATGACGATGACCTGAGTGTGGACGGGCGTCTGGCGTATTACACCCACGGAAAATTCGGAGAAGACTGGGAGCTCACGTCCAGTGCCGATACCCTGGAAGGGCCGGTGGAAGATCTGTTTACCGGCTTTATGGACAAGTCCCCCGATGCCATGTTCCGCCGTATTGACCCAGACTACCATTTTCCTACCTATGGGGATGACAGCACAGTGGAGGACGGGGCGCCGACGCTGGGCAAGTTCTACCTGAAACTGCAGAAACAGGATAACTATGGCTTGTGGGGCAACTTCCGCACCAGTTATACCGATAACTCACTGGCTCACATCGACCGCAGCCTTTATGGCGGCAACCTGCATTTCCAGTCGGATGCGGTAACCAGTTTCGGTGAGAAGCGATTCCTGTTTGATGGCTTTGTGGCGGATCCGGGGACCATTCCGGGGCGAGATGAATTCCGGGGCACCGGTGGCTCGCTTTACTATCTGCGCCATCTGGACGTGTTGGAAGGATCTGACCGGGTTCGCATCGAGGTGCGTGACAAGGTGTCCGGCATGGTGCTGGCGGTGAAGAATCTGGTACCGGCCCTGGATTACGATATCGATTACCTGCAGGGGCGTATCCTGCTGTCCGAACCGTTGTCGGCCAGTTCTGCCGATGAACTGCTGGTGTCAACGGATGCCAGCGGCGGTAACGAGGTGTACCTGGTGGCTCGCTACGAGTATGCCACCAGCTTCGAGGAAATAAGCAATCTCTCCCAGGGTGGGCGACTGCATTACTGGGCCGGTGACCACGTGAAGCTTGGTCTGACTGGCAGCAATAGCCAGGAAGAAGGCAACAGTGACCTGCAGGCGGTGGATCTGACCCTGCGCAAAAGCGCAAAGACCTGGTTCAAGGCTGAACTGGCTGGCAGCGAAGGCTCGGACAACTCCACCTTCCTGTCCAGCGACGGTGGCTTCAACTTTGCCGGTGCCAGCAATGGTGCCGCACCAGGGCAGGAAGATGACATCGAGGCTGATGCCACGCGCTTTGATGCCAGTGTCGCCTTCCGTGATGTCTGGTCCAAATCGGTTGACGGCACCGCGACCGCCTACCAGCAGAAAGTGGAGGCCGGCTATTCCGCGCCCGGCGTGATCACCGCCAAGGAAACCGAGCAGATCGGCGGGACCTTGTCCGTGCCGGTGACCCCCTCCACTGACGTGACTGCCAAGGTGGACAGCAGCGAGCAGGTTCAGGGCCTGACAATCGAAGCGGCGGAGTTGAATGTGGGCCATCGCCTCAATGATCAGTGGAAAGTCAGTACGGGGGTCCGGCAGGAAAACCGTGAGGATAATTCAGCGCTGGTTCCGCTCACCCAGGTTGAGGGAGAGCGGACTGATGTGGTGGTGCGTGGTGACTATGATTCCGGCAGCAGATGGTCCGCTTACGGTTTTGCCCAGAGTACTGCGCAGAGCAATGGCAATCAGGAAGACAATGATCGAATTGGTGCCGGTGGTTCCTGGCGTTTTACCGATCGCCTGCGCAGTGACGGCGAGCTGTCCTCCGGTGATATGGGAGTCGGCGCCAGGGTAGGAACGGAATACCTGGTGTCTGATCGCAGTAACGTCTACCTGAATTACGCGCTGGAAAATGAGCGCAGCGACAATGGCGTTCGTGCCCGGCGCGGCAACATGAGCTCCGGGTTCAAGACCCGTTACTCGGATACCACCAGTGTCTACCTGGAAGAGCGCTATACCCATGGGGATGTGCCCACCGGCCTGACCCATGCCACCGGCATTGATATTGCCCCCAACGATCGTTGGAATTATGGCGGTAGCCTGGATTTCGGCACCCTCAGTGATCGCGAAACCGGGGCAGAACTGGAGCGTCGCGCTGCGGCCCTGAAAGTGGGTTATGCGTTCAATGAAGTGAAATTTGCCAGCGTGCTGGAATATCGTATCGACAAGGCCGAAGCGCTGAATCTGAGCACCTCGGAGCGCAAGACCTGGCTGACCAAGAACAGCATGAAGTACCAGTTTACCCCGGACTGGCGTTTGATCGGCAAGCTCAACTATTCCGATAGTCAGAGTTCACTGGGTGAATTGTATGATGGCAGCTTTATCGAAGCGGTCATGGGCTACGGCTATCGCCCCGTATATCACGACCGGCTCAATGTGTTGGCCAAGTACACCTATTTCTACAATATGCCCTCGGCGGGCCAGGTGACACTGAACAATACAGCAGCGGAGTTTATCCAGAAGAGTCATATTCTCTCTGTGGACGCCATTTACGATCTGACACGTCGTTGGAGTGTGGGTGGCAAGTACGCCTACCGTCTGGGCCAGATCAGCCAGGACCGGGTTGATCCGGAGTTCTTTGACAGCCGGGCCAGTCTTTACATCCTGCGGGCGGATTGGCATGTGATTCGTCATTGGGATGCCACTGTAGAGGCTCGTTTGCTGGATCTGCCGGATGCGCAAGATCAGCGCAGTGGCGCCCTGGCCGCGATCTATCGCCACCTCAATGACAATGTGAAGTTCGGGATCGGCTATAATTTCAGTGACTTCTCGGATGACCTGACGGATCTGGATTACGATCATCAGGGGGCATTTATCAATTTGGTGGGCAAGATCTAACAGTTAACAGTGAATAGTTCGCGGAAAAATGCAGCATCAACTGAAACGCATGAGGCCGCGCCCAAAGACTAGGCGCGGCCTCATGCGTTTCAAAAACAGCAAACCTGATGCGGGTCGCTATTAACTGTCTTATAGCGAATCTGTCAGCAAAATCCCGAAGCTGAAGCGGTTCTCGTAATCGTCGTAGTTTATAAGCGAATCGCCGTAACCACTGAACACCTGGACCAGTCCCTTGAAGCGTTTGCTGAGAGGGAAAGAGTAGTTGATGCGGCCAGCGCCCTTGTTGTCCGAGCGCAGGTTGTTGCGCACCATCAGTTCGAGCACGTGGTTGCGGAACGGGTAGGCTACCTCCAGTTCAAAATTGCCCATGTACTTTTCGATGTCAGGATTGTCATCGCCGGAGGTATCCAGAGGATCATCTTTCTCTTCTTCGGGAATCCGGTACCAGGGTTTCACGGACCAGTAGTAGTCACCGGTCTTGAATACGTAATTCATGAACACCCGATTCCAGCTCCGTGACACCGGCACATCACGACCATTGGATTGGTGATTGAAGCCCGCCACCAGCAGCTCGGAATCCAGTGGGCCGATCTGCCAGTCCACCGGTTTGGAAATGAAGATTTCCGGCTCGTAGTTGGTTTCCCGGAACGGCGCGGAGATCTCACTGTTGTAGGCCTGCCAGAAGAAGGTACCGGTAAAGGCCATCCACAGGGTCACATCATCGACGATGTTCTCCTTTATCGGTGCCTTGAGCGATAACTGGAACTTCACTTCGTTGGGCTGCAAGTCCCGATCGTCCTTATCCGGGTCATTCCACTGGCGGTTGGACCAGTAGCTGTAGGGCAGCAGGTAATTGCGACGGTGGGGGGTGATCACAAAGGGGTTGCCGCGGGTGGTGTTTTCCAGCGCCAGCCTGGCACGCAAGGCATCCTCGTTGGTGCGTTCTCCGGGCAGCTCTTCGCCGTTCTGGCACCAGCCGCGCAGCTCTTTCAGAGTGACCTGCTCATTGGCAGTCTGGGCACTGCGCAGCAGGCAATCATTCTGCTGCTGGGCTTTGCTCATTTTCTCCGGTGATTCATCCGGTACCGGGGCGTCATCACCGTCTGACGGCTGCGGTTGTTGTTCTTTTTCGGGTTCAGAGACTTGCGGGTTGTCTTCGGCATGGAGAGTGGCGGTACAGAGAGAGGCACTGATCAGTGTCAGGGCCAGCACCAGGGACTTGTACATGCAGCGATCCTTTTGCGTTGCCGAGATTTCCGTTTGGCACATTCAGCATCCGGTTTACAGGTTGCTGACTTCCTCGTGACTCATGGAGCGAGCTTGATCCTCCAGCATGACAGGAATGCCATCGCGCACCGGATAGGCCAGGCCGCTGGCCTTGCACTTGAGTTCCCCGGCCTTGTCATCATAGATCAGCGGTGCCTTGCTGACCGGGCACACCAGGATGTCGAGAAGGTTGGTATCAATCATTTTCACCGTCCTTTGCTGTGATCTGGCGAGTATACCCAATGTCCAC
>NZ_JABURH010000002.1 GCF_014762765.1 Alcanivorax sp.
GTTTGCGGTTATAAAAGATTTCTATGTATTCAAAGATACCGGATCGGACTGCTTCGATGGAAGCATATTGCTCCGCATAGATCAGCTCCACCTTGAGCCTGCTATAGAAAGACTCCATTACCGCATTATCCCAACAATTACCCTGGCGACTCATGCTCGGCAAACAGCCTCGTGAACGAACCAGATCGAGATATTTCACGGAACGGAACTGAACCCCACGATCAGAGTGAATTATCAGTCCGGGCTGGATATCCCGATTTGCGTACGCCATTGCAAGTGCATCCATCGCCAGCCTCTCTGTCATTGAGGTATCCAGCTTCCAGCCAACGATGGCACGAGAATAAAGATCCATTACCGTCGCAAGATAGAGCCAGCGCCCATTGACCCAGATATAGGTGATATCCGTCACCCATTTCTGATTTGGCCCCTCCGCCCGAAACCGACGACGCAACCGGTTCTCTTCCACATTGATCATCGTCGGGCTGGCTGGGCGATAGTGAAACCCCTTACCGTTGCGTGCCCGGATACCCCGCAACCGCATGATATTGGCTACAAAATTCTTCGAACATGGCAGACCCGCATCTGCCAATTCATCAGCAAGCCTGGGGGCGCCATAGCGGGCCTTGAACTCCGCAAACAGTTCAACAACCTTGCTCTCCACCTGTTCGCGCCGTAGCTGAGCAGCACAGGGCGGGCGCTTCAGCCACTTGTAGAACCCTGAGCGGGATACGTTCATGGCTCGGCACATCAACACGACGGAGTAATGTCCCAAATACTCGGCAATGACCGCGTACTTCACTCTTGGTGCTTCGCAAAGTACGCAGCAGCCTTTTTTAGGAATTCGTTCTCCTTACGCGCTTCATTGAGCTCGCGCTTGAGGCGTCGCACTTCCTCGGATTCGTGTTTGGAGTAATCGACACCGTCCAGGCTATTGAATTGCTTATCGGAAAGGCGAGAAAACTGGCGGCGCCAGTTATAGATCTGGCCGGGGTGCAAACCCAACTCCTTGGCAACCGATACCGCCGTATTCCCTGGTTGGTCGGATCGGCGGACGGCTTCTCTACGGAAGTCTTCCGTATATGCTTGCCGCTGTTTCTTGGCCATGACACACCTCCATTAGGGGCTACCCTAACTATAAAGGGTGTCTACTCTCT
>NZ_JABURH010000127.1:0-31419 GCF_014762765.1 Alcanivorax sp.
CTACACCCAGCGCCGAACCGCTTCAGCTGTGTCATCAGGGCGCGTATTGAAGCAAAGCCGGGCTTGAGGAGCATGACGATGCACCACATTGATGATCTTCTCGAAGAGCAGGAAATTGCTCTCCACGACCCGCACCCCGGCACCGATCAGCACGCAATCGTAATGTTTCTGCTCCAATCGCTGCTGAAGAACCGCCTCTGCGGTGTCGCCGAAATCAATCAGGCACTGCTCGGCAAAATACCCCAGCCTCTTCAGTGCGTTTTCAGACGCATCCAGGCCGGCCTTGACCTTGTCCGCATTGATACCCGGCACGAAACCATAGGCTGGGTCTGAAAAATCGATCAGGGTTGGCTCCAACCCGACAATCAACACCATCTTTTCTGCCATCCTTGCCACTCCCTTTCTGGATTTTCCGTTCAAGCTTTAACCCGGCACGCCACTCTCATGCTGCTGCACTTCCCACAGGTGTGCATACAGACCGCCCCGAGCCAGCAACTCAGCATGGCTGCCCTGCTCTGCCACCTGACCGTTATCCAGCACGATGATGCGATCCGCATCCATGATGGTGGACAGGCGATGGGCAATCACCAGGGTGGTCTGTTGGTGAGAGATGTCGCTGATTGCCTTGAGAATGATTTTCTCGGAGTGACTGTCCAGCGACGACGTGGCTTCATCAAAGACCATGATCGGTGGGTGCTTGAGCAACGCCCGGGCGATGGACACCCGCTGCTTTTCGCCGCCGGAGAGTTTCAGGCCCCGCTCGCCCACCATGGTGTTTTCTCCCTTCGGCAGGGAGGCGATAAAGTCGGACAGATAGGCCAGACGAATGGCCTCTCGCACCTCCTCGTCGCTGGCATCAATGCGACCGTAGCGGACGTTCTCGAAGATGCTGGTGTTGAACAACACGGTATCCTGGGGCACCACACCAATCTGCTGACGCAGGGATGTCTGGCTGACCTGGCGGATCGACTGGCCATCGATGGTGATATCGCCACTACTGACGTCATAGAACCGGAACAGCAGCTTGAACAAGGTGGATTTTCCCGCCCCGCTGCTGCCCACAATCGCCACTTTCTGCCTGGACGGCACGGTAAAGCTGACGCCGCGAATAATTTCCCGTGTATCGCCATAGCCGAAGTGCACATCATGGAAGCGGATCTCGCCATCGCCCACGGCCAGCTCGGTAGAACCGTCGCGATCCACCACCCCTGGTTTCACGTCCAGCACCGCAAACATGTTTTCAATATTGGTCATGGCCCCTTTCATTTCCCGGTAAACAAAACCGAGAAAGTTCAGCGGCATGAACACCTGCATCATGAAGGCATTGATCAACACGAAGTCACCCAGGGTCATCACCTTGTCGGTGACCTGTACCGCCGCCAGCACCATTGCCGCTGTCACCGCCACGGCGATAATCAATGACTGGCCCGCATTGAGGGCAAACAGCGACAAGCGGTTTTTCCCCCGGGCCAGCTCCCAGCGTTCCAGGTTCTCGTCGTAGTTGCGGGCTTCAAATTCCTCATTGGTGAAATATTTCACCGTTTCATAGTTAAGCAGGCTGTCGATGGCACGGGTGCTGCTGGAGGATTCCGCCTGGTTGGCCTCACGGATAAAGGCCAGCCGCCATTCCGTGGCGAACACGGAAAAGGCCACATAGGCCACCACCGATACCGCCACGATCAGGGCGAACCAGACATCGTAATTCCACAGCAACAGGCCGATCACCATGCCGATTTCCAGCAGGGTGGGCAGGATGTTGAACACCATGAAACGCAGCAGAAAGCTGATGCCATTGGTGCCCCGCTCGATATCTCGGGACAACCCGCCGGTACGGCGGTTGAGATGAAAATCCAGATCCAGGGCATGCAGATGCCGGAACACCTTCAGGCCGATTCGCCGCATGGCCCGCTCGGTAACACGACCGAACAGGGTGTCGCGCAGCTCACCGAACAGGACATTGGAAAAACGCACCACCCCGTAGGCCAGCAACAGCCCCAGTGGCAGGGTGATCAGCTGACTGGTGTCCTGGGCATCCAGGCCATCAACGATGTGCTTGAGAATAAACGGCAACCCCACGCTGGCGAGTTTGGCCAACACCAGGCAGGCCACCGCCAGGGCAATACGGGTACGGAATTCCAGCAGATAGGGAAACAGGGTTTTCAGCACGGACCAGTCGATGGGCTTGGGGGTAACGTCCTGGCTCATACCGCGCATAAAAAGGCCTGCCTTGGAGAAAAGAGCCCGCAGTATAACAACATGGCGGGCAACAATCGGATGACGGAACGCCCGGGAACCCTATTACCGCTAATGAAACATTTTCCGGCTTTCCGTAGGAGCGTCGCTCGCGGCGCGATTGCTAACGTCGGGTTAACCCGAACGGGACTGCAGCCACACCGCCAGGCCCTGGCTGTTGAGCTGGATATCCAGACCAAGCACCGCTTCCAGCTGCTCGTCTGACATCTCGCAGCCGTGCTCCCGGGCGCAGCGAAACAGGTATTCCCTCATGGCTACCATCAACGATTTTTCCAGCGCATCCGCATCGCTGGTTACCGCCACGGTTTCCGCCAGCGCCACATAGTCGTCCACCATGGTCAGCAGCCGCTCACCCAGAGGCCGGGGGTTTTCCACCATGCCGTAATGGGTGAGGTAAATACGCTCCGGCTCCAGCGCCAGCAAGGTGCGAATAGAAGCCTTCAATGCCGGCGGATCAAACTGCACCGGGGTGGTGGTCGGGCAGATAAAGGGCCCCTTGGCGGTGGTCAGGGGTGGATAGGACAGGCCAAAGGTGTCGCCGGTAAAAATCCCCCTGGACGTGGGGTCATACACACAGAAATGATGGCGGGCATGCCCGGGGGTATCGATGAAGACCAGCTTACGATTTCCCACGGTGGCCTCATCGCCGTCTTCCATGGTGCGCACCCGGCGCTCATCCACGGGAATGATATCGCCGTAGATCTCGGCAAACTGGGCCTCACCGTACACCGCTGTGGCACCAGCCTTTAATTTTGCCGGATCGATCATGTGGCGGGCGCCGCGGGGGTGTACCAGCAAGGTCGCCGCGGGCAACGCCTGCATCAGACCACCGACGCCACCGGCGTGGTCCAGATGCACATGCGTCGGGATCACGTATTTCACCTTTGCCAGATCAATCTTGCGCTCTTTGAGTAGCGCAAGAATGGTCGGCACGGTGTTGTGAGTACCGGTTTCGATGATGGCGTATTCGTCGCCACCGCCCAGCAGATAACAGGCCGCCAGCCCTTCGTGCACCATGGCCGTATCGATACGGGTAATTTGCTGGCCGAGGTCGTCAAAAGTCTGGAACGTCATGCGTGGCTCCCGAGGTCGCTGAGTCCAACGACTATAGGCCACGCAACCGGGGGCAGCCACCCGACCTTTGGTCAGCCAGTCTGCCGTTCAAGCGGGTGGCGCCAATCGGGGACACGCATAGATCGCCATCGCGTCCCCACAGGTAAACGGGTACTTCACGCAATCTTGCCCCTCCCCTCACCACGCTGACCTTTTATGCGTGAAAGGGCCACAACATGACAGGAATGACTGCACTACTGATTTATATTGTCTGGACGCTGATTCTGGCGCTCAGCTACGCCACTTATCGGCTACCGCTGGTGCTCACCGGCAAGAAAGCCGCCAACCACTGGGAACGGGGCAACGCCGTTGATGACCCGGCCATTCTGGTACGCGCCAAGGCGGCACATCTGAACTGCCTGGAAAACCTGCCCCTGTTTGCCGCCCTGGTGCTGGTTGCTGCGGCCACTGGTCAGAGCGAGACCGTCAACGCTGTGGCAGGCTTCATTGTGGCGGCACGCATCGGGCAAAGCATGGTTCACCTGATCGGCACCAGCTTTCCGCTGGTATTCGTTCGCGCCAGCCTGTTTCTGGCCCAGGTCGCCCTGATGCTGTATCTGGCCTTCGCCCTGCTGTAACACACCAAACCTCTCCAATCGAGGACACGCACCGATTCACACCAACCTGTGCGTGTCCCTTCGCTCCTCTCTACTTCCCTCTCATCCCCCTCCACCTCTTGCCCATCACCAAAGGTATACAGAACAGGACATAACAGGGCGACCCGCACAAAATCCTGCTTGCCCCGCCCTTTAATGTGATAAATTTTGCACTTTATTTATCCACAATAAAGCCCGCCCGGTGTTGCCATCGGGGTACAGGCAAGGGGAACAATATGGGGTCCAGAAGGGGGTTACCGGCGCTGCTGGCGCTGGTGTGTTTATTGGGCTTTGGTTCACTCAGGGCCGACTTCATACAGATTGACGGCTTTGTGCCGGTGATGCCGGAGGCCTCTCGCGGCCTGACGTTCTATCCGCTACCGGCAACGTCCACCACCACCAACGGGGCGACTTTCACCGAAACCGGCGGCCGCGCCAAGGTCACCCTTGGCGGCAACGGCAACACCGCCGGCGCCCTGTTGATGACCTATACGTTTCCCTCCCCCATCGACCTCACCGATGGCGGCACCAACACCCAGTTCTTCCTGGTCATGGACCGGATCTTCCGGGCCGAGGCCCCCGAAGGGGCAACTGCCCTGAGCGTCACCATCACCGCCCGCGACACCAGCGGCGTGAACGGGACCTACAATACCGGCATCGGCAATGTGCCCGACGGCCAGTCCCTGGCGCTGAACTTCAACTGCAGCGTCAACCCCACATGCTTTTCGCCCCAGCCGAATTTCAGCGCCATCAACCGGATCACCGTGCGACTGGCATTCCCGACCAACTATGCCGGGCCCACCGACATTACCGAGATCGACATGGACTCGGTCTATGTGACACCCACCGGCGGTTCCTTCCCGCCGGTATTCACCAGCGGCGGAACCAGCGCCACTTTCCGTGAAGGTACCGCCGCCACCCCGGTGGTTTTTGCCGCGTCAGGGGTACCGGAACCGGTACTAACACAATCCGGCACCCTGCCCGCTGGCGTCACCTGGGACAGCGTCAACTACCGACTCACCGGCACCCCGGCCACCGGCAGCCAGGGCATCTATCACCCTGTGATTACCGCCACCAACAGCGCCGGTAGCGCAGGCAGGTCCTTCACCCTCTTCGTGGAGGGCCCGCCCACCATTACCAGTGCCGCCGCCACCACTTTCTCTGAAGGCCTGGCCAACAGCTTCAGCGTCACTGCGGACGGTTACCCGGCGCCCACCTATTCCGTCACCGCCGGCAGCTTGCCGGACGGCGTCACACTCAGCAGTGGCGGCACCCTCAGCGGCACGCCAGTCAATGCCCTGGCCAGCTACCCGATCACCATTACCGCCGATAACGGCGTCAGCCCGGCGGACAACCAGTCCTTCACGCTTACCGTGAACCGGGCACCCAGGGTCACCGGCTTTACCGTTAACGGCCTGGAAGATACCCCGCTGAGCCTGTCAGCCGGCGACTTCACGATTACCGAACCGGACGGCGAAAGCCTGTCCGTGTCCATCGACACACTGCCCGCCAACGGCACCCTGCTGCAGGATGGCGCTGCAGTCAGCGCCGGCGCCCTGCTGTCCCTGACCGACCTGAACTCCCTTGCCTTCGTGCCCGATACCAACTGGCACGGCAGCAGCAGCTTCAACTGGCGGGCCAGCGATGGCACCCTGTTCAGCCCCACTGCCACGGCGACACTAACCATCGCCAGCGTCAACGACGCACCGGTCATTGGCCAGGGAACCCAAGCCGATTACATCACCGACGAAGACGCCGCCCTGCAGACCACGCTGACCGCCAGCGATGTGGAAAGTGATCCGCTGAACTGGAGCGTGTCCAGCGTCGCCACCAACGGCCAGGTGGAAGTGGCCGGAGGCAATGTCAGCTATACCCCTTCCCTGGATTTCCATGGCCTGGATTCCTTTGTAGTCAGCGTCAGCGATGGTAACGGCGGCGTAGCCAGCCACACCTTCAACGTCACCATCAACCCGCTCAACGATGCCCCGGTAATCACCCAGGGCAATACCGTGACCGTGGACATGGACGAAGACGGCTCACCCACCGCCTTTGCCCTGACGCTGAGTGCCAGCGATATTGATGACGACCTGTTGAGCTGGTCACTACAGACTCCAGCAAGCGAAGGCACTGCCAACGCCAGCGGCAACGGCGCCAGCCCCGCCATCGATTATCAGCCAGCACCTGACTACAGCGGTAGCGACAGCTTTGTCGTGCGCGTTGCCGACGGCAACGGCGGTAACACCGATATCACCGTTACCGTGAATATTGCCGAAATCAACGACGCCCCAACACTGACCGGCCCGGCCAACATCAGCGCAGTGGAAAATGTAGCACTCAGCGTTAGCCCGACCACCCTTTCTGACGTGGAAAACGACACCCTTACCGTCACCGCCAGCGGTCTGCCCGCCTGGGCCAGCCTGAACAACGCCAGCGGCGAGATCACCGGCACACCGGGCGCCGACACCGTGGGCCAGGTCTATGAGATCACCCTGACTGCCAGCGATGGGCAGGCAAGCAGCACCCTCGACCTGACAATCGAAGTGCTCGCCGACCTGGACGGCGACACCATTGCCGATATTCATGACGACGATATTGACGGCGATGGCATGAGCAACGATTTTGAAACCACCGCCGGGCTGGACCCCAGAGATCCCGGCGACGCAGGCACCGATCTGGATGGTGACGGCACCAGCAACCTGGATGAGTTCCTCGCCAATAGCGACCCCAGCGTAGACGACTATGCCCCGCTGCTGGGCGCCGCCACACCGGTGAGCACGGATTCCACCGGCCTGTTCACCCTGGTACAGCTGGGCACTCTGGTGGCCAGCGACGGCCGGGACGGGGACATCAACACCACCCCCGATAAGGGCTATTTCGCACCGGGGCAACATCTGGTCGAGCGCAGCGCCACCGACAACGCCGGCAATACCGCCAGCACTGATCAAACCGTCAGCGTGACGCCGCAGATCAGCTTCGGCCCCGACCCGGTCTCCGCCGAAGGCGCCAGCGTCACGCTGCGCGCCTACCTGAACGGCCCGGCCGCCCAGTACCCGGTCACCGTGCCCTACACCCTGAGCGGCAGCGCCGACTCCAGCGACCATGATCTGGCTGAAGGCGACCTGATCATCAATGCCGGCACCGAAGCCAGCCTGACCCTGCAACTGACCGCCGACGGCAGCAGCGAAGGCAGCGAAAACCTGCAGGTGATCTTCGGCACCCCCGGCAATGCAGTGCCCGGCTTCCTGACCACCCAGACCGTCACCATCAATGAAAGCAATGTGGTTCCAGTGGTCCAGCTACAAGCGGAACAGAATGGTGAGACGACACGCTGGCTGACCCCGGCGGGAGGCCCGGTCACGGTGACCGCCACCATCGAGGATGCCAACGGCGGCGACAGCCACACCCTGGACTGGTCCGCCTCCAGCGGTGCGCTGGTGGACACTGACGGCGACCCGCAGACCTTTACCTTCGACCCGGCACTGTTGGGCCCAGGACAGTACACTCTGGCGGTGACCGTGAACGATGGCAGCGCCGAGGTGAGCACCACCCTGGCATTGCGCCAGCTGGGCGAAGCGCTCTTGCTGGGCCATGATGACAGCGACGGCGACGGTGCCGATGATCTGAGCGAAGGGTTTGCCGACAGAGACAACGATGGCGTTCCCGATTACCTGGATGCCATTACCGCCAGCAATGTGCTGCAGGGCCTGCCCGCCATCGCCAACCAGCACCTGCTGGAAACCGAGCCCGGCCTGCAGCTCAGCCTCGGCGACACCGTTCTGGCAGCCGGCAACAGCGCCGCCACGATAAGCGCCCAGGCGTTGCTGGATGCCTTCAATGTGTCCCTCGACAATGGCTTCGAGCTGCTCGACGGCAACCGCTTCATGGACGTGCGCATTGCCGCCCTGGGCGCACCGCAACGCACCGCTTACCTGGTGGTGCCCCAGGCCCGGGCGATCGAGCCCAACGCCAGCTTCCAGCTGTTCGCCAACGACGGCTGGCAGACCGCCGGCAACGTGGCATCTGCCCGGGGCGCCGAGGGCTACTGCCCCTCCCCCGGTTCCACCGCATACCGCAATGGCCTGAACCCGGGCGACTGGTGTGTGCGCGTGGGCATCCGGGACGGCAGCACCGCGGACGCGGATAGGCAAACGGATGCGAGAATTGCCGTGCGCGGCGGCATCGTATCCGTATCCCGCCAGAGTCTGCTCGACGGTCTGCTTGACGGCGCAACGGGGAGCTCCAGCTCCTCCGGCATCGGCAGCGTCAATCTGAGTGGCCTGCTGCTTCTGCTCGGCATGCTCGGCCTGGCTCGGCGTTATCGGCCTGCACGGGCCAACTAATCGTTATTTCCTGCAAACAAAAACAGCGGCCTGGGCCGCTGTTTTTTTATCACCGCAACGTGCGTCGAGGTTACTCGGCGCCACCGGCAAGAAAGGCATCCAGCAACAAGGTGCTGTTGGCCTGCACGGCGGTGGTAATGGCCAGGCCCGGGTTTTCAATGCGGAACTTCGGGTTGTGATTGAGCGGCGGCAGTTCGCCGGTGCTCATGTACTTCTTCATCACATCCGGGGCGCCACCGCCCACTTCCACGAACAGGGTCTCGGCATCGTCGATACCCGCCACCAGCATGGGGAAATCTTCGGACCCCATCACCGGGGGAATGCCGGGCATGATCCGTTTTTTCCCAAGAGCCCCTACCAGAGTGGCATTAGCTTTCTCCGCCAGGGCCGGCTCGTTAATCACCGGTTCCGCATACCCCAGCATGGTGATGGTGGGCTCGCGCTCCTTCGGCACTCCGGCGGCGACGGCAATACCCCGGGTTTCCCGATCGATGGCATCCAGCATGGTCTGGCGCACGCCCTTGTCGAACCAGCGCAGGTTCAGTTTCAGGGTACCGGTTTCCGGAATCACGTTATGGGTTTCGCCCACCTGCATGGCCCCCACCGTCAGTACCGCCGGGTCCTGGGCGGGGATGTTGCGGCTGACGATGGTCTGGTAGGCCATCACCGCCCGCGCGCCCATGACCACCGGATCGATGGTGCCCTCCGGGCGGGAGCCGTGGCCGCCAATGCCGGTAAGGTGCACATCCAGCTGATCACTGCCGGCCATGCGGCGGCCAGCTTTTACCGCCACCGTACCCGCCGGCCAGACCGGGTACACGTGGGCGGAAATCAGCAGGGAGGGCTTGGGAACCTTGTCGTACAGGCCATCATCCACCATGGCCTGGGCACCGGCGATCAGCTCTTCCGCCGGCTGGCCCACCAGCACCAGGGTGCCGGACCAGGCATCGCGGGTTTCCATCATCACCTTGGCGATGCCCAGCAACCAGGCGGTATGGGAATCGTGGCCACAGGCATGGGATACGTAGCTGGTGCTGCCATCATCCAGCTCCACCTGTTTTTTGCTGGCATAGGACAGGCCGCTCTCCTCTTTCACCGGCAAGGCATCCATGTCACTGCGGAACATGATCACCGGGCCGTCGCCGTTTTTCAGTACTGCCGCCAGGCCGGTTTCCGCAATGCCGGTATGCACCCGGTAACCGAGTTTCTTCAAACGTTTGGCCACCAGCGCAGAGGTATCGTGCAGGTCGAAGGCCAGCTCCGGGTTGGCATGCAGCTGGCGGAACACCTTTTCCAGCTCCGGCTGCTGGTCCGCAGCCAGCTTGCCCACCTTTTCGCTCAGCGATGCAGGAATACCGGCCTGTGCCAGGCCGCAGGCCATCACTGCGCCAGCCAGAAGGCTGCTACGCAGTCCGTTGATCAGTGACATATGCTCTCCCGTTATTTTTTTGGAATACAATTCCAATAATTGACCACAGCAGGGGCAATCGGGTCAAGCAGAGACTCCTCAATCGGGGACACGCATGAATTATCGCGAGGCGACCTGTGGGCTCCGCTTATCCCACCTTCATGTGGATAACGGAATCGGTAACTGCATCGGTAGAGGCCTTGGGTCATTGATCGGCCCATAAAAATGCAGGTCGCCCTCGAGATCTGCCAGGGACCCCACACACAACATGCATTCGCCAGCCGCCGGCGCAGAACTTTCCACATAGCGCACCCGGTGGCTGGCCCGGCCACGGTTGCTGGAATACTGGAGTGTCCGGCCGCCATGCCGTATTTCCTTGTCGTTCTGCTTCATCGTCACTCCATCCACGCAAACGCACACCCCAAATCGGTGACACGCACAATTTTTATATCAGCAACCAGGCAACATGGTCAGCCCCCAGCATGGCGCTTGCGCCATTCCCGGGGCGACAGGCCGGTCCAGGCCTTGAAGGCACGGGTGAAGTTGGCCGGGTCACCATAACCAAGGGCCTCACCAATGCGTCGAATTTCCAGGTCCGGGTCCGCCAGCATCTGGCAGCTGTCCCGCCGGCGGGCGGCTTCCAGCAGCTGCTGGTAACTGTAGCCCTGTTCCTGCAGGCGCCGCCGCAGGGTGCGGGGCGTCAGGTGCAGACTATCGGCCAGGGCCTCCGGAGACGGGTACCCGTCGACACCCGGGATCAGGGCAGCACGGGCACGGCGCAGGATGTCATCGTCGTCATCCACCAGCGCGCTTTCCCGTTCGCACTGGGCCAGTGCCAGTGACAGGGCTTCCGGATTGGCAGTGGGTAGCGGTTGATCCAGCAGGGTGATATCCCCCGTCAGGGAAATGCCAGCCTGGGGCATGCCGAAACGGACCGTCGGCAGCAGCGACTGCCAGCGATCAAACCCCGCCGGCGCCGGCCCATACACCCAGATCTCCCGCTGCTCGGGCAGGTGCGGTATCAGAAATTCCATGCCCCGATACATGCTGGTCAGCATGGAGCTCATCAGCATGTCGCGCAGGGCGTCCGGCGCGCGCAGCTCCATCACCAGCTCCATAAACAGGCGATTCTCGCTTTCGCTTACCATCAACCGCGCCCCGCGCCCGCGCAGATGCCAGAAGCGTTCCAGGATGGTGATGGCCTCACGGGGACTCCCGGCGCACATCAGGGCATAGCCCAGGTTGCCGTGGGCGGTGAGGGGCATACGGTCGCCAGACGCAAACCCCAGGCTGCCATTGCCCGTGAGTGACAGTGCCGCCGCCCCCATCATCCAGGTTTCGTGCAAGGACAACCGTCCGGCAGGATCGTCAATCTGCTCGGAGGCAACTCCGGCAATCGCCAATAGCTGCTCCCGGGAGGCGCCACTCTCCACTGCGGCTTCCATAAAGGCACGTGGGTAGGTAGCGGACTGATTACGCTGCCGCACCCAGGCCGGAAGTGATGCCAGTTGCTGTGTGGTTGCTGCCAGGAGTTCGCGTTGCGGCATTTGGCCACCGATGACAAGTACAATGTCCGTGCAGAATCTCACGCCCCCTGCCCCGAAACCAGTACCGTATGGGCCATATTAAGACAGAAGGGCCGCCAACGGCCGCAAGGAGCACGACCATGAATGCCACTGTTCCCATCAATCAGGACAAGAAACGCAACGGGCTCATCGGTACCGTACGCACCGTCGCCAGCAAGACCCCCAAGAACATGATTCCCAAGGTGCGTCGCCCCCAGTTCGCCTTCAGCGAAGCGAACGATATGCCGCGCTACTGGTGGGACAACGACCCGGCGAAAACCCTGCTGCTGGCCGCCCTGTCCGCCAGCTTCCCGCCCGGGGAGCGTTTTTTCATTGATTCGGTGCGCCATTACCAGGACCAGATCACCGACCCGGAACTGAAGAAAGCCATCAAGGGCTTCATTGGCCAGGAAGCCCACCACTCCCGTGAGCACGAACTCATGAATGGTTTCCTGCAGGAACGCGGGGTGGATCTGGCCCGGCTGGAGCGGGAAATCCTGGGTTTCATGAATTTGCTGCGCAAACACCTGAGCCCGGAACGCCAACTCGCCCACACCGTGGCCGTGGAGCATTTCACCGCACTGATGGCCGAGGAGTTCCTGCTCAAGTACGACGCGCTGGAACAGATGGACCCACGCATCGCGCCGATCTGGGCCTGGCACGCTATCGAGGAATCCGAACACAAGGCAGTGGCCTTTGATGTCTACAAGGCCATTGGCGGCAGCGAGTTCACCCGTGTCACGGAAATGATGATCGTCAGCGTGCTGTTCCCGGTGTTCTCTGCGGTGCATCTGGTGCAACTGATGAAAGAAGACGGTCAGCTGGGCAACATGAAGTCCTGGCTCGGCGCGGTGAACTACATGTGGGGCCGCCCCGGTGTTTTCCGCAAGCTGCTGCCCTCCTACTTCAAGTTCTACAGCCCCAGGTTCCACCCGTGGGATCACGACGCCCGGGATCTGGTGGAGAAAGCGAAGAAGAAATGGCTGGGTGACTGGGGCTGATTATTCAGCAAGTGAAAAAGAAAGCCCCGCTCAAACGGGGCTTTCTGCTCCAGGGAGAGCAAGCATCCGATGTCTCTGTTTTTCTATTCCCCCCTCTAGAGTCAGGCCGAGCTAGGCGGGCAAGGCGCTCTCGGAAAACCACTGCAGGATAGCCTCGCGCTGGCGCTCACTGTGCGGATGGGCCAGCAACCCCTCCACCAGAAAAGTCCCCACTGTCGCCAGCATGGCCGCACGTTCCTTCGCGACACCATCGGCTTGCAGGGTATGGATCACCGCCGCCTCCACAAAACGGTGGAACTGGTCATGCCATTCCCTGATCAC
The DNA here is from genome assembly GCF_014762765.1 of Alcanivorax sp. Classification (GTDB taxonomy): domain Bacteria; phylum Pseudomonadota; class Gammaproteobacteria; order Pseudomonadales; family Alcanivoracaceae; genus Alcanivorax. The sequence goes on from NZ_JABURH010000127.1 coordinate 12,598, forward strand.
CTCGGACTGTTCCAGCCGGGCATGTACCGTGGCCACCAGCTCGCGACTCTGCTCGAACTCCCGCAACGCCCAGGCCATCTTCTCCTTCAAGGATTTTTCGACGATGGTCGGCAGGCGAACCAGGGTCTGTGACATCTGCCGGTTGAGCACACCCACCAACAGTTCGTCCTTACTGGCGTAGTACCAGTACAGGGTATTTGGGGCGACCCCCAGCTCCCGGGCAATACGGCCCATGGACGTGCCGTCATAGCCCAGTGACAGGAACAGCCGGGTTGCTGTGCTCTCCAGCTCGTCCTGCTTTACCTTCAGATCAATATCACGCTTGTTCTTGGCCAAGGGGCCCTCTCCCACAGTCTGTCCGGTCATCTTGTATGGTATTCAAGAATGCTAGTCTTTGCTCTTGAATGGCATACAAGATGACCGGAGCCCGACCATGGATACCCTGCGACACAGCCCCCAGGACCTGACCTGTAACAGCCAGCGAACCGGTTTTTACTCCGGCGGAACCTGGTGTGCCGCCACCCTGCACCAGCCAGCGAAGGCCACGGCAGAAACACGGCCAGCTATCCTTATGCTACACGGCTGGGGCGGGATTCAGGATGCGTTAACAGTGTCCTACTACGAGGAATTCACCCGTGCGGGCTATGTGGTCATGACCTTTGATTATCGCGGTTGGGGCGACAGCGCCGGCCTGCCGCGACATGTGATTTCTGCCCGCCAGCGGGTAGCCGATGGCGATGCCGCCCTGGCCTTCCTGAAAAGCCAGCCAGGCATCGACCCCCGTCGCATCGTGCTGTGGGGCTCGTCCTTTGGTGGCGGCCATGCGGTGGAGCTGGCCGCCGAGCACCCGGAATTGGCCGGGGCCATTGCCCAGGTCCCCATGCTGGATGGCATGGCCGCGGTACGCGCCGTCCCCTTGCCACGGCTACTGCGCTTTGGGCTGTACGCCATGGCAGACCTGTTCAAGCCAGGCCACCCGATCTACCTGCCCGTGGTCAGCAAACCCGGGGCATTTTCCTCCATGGACCGGGACGATGCCGGCAAAGCCCTGCAACTGGCTGAAACCAGCATCGGCCGTCGTTATGACAATCGCGTCGCCGCCCGCTCCATGATGACCATGGGCCCCTACCGCCCTTTCAAGCGCCTCAAGGATATCCGCATCCCGACCCTGCTGCTCGGCGCCAGCCAGGATTCCGTCGCCCCCTTTGTGGAAAGCGCCATCCGCAAGATAAACAACCCCAACTTGACCATCGCGAGCATTGAAGCCAATCACTTCGAGCCCTATTTCGAACCGGCATTCAGTGGCGTGATACGCAAGCAGCTGGCGTTTCTGGAAGGACTGGACGGCTTCGTGCAGGCGGCAAACCACAGGAAGAGCGCCTGAAAGGCAAAGATTGGTTGGCTGGCGCCACTGCCGTGGCGTCATGCCTATCCAGCGCTTGAAGGGGCGGGGAAACTGGCTGGGCCAGATCACCAGCCCTTTGTCTGTTCTTTTTTCTTTCCTTTTTATATTTCCTGAGCGCCGCGTTTTTTCTCCACTCTCATCCGCGCCGAGGCAATATTCATCAAGCGCCGGAACTGCCCGCATTCAAGGTGGCTGGGCGCCGGGCATTTTGCCGCATGGCGCAGGCCGTCGCGCATGGCAGACAGTTTGCGGATGGTGTCATCCAGCTCATCGGCCTTTGCCGACAGGGCATCCCGGTCAATGCTGGGTTCGCCCCCGGCATCGAACATTTCGCCGATTTCATCCAGCGTGAATCCCGCTGCCCGTCCCAGGGCAATCAGCGCCAATTGATCCAGTATGCCGGGAGCAAAGATTCGCTTTAGCCCCCGGCGCCCGGTGGAAAGGATCAGCCCTTTCTCTTCGTAATAGCGCAGCGTCGACGCCGGCACGCCGGACCGGCGCACCACTTCAGTAATATCCAACACGACCTTGACCTCAAGCCAGCTTCAAGTTGCAGAGTATCAGCAAAGTCATCTTGAGGAAGCCCCATGGATAACGTTATCGCGTTTTTACCCAGCATGATCGTCATCGGTCTCTGCGCCACCCTGGTCATGGATGCCTGGAGCTGGCTACGGCAGCCCTTGCTGGGAGTCGCCCCACCCAACTACGCCATGGTGGGCCGCTGGTTGCTGCATATGCGCCACGGGCAGTTCCGCCACACCGCCATTGCCGCATCAGCAGCCATGCCAGGAGAAAAGGCCGTCGGCTGGCTGGCCCATTATCTGACCGGCCTGGCCTTCGCGGGAATTCTGCTGGGTATAGCAGGACAAAGCTGGATCGAGCAGCCCACCCTGGGGCCCGCCTTGCTGGTGGGTATTGGCACTGTTGCCGCGCCGTTTCTGTTGATGCAGCCGGGCATGGGAGCCGGCATGGCGGCCTCCCGCACGCCGGCCCCCAACGCCGCCCGCCTGCAGAGCCTGCTGACCCATGCCGTATTCGGCCTGGGCCTGTATCTGGGTGGCTGGGTGTCACACGTTTTACTGAACTGATAGTGAGACGCGGGAGCAACGCTTCGCGACAGTAACCATTGGGGCCTGCGGCCATGTATCCTGTAGACATCTCTGCGCCATGCCGATTTCGCCCGGACAGGCCAGGACACATAACCAGGAGCACCATGACCACCTTACTGCTGAATCTGCGCCGGGTTCCGGATGACGAGGCCGATGAAGTGCGCTCCTTGCTGGAACAAAACCAGATCCTGTTCTATGAAACCGCCCCGAGCATGTGGGGGATCTCCTCCGGCGGCATCTGGCTGACCCAACCCGAGGACCGGGAGCGCGCCAAGGCATTACTGGCTGGTTATCAGCAGGAACGCGCCCGGCGTCAGCGAGAAGCCTATGAGCAGGCACAACGGGAAGGGACGGCCCCGACACTGGGAGGGCGGCTGCGTGAACAGCCGCTTCGCGTGGCGGGATTGTTTGTGGCAGTGCTGGCGCTATTACTGATAACGCTGCTGCCGTTTCTGACTCTGGGCTGACAAACCCTTTTCTACTGCGGGAAGCGATGCTCGCATCGCGAATAACGGCAGTTATCCGCTATGCTCAGTGCTTGCGCGCACCCAGCACTTTTCGCCAGAACGGCCGCGGCTGCTCCTTGCGCTCTTCGTCCATGCGCGAAAGCATCCCGGTAATGGCATCAGAGACTTGTTCGCGCAATTGCCAGAGCACCGCAGGGTCTTTTTCCTGGCCTTGCAGATGAGCAGTCGGAATGGGTTTGCCGATGGCAAAGCGGAAAGGCTCGGCCTTGGGCAGCAAGGTAGGGCCGATGCCTTTTACCAAAGGCATGAACAAATCACCGCCGCGCATCAGCGAGTTGATCTTTTCGTTGCCCAGCAACCGCTTGCCGAGCCAGCCATTGGCAAAATCGTCACCGTCATAAACGATGTCATAGGCCTCATCACAGCCCAGTGAGGCAAAGGGGATAATGTCGAATCCCTGCTCAATGGCCATATAGACAAAACCGGTTCGTTTCTTCCATACCAGTTTGTTGATCTCGTCCCGACGCTTGGCCACCTCGCGGGCACCGCCCGGAAATACCAGCACATGCTGGCCGCTTTCCATCAGCCGCCGGCAGTTTTCACGGGTGCCGGGCACGGCGCCAAAACGGGTCACCAACTTGCCCCACACCGGTGTCGGGAAGTGAAAATGATCCCCCAGGGAACGCGGGAAAACGCCTGTCTGCCGATATAGCTCATAGACAAACAACGGCGAATCCAGCACACCCATCAGCGCATGGTTGCCTACAAACAGGCCCGGTCGTTGCGGATCCACATTCTCCGCCCCTTCCAGTGTCGCGGCGAAATAGCGGCGCTGCAGGGCTGTCACCCCGGCCATTGTTCGCAGGGACGGCGGGCGGAAATCTTCAATGGGGATCTCGATATCGGACACGGTTACCTCGGTCTGTGTTCGCTGGCAGCATCGCCAGGGTGGGCAAGACTAGCATTATACAGGGTGGTTACCATGGCAGGCCCGCCCCTGACGGCCAGTCACCAAGGGCTTGAAATCGGCGCAAGGCGGGTAATCGGGAAGGGTGCGAGCCCCATGGGGCCCGGATAGTCACTCGGCGGTATCAGTGGCCGACAGCTGCAGCAGATCACGGGCATAGGCGTTCACGTCAAAGGGGGTATCATCCTTCATGGTGAGCGCAATATGCGCCGCCAGCACATCCGCCATTTTCTCCAGGGCGTCTTCACGACCCACCCCCTGACCGATCAGGTCCATAATCACCAGCCCTGCCTCGCGAGGGTGACCATCGGCGATCTGGTTTTCCACCGCGTCCACCAGGGCTTTCTGTGCAAAATCGTCTTCTGCCTGTTCCATTTCCTGCATGATGCGCCCCACTCTTTGTCCACTGTGTGTCGCGCACAGGATATCACTTGGTGTTCCATCCCATAACAACAGACAAGCCACCCTCGGTCATTTTAAGCGCCAAACCACCGCAGGGCAGGGACTGCTTTCCACCAAATGTATATACATTGACTATCTATATGATAGCCGATAGGGTTGTTGAGTGCCGCGCTTAAACCGGCGAACATGCTGCCCTATTTTCTTAATGACGGTTATCGATATGTCGAAGACCAAAACGCCAAAGAAAAATAGCCAGCTGATCATTCGCATTAATGATGAAGAGCGTGCTCGGTTTGTCTCACTCTGTGAGGAGCTAGATACCAGTGCTGCACGCGAGGTACGCCGGTTTATTCGCAGCTTTATCAAGGACCAGGAAAAGCAATCCGGCAATTAGCCGTGCTTGCCCGGCCCGCTACAACTATCCAGAAAAAGGAAACTGCGATCATGTCCAAGCGTAAAAAACTGAAGAAAGCGATCAAGAACAGCAAATCCAAAATCTCCAAGCAGGAAAACACGCTGAAGAAGCTGAAGAAGAAGCTCAAGAAGCTGTAAGCGCTTCAAGAATCGAGGGCCAGTTCCGCTGGCCCTTCTTGCCCCTGATCCACATCAGACCTTCCCGCCCCGCTCAATCCTGAATCAACCAGGCAGTCAACTTCGACGCCAAGATATCCAGCACAGCCTCCTGATCCATCCCGGACGGTGCCATCAATACCAGATGCAGCAAACTTCCCGCGGTCGAAGTAGCCATCAGGTAGAGCGAGTAAGGGTGCACGTTCACCCGATACTGCTGCCGGGTTTTCTGCACGCCTGTCTGCAAAACTTTCTGTAATTCTTTCTGCAATTGCCGGGTCGCCGGCAACCGGTGTAGATACGGCACCTGAAACACCAGCACCCGCAACAGCTTGCGATGCCTGCGCATCAGAGAATACAGCGCGCCCAAAAAATGACGCATGGCCACATGCAGATCGTTTCGGTTATCGGTCAGGTCCAGGCGATTTTGCAGCAGGGACGTGGTTTCCGACAGCAGCTCTTCCGTAAGGCGTGCCACCACGGCTTCCTTGCCAGGAAAATATTCATACACCGAACCGATGCTCACCCCGGCCACCTCGGCGATCGCATTGGTGCTCAGCCCCGCGTAACCATGACGCTCCATAATCCGAGCACAGGCGCCCACCATGGCGGCCACCGATGCCTTCGAGCGCACCTGCTTCGGTTCTTTTTTCATTTTGAAATCAGCAGCTTGCCAATTTTCTGTGCGCATGTTTGACGGGCCTGTTCCAGTCAGAAAATCCGAGTTTTTCCGAGTATATGCTCAGATTAGAATGACTGCACGATGACCGTCACCTCAAACCGCGAGTCCCCCATGGCCAACGATATCCAGTTCAGACGCCCCAAAATCGGCCCCTATTTCAGCCGCCTCCGCCATCACTTGGCCTGGAACGCCAGGAGCTTGCTGACACCTGGGCAGGCCCTTCGCGACCGCGTACAAGGGAAAGTGGTGCTGCTCACCGGTGCCAGCTCCGGCATTGGTGAAGGCGTGGCTGAGAAACTGGCCGCTGCCGGCGCCACCCTGTTACTGGTAGCGCGCAATGCAGAAAAACTGGACGCCATTGCCAGCAAAATAAAAAAACATGGCGGTCACGTCTGCATTTACCCCGGCGATCTGACTGACCTGGAAGAGTGTGACCGCATCTGCCGACAGGCCCTGGCGGATCACGGGCGGGTGGATATTCTGATCAACAACGCTGGCCGCTCCATTCGCCGCTCGATCAAATTTACCGTGAACCGTTTCCACGATTACGAGCGCACCATGCAGCTCAATTATTTTGCGGCCTTGCGTCTGGCCATGAACCTGTTACCGGGCATGGAAGCCCGTGATGAGGGTCATATCATCAATGTGTCCACCGTGGGCGTGCAGGCCAACCCGGCCCGCTTTTCCGCCTACCTGGGCTCAAAGTGGGCACTGGAAGGCTGGACCTGGGTAGCGGCCAATGAATATGCCCATACCAACCTGCGCTTTTCTTCCATCAACTATCCGCTGGTGCGCACGCCCATGATTGCGCCCACCAAAATCTATGATTACCTGCCAGTGATGTCGCCGGAGACGGCGGTGAACTGGCTGCTGGATGTGATCATCACCCAGAACAAACGCAAGCTGGGCATCTTCGGCAAGGGCGCTCTGGCCATGTACTACCTGCTGCCGAAGACATCGGAATCCATCGTTAACCTGAGCTACCAGAGCCTGTTTGAAACGCCGCCAGAAGATTATGTGTCGCGCAAGGATCGCTCTGCTGACGACCACGCCATAGCAGGCAGGAACAACGACAAAAAGGTGGCACCGTTTCGCAGCAGAGAAAACAAGTATCGGGCCTAGCCCGCCTGTTCAGTGAACACCCCAGCGGGCAGGGAGCCGCCCAGGGCCGGAATACACACTCAGTGCCGTCACTGCCAGCAGTATCAATATGATGCCAGTTACCTGTGAGCCGGCCAGACTTTCATGCAATACCAGCACACCGAATAATGACGCAGTCACCGGCTCAACCATGGCCACGATAGACGCTACGGCTGGAGCCACATTCCTGAGACCGACCACATAAAGCACAAATGACAGCCCAGCGCCCAGAACACCCAGCCCGACAAATAGCGGCCAATCCGATGAATTGGCGGCAGCCATAATCTGACCAACATCTGCCGGCCACACCAGCATCATCACCAGTACCGAAAACGCAATGAACAGAATCGCCTGGGGGCTGCCATGGGGTGCGGCATACTTGAATCCGAAAATGAATACGGCATAGCAGACCCCGGCAAGCAAACCGGCAGCAACACCGATTGCCGTTACCCCTTTCGCCTCCATGTCATAAACGCGGGTAAGCAAAATGATACCCAGCATCACCACCGCAATGGCGGCCCACTTCAATGCAGAGGGATACTCAAGCCTCAAGGCAAACGACACCAGGTAAACGAACACCGGGGCGCAGTACATCAGCGTGGCCGCCACCGCCACACTGCCCTGGGAAATACTGAGGAAATAGAATGCGAAATTACCCGCCACACCCAGGCCGGCAACCACAGACCAACACCATAACCGCTGACTCGTAAGACCATGCCCCTCCGGCTGCAGCATCAGCCAAACCAGCACGAGGACCAGACCAATCGCGCCCCGGTAGAACGACACCAGGTACGCACTCCAGCCTTCGGCCATCAGCATACCGCCAATGCCACCTGACAGCCCCCAGCACAGGGCCGCCAAAATTACCAACACTGTGCTCACGCGCGCCATCTGCAATCCCGCCTGCCCGGCACTCGTTAAGTCGCGCCAGGCGACAACGAACGAACCAACACGCAAGCCCCATTCTCATGGGCTCTTATCTGCCACTGAAACGCAGATTATTTCTGTATGCAACATCCGCGGATAACATCGCAGGAAGGAAGGCAATGGCACGCCGTATTGCCGTCACAGGGCCACTGAAACGTGATCACCGGTGAGAAAAGGGAGGTCAGAAACGTCGGCTGGCACCCGGGTCATGCAGACCATGATGCCAGCCCAGAAGGAACAGACGGGAAAGATCAGGCGGAGGCAGCGGCTTCCTGCTCAGCCAAAAAGCTGTCGATCTGCAGCAGCAACTCACGGTTGTCGTGATCCCAGGGATGAAAACCCGGGCGGAAGTAGTCCAGGTAGTTGCCAATCTGCTTACGCAGCATGCCGATATCGCCGAAAGTGTAGTGGAAAAACTTCTGCCACCCCTTCCAGTCCGTCAGCTTGCCCTGCTCGCGCAACACTTCAAGAAAGACCGGAATCACCAGACCCCAGAACACCACCGTCGCCAGGCCCAGTCCGAAACAGCGCAGGCCGTAGGCGCCAACACCTTTCCCCATGACCGCCGTCCAGACATCAAATGCCACCGCCTTGTGCTCGGTTTCTTCCAGCGCATGCCAGCGCCACAACGCGGCATAGGCCGGGTCGGCCCCTTCCACCACGCGAGGATCACTCAACACGCTATCCGCGAGCAGGCCGGTGAAATGCTCCAGGGCAATAGTGCCACTCAGGGACACCGGCGCACTGTACTTGTTGAAGGTCTTGAGCACGCCCTCCACCAGACGCTCGAATTTGGGCGCCACCGAGGACACCGCAAACAGGGCATCGTTATATTCTTCATGCTCCCGGCCATGCATGGCCTCCTGACCGATAAACGCGGTCACCGCCTTCTTGAGCTCGGGATCGGTAATCTGATCCCGGTAGGCACGCACACTGTCGATAAAAAAGCGTTCACCCACGGGCAGGATGGTGGAGAATGTATTCAGAAACGCCGTCAGTACGGGCCCACCCGGAGTGTGCCAGTCGGAAATCCGTTTGGGGTCCACATTGAACCGAATGCTCCTGCGCGTCGGCACCAGCATGGGCTTAGCGCGGGTATTATCTGTTACCAGACGTAGCGCTGCAGACAGCTTTTTCATTGTTATCTCCATTTATCATCACGCCCAGGCAAACAGGGTGGTCACTGCCCTGGCAAACAAAGGGGTCCATCTAAACATACGCTGCACAGCTTGGCATCATGCCAAAAATTGCATCTCAAGGACCCGCTCCCGCCGCCCCTTGTATCTTCACCGTGCATGGCGCTACTTACCTGAAAGCACTGTTCCAGAGTAATCTTTATCATTATCAGAAACCCTGTCATAGAGTCTGATTGCTGCCATGCACCTCAACAAGTCCCTGGCCTTAATGTTACTGTCGCTTGCCACTTTTCCAGCCGCTGCCGATGGACAGGACTGCAAGCTGGACATCCTGCACAGCGCCATAGGGGCCACCCACACCTTCAATCTGACAGTCACCTGTACGGGTAACTACACGCCCCTGACCTATCTTCTCAGAGCCAGACGAAGCATGAATGGGGTAACGCTTACAGACAGCCAGAGCGGGACGCTGAACATTCATGGCGACAGCAAAACCGTGGGCGACATCCAGATTGATCTGAAATCAGGGGATCACATTGAGCTGGAAGGAAAAATCCTTCAGGCCTGTGAAGTGCTGGGGGAAACCCGCCTGGAATATACACTCTGACATCTCCAGGCCCATGACAACCGGCAGCCTGCTCACTGACCGTGGTATACATCGCCCCTTTATTCGATGCCCGAATAACCAGTGCTATGGCGCCCATCCCAATTGCTGAAGGCTGATAATGTCGTTCCAGATTTTGGTCATGTAACGAATCTTTCCACCTTCGAACTCCATGACATAGACATAATCCGCGGCAACGTCTTTCCCCGTCGGGGCCACCGGCCCGCCCGGCCCGGTGTGCCTGCCATGGAAAATTGCATACACAGCGACACTACCTCGCTCATTGTCCATGCCAAGGTGACGTAACTCGTAACGGGCATCTGGAATCGGCGTATACAGATTCTTCATCCACTCGGTATACCCTTCCAGGGTAGCGATATCAGCGAGGGATACGGTCTGGGAAGAAAAGCCTGCGTCAGGATGGCAATATTTCCGGCAAATATCCCACCCTTCACCACTTTCACAGGCATGGAAGAAACCTGTTGCGGTGTCGAGAATTGCACTCATGATCCGCACTCCCTTTACAGGAAAGTATTAACTATAACCCCCTGCAAAGTGACACGGCATTGCTTTGAAATCAGCGTTACATTACCCAACAAAATCGCCATTCCAGAGACACGAAAACTTACCCCAGGGACCCCGTCTCTTCCTGTCAGGCCTGGTCCCGTGCCATCTGGATCCAGCGTTTATGCAATTGGTGATAGTGCCTGCCGGACACCCGACTCGTTTCCAGCACATTCTGGTATAACGCCTTGCTACCGGCCACATCTCCACCGGCCGCAAGCAGCCTGGCCAACCTGCAAGCCGGCTCCGGCCCCGGGTAGTATCCGACGAGAGCCTCATACTCTGCGCGAGCCTCATTGATCTTTCCGGCCTTTTCCAACGCCCTGGCATAAAGCAGATGGCCATCGGCCGTGGTGCTCTGCGGATTATGGTGCTTCAAGTCATCGAGGCTATTCAGGCAAGCAGGATAATCCCGCATGCCAAACCGGGCACGGGCCAGCGCCAGCATCAGCTCCGGATCAGTTGCATGGATGCCTTTCATGCTGTGCTCCAGCAGTTCGGCAGCCTCAGCATAGGCCTTCTTTTCCATTAGTTGCTCAGCAAGCATCAACGCGTTGGCGGCGGTGCTCGCCACACTGAAATTCTGCGCGGCTTCGCGCACATCCCTGTCCGGGTTCAGGGTTCTGGAAACATTACGGCGCACCCGCTGCCCGCTCCGGCTCTGCCCCATGGCTGGCAACAGCTCAACGATCAGATAGGCCAACCCGCCAATAAGAGGAAAAAAGAGAAGAATGAAGATCCAGCTGCTGTTACGACCGGTCTTGATGGCATGGACCACCAATGCCAACTGAATCAGGATAGATAGAATAAAAAACGGCATGGGTCCCCCACCATCATTGACCGCCCAATATGTAAAGACTGAAAGCTATAAAGAAACGCTCGCCCTGACAATGGCCGATATCCTACATTGAGACCTGTTACTCCGGTCACACAAACAATACTTACTGGCTGAAAAACCCGGTGCTAATCTGTCTGTCGAACGCGGCAGTCAATGCTGATTCCCCTGCCGGAAGACGCTGGCCTACACAACCTCTACTATCGAACCGCACCCACCGCGAATAACAGACAAGAAAAGGAACGCAGGCATGGAAAACGATTTCGATTACCTCATCATCGGCGGAGGCTCTGCGGGGTGCGCCCTGGCCGGCAGGCTGAGTGAAGATCCGGACACTCGCGTCTGCCTGCTCGAAGCCGGAGGCAGTGGTGATGGCCTGTTGGTCAATGTGCCCTCGGGCGCGGTGGCCATGCTCTCCAAACCCATCAACAACTGGGTCATGGAGACCGTGCCACAGAAGGGACTCAATGGCCGGCAGGGGTTCCAGCCCCGCGGCAAGTGTCTGGGCGGCTCATCGGCCATCAATGCCATGGTCTATATTCGTGGCCACCGCGAGGATTATGATCACTGGGCTGCGCTGGGCAATGAGGGCTGGTCCTACAAGGATGTACTGCCCTATTTCCGCCTCAATGAACACAACGAACGTATCGATAACGACTACCACGGCACCGACGGCCCGCTGTGGGTCAGCGACAGCCGTACCGGCAACCCGTTCCAGGACTACTTTCTGGACGCTGCCAGAGAATGCGATATCCCGATTACCGATGACTTCAACGGCGCCGAACAGGAAGGCGCCGGGGTCTATCAGGTCACCCAAAAAGACGGCGAACGCTGGAGCAGTGCCCGGGCTTATCTGTTCCCGCATCTGGATCGCAGCAACCTGACCGTGGAAACCAACGCCCAGGTTCAGCGCATTGTCTTCGACGGCAAACGTGCTGTGGGTGTGGAATTCAAGCAAGGCAAGCAGCTGCGCACCGCCTCGGCCCGCAAGGAAGTGCTCCTGTCCGCCGGCGCCTTTCAGTCCCCGCAACTGCTGATGCTATCCGGGGTGGGAGATAGCGAGGAACTGAAAAAGCACAACATCCCCGTGGTGCATCATCTTCCTGGCGTGGGCAAGAACCTGCAGGATCATCCGGATTTCATTTTCGGCTACACCACCGACAGCCCAGCCACTTTTGGTCTGTCACCGGCGGGCATGTGGCGGGCGCTAATGGCCATGGGCACCTATCGCAAGGAACGACGCGGCCTGTGGACCTCCAACTTCGCCGAAGCCGGGGCCTTCCTGAAAACCCGGCCAGAGCTTACTGCCCCGGATCTGCAGCTACACATGGTCACTGCCCTGGTGGATGATCATGGCCGCAAGATGCACTTCACCCAGGGTTACTCCTGCCACGTGTGCCTGCTGCGCCCGCGCAGCCGGGGGAGCGTGCAGCTGGCCAGCGCCAACCCGGATGACCTGCCCCTGATCGACCCGGCCTTCCTGGAAGACCCCCAGGATCTGGAAGACATGGTGCAAGGCTACAAGATCACCAAGAAAATCATGGAAGCGCCGTCACTCAAACGCTGGATGAAGAAAGACATGTTCACCGCCAACGTGAAGAGCGACGATGAGATTCGCGACGTGATCCGCCAGCGCGCTGACACCGTTTATCACCCGGTGGGCTCTTGCAAGATGGGCACCGATGAGCAGGCGGTGGTCGACCCGCAATTGCGCGTTCATGGCATCGAAGGCTTACGTGTCATCGATGCGTCCATCATGCCCACCCTGATCGGCGGCAACACCAATGCGCCGGCCATGATGATTGCGGAGAAAGCGGTGGATATGATCAGGGGGCAATCGCGGACAGGCTAACCACATTCACCAGACAGCCCTCCCCAGTATCCGGAGGGCTTCAGCCTGGCCAGCACCAAACCAGGGCGAACTTGCGTGAAGCGATAGAAACGATTCATCGCCAACCATGAACGATGTCACAGGAGACACCATCATGAGCAACCAGGAAGTTGTCGTAGAGCACGACTGCGATTCCAGCGCTGGCTGTGGCGCCATTGAACTGGTGCTTATTCCCAAGGACAAGGATTTGGGCGGTTTTTCCGTCCGTCGTACTCTGCCCTCAAAACAACGCAAGACCGTTGGCCCCTGGATTTTCTTTGATCACATGGGGCCCGCCAGTTTTCCGGCGGGCAAAGGCATCAATGTTCGCCCCCATCCCCATGTCAACCTGGCAACCGTGACATACCTCTTTGAGGGAGAAATTCTTCACCGTGACTCACTGGGCAGTCTCCAGCCCATCCAGCCCGGTGACGTTAATCTGATGGTGGCCGGCAAAGGCATTGTCCACTCCGAGCGCGAGCGCCCTGAAATCACTTCCCGCGATCACAATCTTCACGGCCTGCAACTCTGGTTGGCCCTGCCGGAAGCGGATGAGGAAGTTGAGCCAGCCTTTTACCATTATCCTTCTGCCGACATCCCCTCCGTTGATGTTGACGGCATCCCGGTCAGAGTCATCATGGGCGAGGCATACGGGGTAGCCTCACCCGTCAAGACCTATGCCGAAACACTCTATATAGAAGCCCGACTCAAAGCCGGACAAACACTCACCTTGCCCGACAGCCAGGAGCGCGCCCTCTATGTGGTTGAAGGCGCCCTGCAAGCCAGAGACACCAGCATTGAACAACACAACATGGCAATCCTTGGCAACCAAACCGGCGTGTCCATTACCGCAACGGAAGATTCACTGATTGCCCTCGTGGGCGGCGAACCTCTGGGCAAGCGGTATATTGAATGGAACTTTGTATCAAGCCGAAAAGAGCGCATTGATCAGGCAAAAGCCGACTGGAAAGCCGGTCGCTTTCCCAAAGTCCCGGGGGATGAGGAGGAATTTATTCCAATGCCCGAATAACCTTTCCCGCCAAGCGCAAACTGGCAAGACAGGAAAGACATTCCGAAGCGTATCCGCTCATCCTCAGCAGTCACTCGGGACACGCAACATCCCATTTCCTTCATGCCGACCAAACGGCGTCGTGTCCCGGCTTGTTCCTGTGTGGCGCTATTCCATTTCTGCAAAGACAAGCGTCAGCTTCAAATTTTCCAGCCCTTCCAGGCAATAGCTATCGCGTCCCGGGGCCGGGTTTTCCACGCTGACCAGCACCGCATGGTAAGGGTCGGGAGAAATCCAGTCCCCGGTGGCAAAGGTCTCAGCCAGTCGACCCACTTCCCGATCACTCAGGGTATACACAAAATTCGGCGCGCTACCATGCCGCCCCTGGGTAAACTCTCCGGCCGCGGAAAGCTGCTCATGGTATTCGCGGAAGCTCAGGCGTTCGTCATCAATGATGACCGTGGGCGCTTCTATCCCGCTGTGCGGCATGCCCTCATCCATTGTCGGAACGGCTACCGACGGCGGCGCAAAATTGACCCAGGCAATAAAGGGAGTATCAGCCTGGCAGTTGGCGTTATCACTGTCAGGGTGCGCCTCGCCACTGAGTGTTGCCTTTATCAGGGTACGGGGCTGGCCATCCCGGGTGATTTCGCTTAAATCAAACAACAGCCACGCATGGTGCTCCACATTCACATCAACCCGACAGCGCGGCCGGGCGCTTTTGGGGAGATCCGTGCTTTCATAACCGACCACCGCCGACGTGGGTTCCGTCAGCCCGGGATAATCCTGCCCCGGCAGCCCCGACACATTCACCCCACACAATGCATCAATGCCAGCCATGTCGCCCTCTTCCCGCATGTAAAGCTGCTGGCGTGCAGTAGGCTCCAGATATCTCACTTCATAACTGCGACTCGGATGGTGGCAGGCGGTCAGAATCATCGCCGTTATCAAAAACAGTGCGCTTCGCATTCGTCTCTCCTTGTACCCATCTCCCCATATCCCTGGGGTTTCGTATCAACCATGGAAGGTGGATGAAATCCCCACGCCCACGGACTTTCAAGCTACCACTGGTATAGCATCCGGATAGCCAGCGAATCCGTGATGCCTTTTGCGTTTATCAGCCTTTTTCCTTGGGGGGGGCACTTGAATACCACCGGCCCATAACACATTGTCGAAACCCGCCACGTATCAAGGCCTTGCGAAGCCAAAAAGTTACAAGGTAAAGCTGAAGTGGGTAACGCGTAAGAGAGGCGCACCACCTGATACTTAATTTATTTCTGCCTACCCCTTGTCTTGCATCAAATTTCACTCCGTCTTTTTGGCACTACCGGTAGATCTATGCCACGCTTTTTATTGGGACATCAAGTGATGCAATCACTGAACCTGGATAAGGAGACATGCCATGTATCGCAAGATACTCGTACCCATCGACCTGGCACACACTGATAAAATCCCGAAAACTCTCAGCACAGCTATCGACATAGCCAAGCACTATAATGCAACGCTGTGCTACGTCAGTGTCACCAGCAGCGCCCCATCTTCTGTGGCACACACCCCGGAAGAGCTGGCAGACAAGCTCAGCACCTTTGCCCAGGAACAAGGCCAGGCCCACGGCATCGACACTGACAGCAAAGTAATATCAACACCGGATACTGCCGTGGAACTGGATGACCGCCTTCTGGAAGCTATCAGGGACACGGGCGCGGACCTGGTTGTCATGGCCTCCCACCCCCCGGGCATTGGCGACAAGCTGCACATTATTCATTCCAATGGGGCAAACATCGTCAAACACAGCGACGTATCGGTTTTCATCGTTCGCTAGCGGCAACGGCCAGGCGAAAATCCGGGCAGCCTCAGGAATTTCAGGCAGTCCGGACAAACATGAATTCCGAAATTAGCACAATTGGTGGGTGCCCCGTATTTACTCGAATTTGGGGGAAGAGCCGGGTCAGCCAAGAATAGAAAAACCTGAGCGCCCCGGTTCTTCGTCCAACCCCGCCTGTAACGAACGCTGCTGACTGACATCGAAGGGCTAACGGATGACATAGGACATCTCTTATGCGAGCGCCGCTTAGCCTGTTTCTTTTTCTCGTGCCGGCCATGCTAAACGCCGGCAGCATGCCCCTGACATTCAGCAGTGGCGAACAACAAGTCTCACTGATTGAGCTTTATACCTCCGAGGGCTGCAGCAGCTGTCCGCCGGCCGACCGGTTTGTCCGATCCCTGGGAAAACAGGACGGGCTTTTTTCCACGTTTATCCCGCTGGCGTTTCACGTGGATTACTGGGATTACATCGGCTGGGCTGATCCTTATGCCAGCCCGGCCTTCAGTGAGCGACAACGTCGCTACGCTCAGCTTCAAGATGTCAGTCGCGTCTACACACCCGGCTTTTTTATCAACGGCAATGAGTGGCGCGGATTTTTCCAGCGCCATCGAAACTGGCAGGATTCCCTGTCACAGAAAAAGGTGGGCTCTCTATCTGTTACTTACCAGCACCCGACCTTGCAGGCCACATTCAACGGCACCCTTCCCGATGACGCACGCTTGAATACGGCGTGGATCGGCCTCGGCCTGATATCCTCGATACAACGCGGAGAGAATCGGGGCAAAACCTTGCAACACGATTTCGTTGTTTTGCAGTGGCATCACCACCCCATGTCATCTTCCATGATGAAAGTCACACTGCCGTCGCCACCCGACCATGGCCAACAACGCATCGGATTGGTGGCCTGGATCAGCCAGAGCAGCGACCCTCGGCCCGTGCAAGCCGTCGGCGGCCTGCTGCCGTCAACAACCACCATCAATTAACGTCCACGGAGCCTCCATGTTTGCCAACACATATCCTTCGGCATGTATTCGTAACATCGCCGCCAGCCTGCTGTGTCTTTCCGCTTCGTTGGCCGTGGCAGCCCCGACCGCCATCAACACGCCGCTTTCCCGGGCTCCACTGGATGACACCAGCCACTTTGGCATCGGCGCCACAACGTCAATCACCGAACGGCCTTTTGTCGGTGTCGATGAACAACACGAAGGGCTCCCCTATTTCTCCCTTCGTTATAAACGCTTCAGCGTGGAAGGGCTTGATGCAGGCCTGGATCTCTTCAAAGAAGACAATAGCGTACTGGGGCTGCTCGTCACGCCGCGCTTCTATGAAGTCACTGCAGGCTTTGCGGACAATGGCGAACTTAACGGCATCGATACGACACACCGCACCGTCTTCGCCGGGTTGTCTTATGACTATCAGCATGCCATGTATCAACTCTCTGCCAACGTACTGAAAGATATCGGCAATGAGAGCGATGGCCTGGAAGCGAGTGTCACTGTCAGCCGCGGGATCAACTGGGGAGAGGTCACCATCGCGCCCTCACTGGGACTGGTTTGGCAAGACGGTCAATTGGTGGAGCATTTTTACGGGGTGGACGACGATGAAGCCGCTCCCGGCCGGCCCGCCTATGGCGAGCATAGCTCACTGAACTATCAGGCCGCCTTGACCGCTATCTGGACACCGGGAAAACACTGGCATTTTCTTGCTGTGGTAAAAGAGGATTATCTTGGCGAGGGAATTTCCGACAGCCCCATCATTGATGATCGATCACTCACTTCGGTTGCCATAGGGGGAATATTTTATTTCTGGTGATATGCCAGCAACGGTCACTGCCTGTAAATAAACCATCCCGCTTCGACGCCCTGAAAAATAGAGTCGACGCGGGATTGTCTTATCCATGGCCGTGGGCAGGTCGAACCCGCTCCATCCGCGCATTCATTTCAGCAGCGTGGCGACTCACTCTCTCCTCAGGCTTTGCCCGGATCAATCAGGATCTTGGCATGCTGCTCCGGATTACCCAATGCGGCAAAGGCCTCATCCACGCCGGACAACCCCACCGTACCGGTAATCATCGGCCCCACATTCACCTTGCCTTCGGCAATCATGTGCAACGCATCGCGAAATTCGATAGGCATGTAGCCCAGGGTAAAACGCAGATCGATTTCCTTGTTGATGGCATTCACCGGGAAGAAGTGGTCCTGTTTCATACAGACGCCCACCACCACGATGCAGGAGCGTAACGGCGCATCCGCGACGATACTTTCGATCATCCCCGGAATGCCCACGCACTCGAAAATCACCGGCCGCTTCGGGTTAGTCACGCCGGCCACTTCCGCCGCCCGCCACAGGGGCTCCCAGGGCAACGGCGTCATGCGCAGCATGGCCATGCCATCCAGGGCCATATCGAACAGCTGCGGCGCGTTCACAATAAAGCCGCGCTTTTCCATACCCTCATAGGGGCTGCCCTGGGACGGGTCCACCACCACATGGGCGCCCATGGCCCTGGCCAGCTTGCGGCGCGTGGGGGAAAGATCACTGGCGACAATATGACGCACCCCCTTGGCCTTGAGCATGGCAATCACCCCGAGACCAATGGGCCCGCACCCAATCACGATGGCCGTGTCACGACGGCCTATCCCGGAGCGGTTCACCGCATGCAGGGACACCGCCATGGGTTCGGTCAGCGCCGCATGGTCATCGGAAATACCGTTGGTGACAGGAAAGGCCAGGGATTCCTCCACCAGCACCCGTTCGGCATAGGCGCCGGGGGCCTGGGTGGACAAGCCAGTCAGATGCGCCATTCCGTTATTGCGCCGCATGGGCATGGCCACAACGCGCTTGCCCGACTTCCAGCGGCGATGGGTCTTCGGGCCGTAGTCCGCGATCTCGCCCACAAACTCGTGCCCCAACACCACATGCTCATGGCTGCGCATGATGTGCGGGTAACCGACCCGCTCGGTGGCCTCCGCCAGTTCATCCGCGTGATGACGCGCATGCAGATCCGACCCGCAGATGCCGCAACGCAACACATTCAGAAGTATCTGACCCTTGCCCGGTTCCGGCTCGGGCACATCCTGGACCGCAAAGTCACCGTGGTGGCAAACAACCGCTTTCATGGCTTTTCCTTATGGCAGGCTGACTTGATTGGCATGCTTATAGTGTCGCGCAACAGGCACGGGGAAACAGGTCGCATGGAGCCAAATAGGTCAGCCTTCATTGAGACCGGGGAGAGGAAGGTGGCGTAGCGGCAATGGGTCTGCTGTTCAAAACCTTTGGCAGTATCAGCATTGCGATAAAAATTATATTTTGG
>NZ_JABURH010000127.1:31744-39087 GCF_014762765.1 Alcanivorax sp.
ACGCGTCGTCATTCGACCCACGGATTACCAGTGGGTGGCGTCGCCCATGCCCGGCGTTCAGCGCATGATGCTGGATCGGATCGGCGATGAGGTGGCACGGGCGACGTCGATTGTGCGCTATGCCCCGCACAGTGCGTTCTCCTCCCACACCCATGATGGCGGCGAAGAGTTTCTGGTGTTGGAGGGGGTGTTCTCGGATGAGCATCAGGACTACCCGGCGGGCACCTACGTGCGCAACCCCATCGGCACCTCTCACACCCCGCGTATCGGCAAGGAAGGCGCAACGATTCTGGTCAAGCTGCATCAGTTTGATCAGGACGACACCGAGCAGAAAGTGATCGACACCCTGAACACGCCCTGGCGACCGGGGCTAGTGGAGGGGCTGACGGTGATGCCCCTGCACGATTTCAAAAGCGAGCATGTAGCGCTAGTAAAATGGGCACCCCATACCCAGTTCCAGCCACACCAGCATTGGGGCGGGGAAGAAATCTTTGTCCTGGACGGCACCTTTTATGACGAGCATGGCCGCTACCCCAAAGGCAGCTGGCTGCGCAGCCCCCACCTGAGCCGGCATACGCCGTTTACGAAAGAAGACGGGGCGTTGATTTATGTGAAGGTGGGGCATTTGTAAATGCCTATTGGGGGGTGTACCTAATTTCTTTTGTTCACGCGGACCGTCTCAATCTTCCACTCAACCTAAGGCCATCTCTCATATTCATTCCCATCAAAATGAGATTGACGGCACCGGCAATCAATTCGACGCCTTGCACCACATAGAAACCAGTATCAAAAGCCCCCATCGATGCCCAATGATCAAGCACTACCGCGCAGGGAATCAGCACCAATATTCCATTGGCACCAATAAACGGCATTCTCTTCTGCTTTTGTCGTACCAGCTTTCCGCTTCTGCCTTTAGCCAGGGCGAACCCGCTCGCGCCAGTGAATGCAATGGAAGGAACAAGAATCAACAAGCCTGGCCAGACGATGAGGCGTTTCAGGGTTGCGATGGCTTCTGCGCTACCGAAAAGCTCGACGAGAATGGTTGCCGAAAAGAACATGGCAATGCACAAGAAGGCAATAATTGCGGCAACGCGATGAAGTAGGGACGCCATGGTTTCCTCCGGCAGGGAAATTGGTAACATGTTGTCATTGTGCTAAAGCGCCACTCAACTTGTCAACATGTTGTCAATTTACAGAAGGGATGCCTATGAACGACCCGCAGAAAGGCCCGGTGTTCACCGAAATCGTGCTTGAAGTCTTCAAGCTGGGCGGGCTGCTTGTCAGTGAAGGTGACGATATGGGCTCGGAATATGGCATTACCAGTGCCCGATGGAAGATTCTGGGGGCGCTTTACCTGGCGGGTGAACCGCAAACCGTGCCGCAAATAGCCAGAAGCATGGGACTGACACGACAAGCCGTACAACGACTGGTTGATGCCATGCATCAGGATGAGCTTCTGGTTTTCCAGGACAATCCAGGCCACAAGCGCGCAAAACTGATAAGCCTGTCGGAGCGAGGGAAAACGGTATATTTGAAGCTGGATGAAAAGCAGTCGGGATGGGCAACGACATGCTCAAAGGACATGAGTAAGGAAGAACTAGAAACAACACTGTCTGTGCTTAAGCGAATCGCCGTCTCAATGGACCGCTAGCGTCCTGATCTGCCGCCGAGGTTTGGCATGCAGGACCCCGTTGCCTTCTTTATTTCCCAGCTTAATTCAGCCAACAAAACAGAAAAGCGAACATCGGAATCCGATCTTGCCTTTTGCCACCTGAAGCACGGGGCAAGAGCTGCCCCCAATACTCCGAGGTAGACGATGCCCAGCACCCGGCCCATCACCTTCGGTCGGCTAGCGAAAAGGAAGCGTAGCGGGTACGGAAAACCCAAAACCCATTGACGAACTAGCTGGTCGGGAAAACCTCGTCGACCATCAACGCCGCTGCTTACGACATACGGCTAGCTCACGCAGCGCAGAAATTCGTCAAACTCTCGGCACACGTAACCCGGCAATGTCCGTCCCTCACTGGCAATCAGCTCTACAAACGCCTGATAGTGCTCCTGCGACGAGCATGCTTTGCCCCTGTCTTTCTCAATAAGGGCATCAACGTGATTCTTGATCGGCTCCGGATTGCCTGGACGTCAGCTATCTGGAGCAGGCGCAGGCAAAAGTCCGAATGCTGAATGTCTGAGAAGGACGAATAGCAGTCATGAAGCCAGGACACACGCTGATGCCCTACCGCGACAGATGGTGGAGCCTGACCGCATCCAGGTAGCTCTAAGACGATCGCGTTATAGCCACTGCTCCTGACCAAGTGTCTGCGCTGTTAAACATACCGTGCAGCAGCACGATTGTGAGACATCTGTCGTCGCAGAGGAGGATCCGCGCGTTTGAAGCCGCCACGCCTCGCTCGGCTCTCGAAGATCCTCGAGTCAGTCCCGGACACGTAGCACCAGCTTTCCCCGCGTATGGAACGTACGGCTGGCCCGGTGGGCTTCAGCCGCTTCGGCTAACGGATAGACGTTCTCGACGACCGATCGGATGTGTCCTTGCGTCATCAACTCGGCGAGGGACGACAACTCCTGACCTCGGGACCTGACGGTGACGACAGATGCTCGTTGGCCACCGAAAACCTTGGCGCGAAGGCTTGTCAGCGCCCAACTCAGGAGCGTTTTCGCGTTAGGTACCGTGGTGATGTAGCAACCATCGGGGTCCAGGACCGCACCGCAACTGCTCAGGCTCTCCCGGCCGAGAGTGTCGAAGACCAGATCCTGACCACGTACAAAGTCATTAAATCGTTCCTTGGTGTAGTCGATGACCTCGTTGGCACCAAGCTCGCGCACAAACTCGACGTTGCCCGTGCTGCAGACAGCAGTCACGTGAGCGCCGGCATGATGAGCAAGTTGCACGGCGTAGTGTCCAACCCCGCCCGAACCACCGACCACCAAAACGCGACTGCCGGTCGCGACCGTCGACAGCTCGAACAAGCTCTGCCATGCAGTCAGCCCTGCCACCGGCAACGCAGCGGCATCAACATGGCTGATCTCTTTTGGTTTGGGAGCCACGCACGCAGCGTCGACTGCCATGTACTCGGCGTATCCACCCATGCGTCCTAGTTGGCTTTGCATGGCGAAGACCTCTTGGCCAACGGAAAAGCCAGTGACCTGCGCACCGACATCGACAACAACACCGGACACATCGCTACCGGGAATGATCGGCGGCCGACCGACAAGCGGACGTCCGACATACGTTCCCTGTCGCAGCATCCAATCTCGCGGATTAACACCCGCGGCATATACCTCGATTAATACCTGCCCTGAGCGCGGACGCGGGGTGGGTCGTTCTCCGTAGCGCAGGACCTCAGGTCCTCCAAAACTCTCTAAATATATCGCCTTCACTGAATTTCTCCTGATTTGTTGTGGAGGAAGAGTCTGTAGTCCGTGTTTATCGGCCAGACCAGCGGGGTTCGCGGCGTTCAAGTAACGCCTGAATATCTTCAGCAGTGCCTTGCGAGGAAAGTGTGTTGACGATCGCCTATTCGGTGACCTGCCTAGCGAAGTCGTTGTCGGCGCTGTGGACTAGTTCCAAGGCGACCAAACTCTCCTGCACCGATATCGGCGCACCGCGGCAGACGAGTTGCGCCATTTCGAGCGCGGCCCACAACTCTGGATCATCTTCGAATTCGTTGAATGCAGCGTCGAGGCCAGCGATCATCTCCGCATCGAACGCATTGCGCTTGTCCCGCCGATTCAATCGAATAACGAAAATTTTTTCTTTCCTGCTGGTTTCGATGCTCATAAAACTCCTGCGGGACGTGATGATGTGTCAAACACGTCGCATGCATGACGATCGTTTTGATGTAAAAAGCTGGTCATCGGCTCGTCTGCAACGACCGAAGTTGGCCTTGCTGTGGCTGTCGCAGGGCGAAGTCGGTGATCAGCTCGGCAATCAGGGTCGGGTCGTCGAGTTGCGGGCAGTGGCCGCAGTGGTCGAGTATTCGCAGCTCGCTGCCGGGGAATTGGCGGTGCAGGCGCACCGAAGCTGAGGGAGGAATCATAATGTCGCGGCGACCGTGCACCACGAGCATCGGGGGCACTTCGCCGGTGGCGAAACCGCCATCCATTTCACGCAACATTGCACGCCCCTCGGTGGCGATAGACGCAAATCCACGCTCAGTTCCCAGCATTGTGGCCATTCGTGCGGCTGCTTCGAGGTCGGCGGTGGTTGGTGTGGCATAGAGTGAGCGAGCAATGAACTTCACTCCCAGCCGACTCATAGCTATCTGATCCAAACAGGGGATGCGGCTGACCAGGGCCGAAGGCGGCGAGTAGCGCCCGATAAGTGATTCGATCAACGGTTGATAGCCCAAGCCGGCGGTATCGACCGGTATCGCGGCGCTTATTGGCAGGGTGGGGTCGAGCGCAGCTCGCACCGTGAGGTTCCCGCCGAGCGAGTTGCCCACCAGGACTGCTGGCTCGCTCGCGCCTTCGGCCCGGACGAGGTCGCGGACGAATGCGTCGAGCTGAGTCAGCCCAGGACCGG
Source organism: Alcanivorax sp. (assembly GCF_014762765.1). GTDB lineage: Bacteria > Pseudomonadota > Gammaproteobacteria > Pseudomonadales > Alcanivoracaceae > Alcanivorax. The sequence goes on from NZ_JABURH010000127.1 coordinate 36,285, forward strand.
GCTGGCGGCGATCGGCCTGGCCGTATCCGGGTAGATCCACGGCAACTGCGCTATGGCCACGGCTCGCGAGAGCGGCGAGCAAACCGGACCAGGTATCTGCGCTGTCGAATATGCCGTGCAGTAGCACGAACGTTGGGCCACTTCCGACGCAGCGCAGCTCACGTGTGTTGAAACCAGCGAAGTTCGACCGATCTTCAGAGATCATTGTGGTCCTCCGACATTTCCCGAATTAGATCGCTTCACCGCGCCCCCAACCTGAAGGGCCGGGCGCGTCCGTGCTGATCTTAGGTCTTATTTTGAGACTAGCAGGCCTAACTCGAAACCACCAGTCTTATTTTGAGACTGATAGTGCCAATGATGGTTTCGTTTTAGAACCAGGTGCTGTCGAGTTGTGCTACTATCGGTTTATGCGCTATGAAGACCTTGCTGATTTCCCATGTTCGATAACGCGGCCGCTGGTAGTATTGGGGGACCGTTGGACGCTCCTCGTTTTGAAGGCTGCGTTCACGGGAATTCGTCGCTTCAATGACTTCCGGCGCGCGCTAGGAGTGTCCCGAAGTCGCTTGCAGGACCGACTCGACCGGCTCGTTGAGCACGGAATCCTGGTAAAGCAGCAGATTCCCAGCAGCGCGCACGAGGAGTACCGCCTGACAGATAAAGGGCATGACATCTACCCGATCCTGATGGCGATACGAGATTGGGGCGATGCCTACATGACGCCGGAGGGGCCGCCATGGCGTTATCGACACAGCGGCTGCACAGGCGAGGCTCATGTGCGCCTCGAATGCGATGCGTGCCATAAAGAACTCACCGCACGCGATGTCGTTCTCGCACCGGGGCCGGGCCTCCCAAAATCGACCCGATCGACATCACAAGAGTAGATTTCCAACGGCTCACGTTTTGCTCTTGAGCCGAACTGCTTCCTCGTCCTTCTCATCAACCTCGCGGATATCTGCAGCCAGTCAGCGAAGTTGCCGTCGGAGAAACTCGGAAACTCGGGGACACACATAAATTTATTCTCGTCTGTTTCCCGTTTCTTTCTCCAGACATCTTCCGATTCATAATCATCCATGGCCTGGGCCTCTCATAGGCCAATGCCATCACCTGGCTTTACGTCTCGGAAAGTTTTTCTTATAGATTCGATGACCTGCTCTTTACTCATGGGAAATCTAACGCCGCCAGCACGCGCGGCTTTGTAGTAGAGACGAAGCCGCAGCGAAAAAGCCGTCGCCGTGCCTGGCCTTGTTAAATTTTTACTCAGATACCCGAAGGTACTTTCCCGGGTAGTTCCCTTGAAGCATTTCTTCGACATCTTGATTGAGAGACCTAAACTCTTCCATACGGTTGAAAGCCTCAACATCAACTACTAGTTGCTCATTTAGCGTTCTCGCACCCAACACAAGGCTGTGCATATCCGAATCTGAAAAATAGCATTGCGTGCCGGACCTCCGCGGACTTCTCTGTTCGAGGTTGTGAGCGTTAGCTACAGATGATAAACGCTCACATAAGGTTGAGACATCACCCTGGGCTTTATAGACAACTTCAGAGCCGAGGCTATAAGTCACTCTCGGAAACGTATCGCAGCCAGCAAGTAGCATTATCAAAATTAAGATGGTTGATCGATTCATGGCTAAATTTAACGCCATCCATCATGCGCTTGTCGAATGCATGGCATTGCTATGGATGACCTTATTGAATCCTTTAACAAGTTTGGCGAACAAATCATTTCTTTCATTATTTTTAGATAACTTCTCAATCTGCTTAACTATCTTAGAGGCTGTCTTCACCGAAACATTCACTTCGACTCGAGAGGTAAGATAGTAAATACCTCCTTTCCCTTTCGTTCTTCTTTTTTCTCTTACTATTCTCTCCAACTTAGGAAAACCATATCCAGAAACTTCCGGGCGACCAGACTCGCCTCTCGCCCATACAACAGGAAGAGTAAACAAAAACCCCCTTTTAAGATAATCGGCATAATTAACTTGGAGAGTTCCGCCATCACGACAGATGGCTATATCTCCTACAACTCTAATCGGAACCACCATTATCTCCATAACGCTGCCATAACGGGCCGAGCGTAGCGAGGTCCAGGGCACAAAGTGCCCGAACGTTCATGGCCTTGTTATGTGTTTTCACTCGGCACATTCAACGATACCCTCAATTAAATATTCCCAGATTACTCCTGAATCATATTTCTTACGCTCAAACCCAGCCGCTGGAAGCTCCAAGATTATATTGTCAAAACCTGACCAATATCCGGCCCACAGATTATCAATATTTTCAAGCATCGAAACCTTATAGGCATGCCTAGCCAGCGAAACATGCTCCATATTCACTTTAACTATTCTGGTAAGCGGCCAATCTTTTAGCCTGAATTTCTGAACAGTATCCAAAGGCCAGTGGTATTTTCCTGACACAAGCTCACAGGTTTCTAGGTCCCCAAAGGCATATAGAGCTGACAGTCTAGATGGGTATAGAGGGTGATGTCTCTCTCTATAAACTTCAGCATCATACTCAATCCGATAGTCATTTATCGCTGTCAGAAAGTAGGGTGATACCCCTAGAACGTCGTTATTACACGGCTCATAGGGGAGATATCGTACTTTTCCTTCTATGTATTTCTTCAAAAATCCAGCATCAGAGCACGAAGCAGCTGCACCCGAGAAAAAAGATTTGGTGAGATTAAAGTTATGATGCGTAATAGGATTGAACTGGTTTACAAAGATGTAGAATGTGTCCGGAGCTTTTTCATCTATATTGACTAATTTCATACTTACTCCGATTCATTCGCACACATAACGCC
>NZ_JABURH010000068.1:0-21194 GCF_014762765.1 Alcanivorax sp.
GGTTCGCACCTCGAGCGGTGCTCCTACAGGTGCCCTGAATTATCCGTTACCATGCTCGCTAACATGACACTGCCGGGAAACAACGATGTGGCTGCATGAAATTCCGGTTGGCGGACTGCTGATCAGCCCCATGGTGCTGTTCGTGCTGCTGGGCATGGTGCTCACCCTGTTGACCTTCCTGCTGCTGCGCAAACTGGGCTGGCATCAGCAACTCTGGAAGAGTGCCTGGGTCTATCTGTCACTGTTTATCTGCTTTGTAGCCCTTTTCCTGAGAGCGCTGAGTTAGGGACAATTCATGCAACAACCGCTACGCATTCTGCTCACCGTAGTGCTGGTCATTCTGGCCCTGCTGGCCGGCAACTGGGTGTGGAATTATTACCTCTATGCCCCCTGGACCCGCGACGGCAAGGTGCGCGCCGAGATCATTACGCTATCCCCGGATGTGTCCGGCTGGGTAAGTGAGTTGCACATTCGTGATGACCAGACCGTACAACAGGGCGATCCGCTGTTCCGTATCGATGATATCCGCTACCGCGCCACTCTGGCCCGGGCCGAAGCGCAGCTACTCCACGAGCAGGAATCTTTGCGCCTGGCTGAACATCAATATGAACGGCGCAAACGCCTGCACGCCGGCAACAGCATCAGCCGTGAAGAACTGGACAGTGCCCGTATCGAGACGCAGTTAGCCGCTGCCAATGTAGCGCTCGCCGAGGCAGAACTGGCCAGCGCCAGAATCAACCTGGAGCGAACCAGTGTGGAAGCTCCCGCAGACGGCACTATTGTCAACCTGACCCTGCAGCAGGGAAACTTCGTTAATCAGGGCACTCCGGTAGTGTCCATGGTCAAGGCCGGCAGTTTCTATGTCACCGGCTACTTCGAGGAAACCAAACTACCCATGGTGAACGTGGGCCAGCGTGCCACCGTGGTATTGATGAACGGCGCCAGGAAACTGCGCGGCAAGGTCACCAGCGTGGGGCAGGCCATCGCCAACGCCAACACCCAGACCGACGGCCAGTTACTGCCCCAGGTCCAGCAGACCTTCAATTGGGTGCGGCTGGCCCAGCGCATTCCCGTCCATATCGAACTGGACCACATTCCCGACGATATTCTGCTAGCCGCCGGCATGACCGCCACCGTGCGCCTCCACGAGCAGGACACCAAGAGCGACCAATGAAACTGGATCCGCGACTGGCCGTCCTGCTCACTCCAGACCGCCAGTCTGTCCTGTTTGCCACCAAGGGCGTCATCGCCATGGCGCTGGCACTCTATCTGTCCATGCTGCTGCAACTGGACCGGCCCTACTGGGCGCTGATCTCCGCCGTGTTCCTGCAAGTGCGCCCGGAAACCGGGCTGGTGATAGAGAAAGGCTTTTGCCAGATCGGCGGCACCCTGGTTGGCGGCGCCATGGGGCTGCTGATCCTGGCCTGGCTACTCCCCTACCCGGCCCTGGCCATCGGCGCACTGACCTTGTGGATCGGCCTCAACGCCGGTGCCTCCGCCTGGGTGCGCCAGGCCAATTTCATCTACGGTTTCGCCATGGCGGGCATCACCGCCACCCTCATTGTGGTGCTCGCCATCGCAGACCCGGCCAATACCTCCAGTCTGGGCATCTTCCACATTGCCAACGCCCGGGTCAGTGAGATCGTTCTCGGCGCCGTCTGCGCCACCCTGGTGAGCAGCTTACTGTGGCCAGTGCGAGTAAGCGGTCTGCTCAAGGAGCATGCCCGTACCGCCCTCAACCAGACACTGGCCTATCTGGAACTGGAACTGGACCCATCGGGCACCCATGCCAAACGCCATAATCAGGTGGATGCGCTACTGCAGGGTATTTTTGCACTCAGTGATGACAGCAGCGCCGTTCACTACGAGGGCAGCCATGGCCCGGGGCGGGCCCGGGCGGCCACAGTGATCTGCCACAAAACCCTTTCACTGGTGGCCCGCATCCGCGTTATCGGGCGCCTGATGCGCAACCACGACGAGCTGCTCACCCCGGCCCTTCGCGACCTGCTTGATGCCTTGCGGGCGGCATTCCAGCGCATGCGCGAAACCCCTTCCGCCGAACAGGCCATGAAAGAAGCCCAGGCCCTGCGACAGCAGCTGCGCGAAGCTCGCGGCGAACAAGCCGAGGATGCCCCGCCTCTGCAGCGGCGCTTCTTCCAGGTCAGTCAGAACCTGACATCGGACCTGATTCTGGCTCTGGAGGCCAACCGTGCCCTGCATTTCAGCCATGAAGTGCAACTGCGACCACAAGGACTGCGTCCTTACCGGGATCTACAGATCGCCTCCGCCGTGGGCCTGCGCAGTGCGCTGGTGTTTGCCCTTGCTGCCGGGCTCTGGGTCGGCACTGCCAGCCCCATGGCCATCATGCTGATGATCATGCCGGTCATGTTCACCATTCTCTTTGCACGTCTGCCAGAGCCGGATCAGGTGCTGAAACGGGCCACCTTCAGTTCCGTGCTGGCCGCACCGGTAGCCCTTTTTTTCACCCTGCCCCTGTTGGCCCTCAATAACGGCAACTTTCCCCTGCTCATCCTGATTCTCGGCGCGCCTCTTTTTGTCGGCCTGCTGGCCATCAGTAAACGCCTGACCCTGCCCCTGGGGCTGGGCTTTTGCACGCCCTATATCATTCTGGTACAGCCGGGCAACGCCATGGATTTTGACGTGGCCCGGGTGGCCAGTAACGGCCTGGCAATCACCGTGGGAATCGCCATCGCCTTCCTCATGTTCCGTCTGATTACGCCACCCAATGGCCCCAACCTGCGCCGCCGGCTGATCCGCCAGACCGCCACCGACCTGACGTTGATGGGCAACCCCTCTGCGGCCACATCAGGTGCCGCCAACATCAATGAAGAATGGTTCAACGCGCGCATGGCCGACCGCCTGCGCTGGCTGACCATCTGTGACAAGGCCCTGCCGGAAGCCCAGCGCCATTTCACCGACCTGGGCCTCACCGGACTGAACCTGGGCCAGGTTTCCCTGTGGATTCAAAGTCGTCTGCGCAGCAATGCCCCACCCGCCCTGCTCGACAGCGCTGATCGCTGGCAGCTGGCCCTGGCTGCGGCCTATCAGGCCTGCTCCCGTGGCACCGTCGACGAGGGCTTTCGCCAACAATCGGAAAGGCTCAAACTGGACATGGACGACGCTGGCAACCTGGCTCAGCGCGACCGCGAACTGATTGCCGGCGCCCTGGAACGCATTGCCCTCACCTTCGAGCGCATGGCGTTCCGGCTGACGGAAGCGCAGCAAAGCCGTGGCGTCGCGGCCTGAAATCGGCCCGAACAGCACTGGCCACAATGTCTACTCTGTGTTTACCTATGTGCCTTTCCCGGAGCCAGACACTGGCCCTCCCAGAACAGCCCGCAGGCCACCTTTACGACCTGCCGTGATGGAGACTTCCTCACATGACCGCGCAAGAAAAACTCGACAGCAAAACCGTCCTGGACACCAACCCGGCCACCGGCACCGCCGTGGCCGAGCTGAATGAAACCGATCTGGCCAAGTTGCCGGAGATCATGGCCAAAGCCCGTGAAGCCCAGGCGATCTGGGCAGCCAAATCATTCAAGGAACGGGCTCGCCATATCACCATGATGCGTAGCTACATTGTCGACCGCGCCGACGACCTGGCTCGCACCGTCAGCGAGAGTAACGGCAAGACCCTTACCGACGCCCTGGCCACGGAAGTGCTCCCCTGTGCCCTGGCCTGCAAGTGGTACGCGAACAACGCTGAAAAATACCTGAAAGAAAAGAACCGTCCCGGCGGCAGCATCCTGTTCTTCAACAAGAAGACCCACATGCTACGTGTTCCTCTGGGTGTAGTGGGCATTATCAGCCCCTGGAACTATCCGCTATCCATCCCCTTCGGTGAAATTGTCATGGGCCTGATGGCCGGTAATGCCGTGCTGCTGAAAGTAGCTGCTGCCACACCGGCCGTAGGCCGCGCCATCGAGCAGATCATCGCTGCCGGGGAGTTACCCGAAGGCCTGTTCCATCATATCGTCGGCTCCGGTTCCAAAGTGGCCACCGGCTTTTTCGATAATGGTGTGGACAAACTGTTCTTCACCGGCAGCGTCCCCGCCGGCAAGACCCTGATGGCCCAGGCCGCCGAAACCCTCACCCCGGTGTCCCTGGAGCTGGGTGGCAACGACCCCATGCTGGTACTGGAAGATGCTGACCTGGAACGAGCCACCAATGGTGCCGCCTGGGCCGGTTACCAGAATGCCGGCCAGAGCTGTGGCGGCGTGGAAAGAGTGTATGTGGTGGACGCGGTCTACGACCAATTCGTGGATCTGCTCGCCAAGAAGACCCGCCAGTTGCGTCATGGCGTGGGTTGCAACGATTTCAATGTGGATATCGGCAGCCTGACCACTGCCGGTCAGCTGCGCACCGTGCAGCAGCATCTGGAAGATGCCCTGGCCAAGGGCGCCCGCATCGAAGCCCAGTCCCGCCCGGTAGGCAACGTGGAAAACGGCTTCTTCCACCCGGCTACACTGCTCACCAATGTGACTGACGACATGCTCACCATGTGTGATGAGACCTTCGGGCCTTTGATTGCCGTGCAACGCGTGGCTAACGAAGAAGATGCCATCCGCAAGGCCAATGAATCCAAGCTGGCGCTAACCTCTTCCGTGTGGACCAAGAACAACAAGCGTGGCCGCGCCATTGCTGCTCGTCTGCAATCCGGCGTCACCACCATCAATGATCATCTTTACAGCCACGGCCTGTCCGAAACCCCTTGGGGCGGCTGGAAGGAATCCGGCATCGGCCGCACCCACGGCCCGGAAGGCCTGGAGGAAATGACCCAGGCCAAAGCCGTCAACTGGGATATCCTGCCCTCCAAGCGCAACATCTTCTGGTACCCCTTCGACGAAGCCACCTACAACGGCATCAAGAACGCCCTGCACTTTGTTTTCCCCAAAGGCATCGGCCAGATGCTTGGTGCTTCACTGAAGCTCACCCCGTTCCTGGTGAAAAAGATGTTTACCAAATGGAAAACGGACTGAATCAGTTGACAGTTAGCAGTTGAAAGTTGACAGCTGCGCGATCCAGATTGTCTGTCATTGAAACGCAAGAGGCCGCGCCCGGTATACGGGCGCGGCCTCTTGCGTTTCAGGTCAAAACAGTTATTCCTCGCGTAGCTGTCAACTATCCACTATCAACTGTCAACTGATCTTATCAAGCCACTCCTGATCCGGCGCATACCACCACGAGCCCATCACCGGGCGCGTGTAGTTCAGCAGGCGGTCTTTGACGGTGTCGTCGGCGATGCCGTACATGCGGCGCAGCAGGTAGTCGTAGCGGTCCAGTTCGCAGCAGAAGGCCAGGAAATACAGGCCATGCTCGCTGCTGTCACCGTAGGGCACAGAGCGACGCCACATTTTCTGGGGCACACCGTCCCGGTCCACATCGGTCCGGCCCACGTGGGCATCCGGCGGCATGCGCTCGTCGTCGAACTCCACCGCATCTTCCTTGGTGCGGCCGAACACGTTTTCCTGTTCGTTCACCGGCAGTTGGTTGAATTTCTTCAGGTCATGAACCCACTTCTGGGTCAGCACCCAACTGCCGCCCGCACCAGGATGCGGCTCGGCAATAAAGGCCGCCTTTTCTGCCTTTTCACCGGTCGGGTTGCCGATACCATCGACAAACCCGGTCAGGTCACGCATGTCGTGGTAGACAAAGCTGTTCAGCTCCAGTTGCGTGGATAGCAGCTCGCCCACGGCATCCCGTACCTGCATACCGGCATCGAATAGATCGCCGCGCTCCTTCGCCTGTACCCAGACCCAAAGATCCCCCTGGGTTGCCGGCACATGGCCCTCCAGGGAAAACGGTGGAAAGCTGAAGCGGGTATCCAACTGCTCCCAGAGGGCTGGCCCGAACGCCATCAACACCGGGGTCTTTTCGCTTTTCAGCGAATTCAGCTGGCGCAATGCGGCTCTCACTGCCTGCATCTCCTGGCCACTGCCAAGGCAGAATTCGAAGAACAGATGATGCTGATAACTACGATCAAAAATCCCCGTTTGCGGTGTCGACACCGTTAACTCCTTAGTACTTATCAATAAACTGCCAATAGTCTAGCAAGGCTACCTGACTTGTTCCCGTGAATATAATGGACCATAGTACGAACTGGCAGACGCAATTCTGAAACAAATTGAAATATGCGCTGGTGTTCCCTGCCCGGGGCTTTCGCTACACTTGCGGCACACTAGTTAACTGAATCCGACTATGACACCTTGGCTTGGCCTGGATCGCCTGGGCTTCTTCCTGATCCGCATTTTCCTGCGTTTGTGCACACGTGCTAACGCGCTGCCTTCCAACCCTGACGAACTGCAACTTGCCCCCAATACCCCGGTGGTTTATGTGCTGCGTGACCGCTCAGCCGCCGATGCAGCAGCAGCGGATCAATCCGCACGACAATTGGGCCTTGCATCTGCACTGCATGGGTTAACGCTGGGCAAAAGCCACCTGAGCCATAGTTACTTCCAGCTGTACCGGCGCAAATTCAGTAATGGCCGGCAGCGAACCCCCGTGTCACCGCCACGGCTGGAAAAACTGGTCAGCGCACTACGCGCCAATCCCGAGGCCGATGTACAGCTGGTGCCGGTATCGGTGTTCTGGGGCCGCCGTCCGGAAAAGGAAAGCTCCCTGTGGCGCATTCTGTTTTCCGACAACTGGTCGCCGGCGGGTTTCATCAAGAAATTCTTTATCATCGTCACCCAGGGCCGGCAGTTGTACGTCCATTTCAGCAAGCCAATGTCCCTGCGCACCCTGGTGGATCAGTGCCCCACGGACGAACAGACCGTGCGCAAGGCTTCCCGCATTCTGCGTGTGCATTTTCGCCGTCAGCAGGAAGCCGCCATCGGCCCGGATCTGTCTCACCGTCGCACCCTCACCAATACCGTGGTGGACTCCATCCCCGTACAGGAAGCCATCCGCGCAGAGGCCCAGCGCCAGGAAACCAGTATCGAGAAGATGGAAGCCAAGGCTCGCCATTACGCCATGGAAATCGCCGCGGATTACTCCCATACAGTCATTCGCTCTCTGGAGTTGTTTCTGAACTGGGTCTGGAACCGACTTTATGCCGGGGTCAGGTTGTACAACATGGACAACCTGACCAAGGTGGCCGGCGACCATGAAGTCATCTATGTGCCCTGCCACCGCAGCCACATCGATTACTTGCTGTTGTCCTTTGTGGTATTCCGCAATGGCCTGGTACCGCCGCACATTGCCGCCGGTATAAACCTGAATATGCCCATCGTCGGGACCATTCTGCGCCGCGGCGGTGCCTTCTTCATGCGCCGCAGCTTTCGCGACAACCCGCTCTACGCCACCGTGTTCAGTGAATATCTGCACACCATTACCGTACGCGGTTATTCCATCGAGTACTTCGTTGAAGGTGGCCGCAGCCGCAGCGGCCGGATGCTCAAACCCCGTACCGGCATGCTGGCCATGACCCTGCGCAGCTTCCTGCGCGATGCACGCAAACCCATTGCCTTTGTTCCCGTCTATGTGGGCTACGAAAAAGTCATCGAGTCCGGTTCCTATATCGGCGAGCTGCATGGCAAGAAAAAGCAGAAGGAATCCGTTGGCGGGCTGATGAAGTCCCTGTCGGTGCTGCGCAGTCACTTCGGCCAGGTGCATGTGAATTTCGGCGAGCCCATCAAGCTGGTTGACTTCCTGGATCAGCATCACACACCCTGGCGCAGCGAGGATCTGGCCGCCGGGGAAACCCCAGCCTGGTTTAAGCATGTGGTGAATGAACTCGGGCAGGAAGTGGTGGAATCCATCAATGCCGCTGCGGTGGCCAACCCCATCAACCTGCTCAGCCTGGCTCTGCTGGCATCGCCGAAGCACACCATGGATGTGGCCCAGCTTCGCCAACAACTGAACCTTTACATCGCCTTGCTCAAACAGGCGCCCTACAGCGACAGCGCCTCCATCGCCACAGATGATGCCTCTGCCATCATCCAGTATGGATTGGACAACGAGTTCCTGGAGCGTATCGAGCACAAGCTGGGTGACGTGGTAACCACTGATGAGAAGACCGCCCTGCAGATGGCTTATGTACGCAACAACAGCCTGCACCTATTCATCCTGCCCGGCCTTATCTGTTCGCTGGTGATGAACGCCCGCTCAATCAGTATGGGCACCCTGCAAAGCATGGTGCATCTGCTCTACCCCTTCCTGCGCAATGAATACTACCTTCACTGGCAGGACGGCGACGAACTGTCTCAGGCGGTCCGCAAGACGGTGGATGTGCTTGAGAAGGAACAACTGGTGAGCCGCGAGGACGACTGCCTGCACGGGGCGCCTATTCACACCCATGAATCGGACATGCTGGACCATCTTGGCCAGACCGTGATGCCCTCTCTGGAACGTTATTATCTGACCATTCGCCTGCTGGTTCAGTACGGCTCAGGCATGCTGACCGCCGACCAGCTGGGGGAACTGGCGCACCAGACAGCGCAACGATTATCGCTGCTCTACGAGTTCAACTCGCCGGAATTCTTCGACAAGGTGGTACTGAAAAACTTCATCAGCCAATTGTATGGTACCGGCCTGGTGACCACCGACGGTGCCGGGGCCCTGATCTTTGATGAGAAACTGGAATCTCTCGACGATGAAGCCCGTCGCATCCTCAGCCCGGATATCAGCGATGCGATTCAGCGAGTGACACGGGTAACCGACATTGAGCACCTCTCTGAACCGGCTCACTCCGCTTCTTGAGGCCGGCAGAATCACCACCAAAAATACCCGCCATTTGGCGGGTATTTTTATTTCCGGACCAGGCAACCACTCACTAAATAGCGATGGAAACCCCCAGACTATAGTTGATGCTCTGCAGGTCCATTTCCAGTTCCCGGGACAGTGCTACCGAACCACCAACACCGTTGGCCGTGTCGCCACTTTCCACAGTACCGGCATCCACATAGAAAATGGAAAAATCCACGGAGGCCGCATCACTGAGCCAGTAGGCAACCCCCGCACCAAATTTGAATGCAAATTCGGTGCTGTCTCCGTCTTCAATGGTTGCAGAGGCGCCACTAACGGCAACGGTCATATCCTCCAGCTCGTTATCGGCAAGGCCGATACCCGCCCCCACATAGGGGTCAAAGGCTCCGGTGCCGCGGTCATTCATGAAGTGATAATAGCCATTCAGCATGAGAAGGTGGCTAGTGGTCTTGGCCTCAAACGTCCCCGCCTCTGAAACCCCACCAGAGCTGACAGTGACACCATCTTCCTCTTTGGAGGCCAGTGACAAATCCAGCGCCACTTCTGCTCGCAGATTCGGGGACAACCAGGTCCCACCGGCAACACTGAAATAGTCAGTATTACCCGGGTCATAGCCATCTATATTCAACGTCTCGTCAGGAGGGCCTGCCACCGTAAAGTCCATATCCTGTTCGTCATAATCGGCAAGACTGTAAGCAAATCGCAGATAGTTATCGGCCATGGCTGATACAGGCAATACCAGCGGCACTGCCGCAGCCAACGCAAGCAAACGGAAAGTATTCATGGTCTGATCCTCATTTAAGTGTCGTTCCTTAACACCAGAACATCAGGTGCCTCTTTGAAGCTATCAAAGCGACATTATTGTGTCTATTTTTTGATCAATTAATGAAAGCGTTACGCGGCTGGCTAGTTGCTCAGAAATCAAGGCTACTCATATACATCAAAACGAATAGCCTTACCGGCAATCTGATGGTGGGCTCGGCGTTTTGCCAGTGGCTCTGCCTTTCCCGGGCGTTTGACCACAACCCGTTGCGGGTCCAGGCCGAGTGCCCAATCCAGCAACATCGCTTCTTCGTGGTGATCCGGGTACGCCGCCAGTTGCTGAACCCATTGCAGGTCTTTTTTTACCGCCGCACTTTTTTCCCGGGATGGGAACATGGGATCCAGATACACAGCATGCAGTGGTGGCATACTGTGCGCATCTGCTGCTGCGCAAGGCAGCAATTGCATGACGGCAGCCAGCTCTGTCGGCGCCCGTCGCAGGCCATCCGCCAGCATGGCATGGAGAATTGGTGAGCGCTCAGCCAGCAACACCGGGAAGCCAGCCATGGCGATCAGTGCCGCATCCCGGCCAAGGCCGGCAGTGGCATCAAGAACCATACGGGTGTGTTCCCGGGGTTTTCCCAACGCCTTGATAAGCCGTTCATGTCGAACCCGCTCCGGCGTCAGTCGATACCCCTGTTTTCCATCGCTGAAGGTAACGCTCAAAGGGGTTTCCCGCCCTTCCGGGCGCCACAGGCTCAGGCGCTCTTCCTGCCAACCCAGCACCAGCGGGAAGCCCAGTTCTGCTGCCCTGCTCGCTTCTGCTACCGGAACTCCAGGAAGCCCATCGGGGCAACCTGGTAACAAGCCAAGCACTGCCTCCATGGGATCAGGCCAGCCACGCCAGCAGCGCAATGCCAAGGATCAGGCGATACACCACAAACGGCAGCATGCCGATGCGCTCAAGCAGACGAATGAAGAACACGATGGTCAGGTAGGCCGTAATCGCACTGACCACAGCACCCAGTGCCATCAGCCCCCAGTCAACCGCCACCTGCTGCTCGATCAGATCCTTTGTCTTCAACAATCCCGCACCAAGAATCACCGGGATGGAAAGCAGGAAGGAAAAGCGAGCCGCATCTTCGCGCTGATAGCCCAACGCCAATGCCGCAGTGATAGTGATACCACTCCGGGAGGTGCCGGGAATCAGTGCCAGGGCCTGGGCCAGACCAATAAAGATGGCACCAATAACCCCCAGGCGCACCAGACTGAACTGGCGCTTCCCGAAGGCATCTGCCGCCCATAGCAAGGCACCAAACACCAGGGTCGTGACAGCAATCACCAGTGCCGAACGCAACTCCCGTTCGATCCAGTCATCACCGAGAAAGCCGAACAGCACCGCAGGAATAGTGGCCAGCACCACCAGCAGGCCCAGTTTCAAGTCGTCATTCATGGTCCGCTGGGTTACGGCCTGGCCGGCACCACCGATCATGGCGAACAGATCCCGGCGGTAGTAGGTCATTACCGCCATCAACGTACCCAGGTGGACGGCCACATCAAAGGCCAAGCCCTGATCTGGCCAGCCTAGTACCTGTGACGGGAGAATCAGGTGGGCAGAACTGGAAATGGGAAGAAACTCAGTGAGGCCTTGTATCAGGGCCAGTACCAGCGCCTGGAACCAATCCATGGAAAATCCTTGTTGAAGAAGACGTCAGTTACGAGCTACGAGTTGCAAGGGGCGAAAGTCAAAACCGGTTTGGGTTTTCGACGCGCGCTTCTCGTAACTCGTAACGCTTTTCTACTCGTTGGCGGTTATCTGGTAGCCCTGCAGGAATTCCGGCGGCATGCGGCGGGGCTTGCCGGAATCCAGTGCCACACAGACCCAACGGGTACGTCCGCGCAGAAGGGTACGGCCGTCTGATTCCCGGACAATCTGGTAACGGCGGGTGATGCTGATGCGCTGGTCGTTTTCCACAATCCAGGTGCCGATTTTCAGGTGCTCGCCTTCAAAGGCCGGTGCCAGGTAATCCACCTCAGTGTGACGGGCCACCATACCCCGGTTGAGTTTCTGATACAGATCCCAACCCAGCCCCAGGACCGCGGTATGGTCCCAGGCAATTTTCTCCATAAAACGCAGGTATTCGGTGTTATTCACATGCCCCATCACATCGATGGCTTCGGCCGGCACGGTCACCGCCAGTTCATGAACATTGGGAAGGTCCCAGTTAATCATCTTACTGCTCCCTGAATTACCTGATCGCGAAGATAAACCGGTTGTGCCTGTTCCGCACTCACCCCTTCCCCGCGCTGGAAACCCGATAATGCCAGCTGTGCTACCGCTTTCGCATGGGGATGCACGTCTGCCTCACAGCGACTTGCGCCATAGGCCTTGCGCAGCGCCTCACCATAGACCAGACCGGAACCGATAATCATCCAGTCTTTTTGCGGCAAGGCCGGCAAGGTATCCGGGTCAAACAGACCATCATCGAACAGCGTTCTGGCAAGCCCATCCTCGCAGCAATAGGCGCCCAGATAGACTTCCCCCATGCGCGCATCAAACACCGTGATCACATCCCGATGCGGGGCGATATCCTGGGCACTGAGCGCACAGGCTGCCAGGGTAGATACCCCGATTACCGGCAGGTCCGCCGCAAAGGCCAGTCCCTGGGTAACAGCTGCGGCCACCCGCACACCGGTAAATGCACCAGGGCCATGGCCAAAGGCTATGCCGTCCAGTTGCCGCAGCGTCAGTTGCGACTCCGCCAGTAATGCCTCAACCATTGGCAACACCCGTTCGGTTTGACGTCGTGGTGCCTGCTCGAAATGCTCAAGCACCTTGTCACCGTCCATGATAGCCACCGAGCAGGTCTCGCCAGCGGTTTCCAGAGCCAGAATTCGTGTCATGATTCTATCTGTTCCGTTGCCTGCCCTTCCTGTTGTTGCCGGGCCAGGTAATCAAAAAAACGTTGTACCACGTCCAGCTTCCGCGTGCGGGTCATGTTTGGCAGACTGTTCACAAATAATTTTCCGTAACTGCGTGTCAGCAGCCGGGGATCCGCCACCACCAGCAAACCGGTATCTTTCGGATCGCGGATCAGACGCCCGGCTCCCTGGCGCAATGCCAGCACCGCCTGAGGCAATTGATAATCGCGGAAGGCGTTACCACCATTACGATTGATATGTTCGATGCGCGCCGCCGCCACCGGATCGCCAGGTGAACCGAACGGCAGTTTATCAATGATCACGCAGCTCAGTGCCTCTCCGCGCACATCAATACCTTCCCAGAAACTGCTGGTGCCCAACAGCACCGCATTGCCTTTTTCCCGGAAACTGTCCAGTAACTCCCGTCGACCGGACTCACCTTGCACCAGCAACGGGTAGTCCAGACGGGGACGCAGCAACTGGGCCGCTTCCCGTAATGCTCTGTGACTGGTGAAAAGGAAAAAAGTGCGACCTTTGGCGGCATTAATAACTGGCACCATGGCTTCACAGAGCGCTGCAGTGTAGCCAGGGTCATTGGGCGCTGGCAGGCCGTCAGGGGCATAAAAGACGGCCTGGCGCTTGAAATCAAAGGGGCTTTCCAGCCGCAGGGTAGTCGCTGAATCCATCCCCAGACGCTTCTGGATATGTTCAAAACGCCCGCCCACCGACAGAGTCGCCGAGGTCAGCACCCAGCTGCACGGCTGGCGCTCACGCTGGGCACGCAGCTGGGCGGCCACGGACAGGGGCGTGCTGTGCAGCACCACGGTGCGTTTGAAGGTTTCAAACCAGTACACCCGGTTGGGTTGCTCCCCTTTCAGGTAAGCCGCCAGACAGTCCACCTGCTCGCTGGCGCGACGGGCACAGGCTTCCATGCCTCGGCTGGCCTTGGCCAGAGGCCCCAGAAACATTTCCAGATCACGCAGCGCGGCTAGCAGGGTGTCGCCGGCGTCGATAACGGCATCTTTCTCCGCCACTTCTGACCAGGGCTCACGGCGCTCCCCCTCCCCCAGACTCAGGCGCAGATCCAGGCAGCCCTTTTCCACCGCTGCGATTAACTGGTTCAGGCGGGCCAGGTCGGCAGCGGTATGCCCGGCTTCGGAAAGGCTGTCACGGCCCAGTTCCTGAACCTGCCGGGTACTGAGTGTGTCGCCGAAAAAAGCGGCGGCAATTTCCGGTAGCTGGTGAGCCTCGTCAAAGATCACCGTATTGGCACTAGGCAGCAGCTCCGACGCCGAGCCATTACCGCGAAGGGCCGCATCGGCAAAGAACAGATGGTGATTGACCACCACCAGGTCAGCTTCCTGGGCTTCCTTGCGGGCCTTCATCAGGGGACATTCCTGATAGTTGGGACAGTCCGTGCCCAGGCAATTGTCTGCCGTACTGGTAACCCAGGGCCATACCGGCGCGTCTTCGGCAATCTGTTGCAATTCAGCAATGTCACCAGTCTTGGTGCGTCCGGCCCAGTGGGCCACGATCTGCAATTGCTCAGCAGTTTCCCGGGTGAGAAAACGGGCTTCTTCCTGATGCAGGGTCAGGCGATAGGGGCATAGATAATTGGCGCGCCCCTTCAGCAACGCCACCTTGCGCGGCAGCCCCAGGGCTTTCTTGACCAGCGGCACATCCTTGAAGAAAAGCTGATCCTGGAGGCTCTTGGTGCCGGTGGACACCAGTGTCGGGCCCTCCGACAGCAGGGCCGGCACCAGATACGCCAGCGTCTTGCCGGTACCGGTTTCAGCCTCGACCATCAGGGTTCCACCCGTGCCGATGACCGCGTCCACTGCGTCCGCCATGGCCAGCTGTGCCTCACGGGGCTGATAGCCCGGCAAAAGCGGCGCAAAGCGCGTCAGATCGGTAAGATGGTTACGGGCGCTGGTCACACGATGTCCTGAGGATGACGGAAGGAAGCAAGCGACAGAGCATACCATTCACCTGCTGAACCCCAAAGGAGTTGGGCATGGAAAACTATACCCTGATCATCCTGGCGGGCGGCCAGGGAAAACGGGTCGGCGGCGCCGACAAGGGACTACTGGAGCTGGACGGCAAACCGTTGATCGCCCACCTGCTGGATCATCTGGCGCCCTCCCCGACCCGCATCGTGATCAGTGCCAACCGTAATCAGGCCACCTACCGGCATTGGGCCGATCAAGTGGTCAGTGATGAACGGGACGGGTTTCAGGGGCCCATGGCCGGTCTGGAAGCGGCGCTGGATGCCAGCCAGGGGCTCTGCCTGTGCCTGCCCTGCGATCTGGTGCAGCCTCCCGGCCCCATGCCCGGCGACCTGCTGAAAAAAGCCACACCAGATCATGTCTGCGTGGCTCAGGACCCGATCCGTCGCCAGCCCCTGTGCCTGGCGCTTTATGCAGAGCATTGGCGGGATTCCCTGCACACTTATCTGGATAGCGGTGGCCGCAGCGCCTACGGCTGGCTGGATCAGGTCCCCGTACACCCGATAGCCGTGGCCACGCCGCTACAGAATCTGAATCACAAAGACATATAAGTCACGAGGGGCGAAAAAACCAACCAACACCACCAGTTGTGGCTCTGCGTTCCTGACTCGAAACTCCCCCCCAGAAACAACAATGCCCGCACAAGGCGGGCATTGGGGAAAGACTCCAGACAAACGACAGCGTCGTTAAATCAGGCAGTCACTTCCTGGATCTGCTTCATCAGGGCAACCTGATCGGCAGAAGGCTGTGCAGTTTGCAACGCCATCAACTTGCTCATGTCGCCTTCGATGCGGATCTGGCCGCTCATGAAGCCCTGCATACCAGCGGACTGGTCACCTTCAATGAAGATGCGCTTGGCAAGATCAGCCGGCAGGATCATGGTAGTCGGCGCGTCAGCGTGATGGCCTTCTTCGATCATGCCACCGACCAACGCCATCTCCTTGTCGCCACCATCGCCGGACACAGTGATGTTGATTACCAGATCTGCCAGGGCAGCCGGGGTTTCCACATCGCCGGCACCGTCACGGATCTCTTTTACTTTCGCAAACCACTCGTCAGACAAAAATTCCAGGCTCATTCTTATATCTCCTTAACCTATCGTTGTGGCTTCGACACCCCGTGTAATCAGGCATCACCATTCAAACAAGCGTTCGAAACTTACCCGTACCTTATAGAAAGGCCCGGGGGGTGGCAATAGCCGCACAAGCGTCTATCGGGGACAAAAAAACCCGGCACAAGGCCGGGCTTTTTTGTGGTTGTCATGCAGGGGTAATCAGAGGTCGTAACCACGCTCTTCGTGCAGCGCAATATCCAGCCCCTGGGTTTCTTCGTCTTTGTCCACACGGAGTTCCGCGAACAGGCCGACCAGCTTGAGCAACACCCAGGTCACCACAGCGGTATAAACGAACGTGGCCACCACGCCCAATGCCTGCACCCCGAACTGATCCAGCATGGTGAATTCCGGCTTGGCAAAACCGTAACCGGAAAACAGGCCCAGTTCCGTGGAAGCAAAGATACCGGCAAACAGGGTACCGAGAATGCCGCCTACCCCGTGCACCGGGAACACGTCCAGGGAATCATCGATCTTCAGCTTGTGCTTGATAAAGATGACCGAGTAGAAGCAGATCACACCCGCAGACAGACCGATCACCAGTGCTGCTGCCGGGCCGACGAAACCAGACGCCGGGGTAATGGTACCCAGACCCGCTACCATGCCAGTTGCGATGCCCAGTGCCGAGGGCTTGCCGAATTTCTTCCATTCCATGGTGATCCAGGCCAGAGAACCCGCCGCTGCGGAAATGTGCGTGACCAACATGGCCATGGCGGCGTCGCCGCCGGCGGCCAGTGCAGAACCACCGTTGAAACCGAACCAGCCCACCCACAGCATGCCGGCACCGGTCAAAGTCATGGTCATGTTATGGGGCATCATGCCCTGCTCCGGAAAGCCTTTGCGCCCGCCGAGTACCAGCGCCGCGACCAGCGCCGCCACACCGGCAGTGATATGCACCACGGTGCCGCCGGCAAAGTCATACAGGCCCAGGTCGGCCAACCAGCCGCCACCCCACACCCAATGGCAAACAGGAACATACACACCCAGCAGCCAGAGTACGGAGAACGCCAGCATAGGGCCGAAGCGCATACGCTCGGCAAAGGCACCGACGATCAGCGCCGGGGTAATAATGGCAAACGTCATCTGGAAAAGGCCATGCAGGCTTTTCGGCAACGTGCCTTCCAGAGTGTCTTTACCGATACCGGCAAAGAAGGCGTGATCCAAACCACCGATCCAGGCATTCATACTGCCGCCATCGGAAAACGCCAGCGAGTAACCACAGATCAGCCACACCAGCGATACCGCACAGGTAATGGCAAAGCATTGCATCAACACGGAGAGTACGTTTTTGCTACGCACCAGGCCGCCATAGAACAGGCTCAGACCTGGAATGGTCATGAACAGCACCAGCGCAGTGGCCGTCAGGATCCAGGCGGTGTCACCGGTATCCAGACCATCGGCCAGGGCCAGGGACGGAAACATCAACAGTACAGCAAGCAGTTTTTTCATCGTGGCCCCCTTAAATGGCTTCGTTGCCGGTTTCACCGGTACGGATGCGGATTACCTGTTCCAGATCACTGACGAAGATCTTGCCGTCACCAATCTTGCCGGTGCCCGCGGCCTTCATGATGGCTTCGATGGCCTGATCCAGGTCTTCTTCGCGCACCGCCAGCTCCAGCTTTACCTTGGGCACGAAATCGACCACGTACTCGGCACCCCGGTACAGCTCCGTGTGGCCTTTCTGGCGACCGAAGCCTTTAACTTCAGTAATAGTCATGCCCTGCACCCCGACCTGGGCCAGCGCATCGCGGACTTCGTCCGCTTTGAACGGCTTGATCACCGCTGTCAGCATTTTCATGGTTGTCTCCTGATCCACGTGCAGCCTGCCAGCGGCTGCACCAACACAATACGTGCCGAAAAGTTTGCACCGCCATAGCGCATACAAGAATCAGGCCAGCAATATTATTTTTTAATTTCAGTCACTTGGCCGCAGCGCACCCCAAATATGCACCACAATAGACCCAGTGCACCACACAAATGCACTTATTTAATGCATTCAGGCTTTCCAAGATGATGCAACGAGGAAGAATTCAGAAAAAGCAGACATGGCGATGCACCAGCAAGACGCAGTGCATCGACGTACGGTGAGATACAGCGAGGAGAGATGCCACCCCTGCCCGTCGAGGGAGGCGTGGCGACAGATCAATACAGGTAATTGAACATCTTGCGGCGGTATTCGCTGGCCAGCGGATCCCCTTTGGGTAGGCACTCGAATACTTCCAGCAGCGCGCTGCGGGCAATACCATCGCGGAAATCCCGGTGCTCACTCAGCAGTTGCAGCAACGCCTCCAGACCCGCCTGGAACTGGCCGGCCGCCGCTGCCTGCAAGCCAAAGGCATAGAGATCTTCCGGGTTGGGCTGATCGCTGATGCGTTTACGGAGCTCCGCCAGAGAATGGCTCTCGCCTTCCAGTTTTTCCAGCAAGGCAAAGCGGGCCCGGAACGGGCGTAATGGCTCCACATCTTCGGTCACTTCCGCCAGCACCGACTGCGCCTCGTCCAGACGCCCATCGCCCAGCAGGTATTCTACCAGCATGGCACGGATCGCGTGCTTGTCCGGGCTCTGCTGCAACGTCTGGCGCAGTGCCGCTTCTGCCTGCTCGCCATGGCCGGCGTCGATGGCCATGCGGATCTGTTCAATGAAGCCCTCTTCCTGTTGCTGCTCAGCAGCTTCAGGATCCACTACCGGGGCCAGCCACTGGCGCAACGCCCCCTCAGTCTGGGCACCGTCCAGCTCGCTGACCAGCTGCCCCTGATAGACAAGTTTCAGGCTCGGCAGACTGCGCACCCCGAACTGGCTGGCCAGCATCTGCTGCTCATCGGCGTTGACCTTGGCCAGGATCACCTTGCCCTGGTACTCATTGACCAGGCGCTCCAGAATCGGTGCCATCTGCTGACAGGGCTGACACCAGCTGGCCCAGAAATCCACAATCACCGGCACCTGCCGCGACTGCTCAAGAATTTGCTGAATGTTCTGTTCGGTTGCTTCAATGATGTAGTTGTTCGGTTGCAACGCCTTGCTCCTGAAAGCTTTAAAACTGGATGCAATTGTAAGGGATGACTGCCATTAAATCCGGTTAAATCCTGTGCAACTGATCACTTTCACGGGTTAGACTCAAAGAGGTCGGGTCGATAAGGCTTCACGCCATGTACATGGCCCGTGAGTACGCTGGATTGTATTCAAAACAACCCGGGGCCAGGCGGGCCCGGGTTCACGGCAAAGGAGATCACCATGCTTAGCCTGTTGGCTATTGTAGTGTTAATTGCCACGCTGATGACCCTGTTCTATCAGCGCATCAGTCGCGGCATCGGCAGCGCGGTTTTTGTGGTTGTCTGGCTGTTGAGCGCCTTCCTGGCTCCCTGGCTGGTTCATCCGGTTTCACTGATCCTGCTGGCCGCTGGCGTTGCCTTGCTCAACCACGTCGATCTGCGCCAGAAGTTCATCACCAAGCCGGTCTATAATGCCCTCGGCAAGGTCATGCCAGCCATTGGTGACACCGAACGCGAGGCCATTGAAGCCGGTACCACCTGGTTCGAGACTGACCTGTTTTCCGGTCGCCCGGACTGGGAAAAATTCGCCCATATCCAGTTTTCTACCCTCACCGATGAAGAACAGTCGTTTCTGGACAACGAAGTCCAGGAACTGTGCGACATGCTGGATGAGTGGAAAATTTTTCACGAGTTGAGAGATCTGCCGGAGGAAGTCTGGGATTTCCTCAAGCATAAGGGCTTCTTCAGCCTGATCATTCCCAAGGAATACGGCGGCAAGGCATTTTCCCCCTATGCCCAGAGCCGCATCATGAGCAAGATTGCCACCCGCTCACTGACCGCTGCGGTCACCGCCATGGTGCCCAACTCCCTGGGCCCCGGTGAACTGCTGGCCGAGTACGGCACCCAGGAACAGAAAGACCGCTGGTTGCCCGGTCTGGCCAAGGGCGACGAGATCCCCTGTTTCGGCCTGACCGGCCCGGAGGCTGGCTCTGATGCCGGCGCCATTCCGGATACCGGGGTGATCTGCAAAGGGAAAATCGACGGCAAGGAAGTGCTGGGCATGCGCCTGAACTTCGCCAAGCGTTGGATCACCCTCGCCCCGGTGGCTACGGTAGTGGGCCTGGCCTTCAAGCTCTATGACCCGGAAAAACTCCTCGGTGACAAGGAAGAGCTGGGTATCACCTGTGCGCTGATTCCTGCCGACACCCCCGGGGTGGAAATCGGCCGTCGCCACTACCCCGGCTCCCCGTTCATGAACGGCCCCATCAACGGTAAGGATGTGTTCGTTCCACTGGATGCCATCATAGGTGGGCCGGAAATGGCTGGCCGAGGCTGGCGCATGCTGATCGAATGTCTCGGTGCAGGCCGCGGTGTGTCCCTGCCCGCCCTGGCCACCGCCAGTGGCGAGATCGGCTATCGCATGACCGGAGCCTTCGGCCGTATCCGCCGCCAGTTCAATACTGCGGTGGGCCAATTCGAAGGGGTACAGGAAGCATCCGCTGAGGTGGCTGCCATTGGCTACACCCTGGAGGCCTACCGTCATCTGGTCACCCGCTCGCTGGAAGACGGGGCTCCGTCCGTAGTCACCGCCATGGCCAAATACCACGCCACGGAAATGATGCGCGAGCTGATCAACCACGGCATGGACATCGCCGGCGGTCGCGGCATCCAGTTGGGCCCGCGTAATTTCCTGGCCCTGCCCTACCAGTCCACGCCCATCGCCATCACCGTGGAAGGGGCCAATATTCTCACCCGCTCGCTGATGATCTTCGGCCAGGGCGCCATGCGCTGCCATCCGTACCTGTATGACGAATTGCAGGCCATTCAGGCGGAAGACAAGAAACAGGGGCTGCAGGATTTCGATGCCCTGTTCTTCTCTCACGCCGGCCACACCCTCGGCAATATCAGTAGCGGTATCATGCAGGCGCTTGCCGGCCCCTACCTGTCCGAGGCACCGGGCAATGCGGACGCCTTCAGTGCCCCCTGGTATCGGTTGGTGAACCGCTATAGTGCGGTGCTCTCCAGTACTGCAGATATGGCCTTGGCCCTGCTGGGTGGCGATCTGAAACGTCGTGAGCTGCTCTCTGCGCGGCTGGGCGATGTGCATAGCCAGTTGCTGATCGCCTGTTCCATTCTCAAATATCACGCCACCCTGCCACGTGACGAGGCCAACGACGCCCACGCCAGCTACGCGCTGCGCCGGTCGTTCAGCAAGGCCCATGACGCCCTTGATGCCTTCTACCGCAACTTCGGCTTCTTTGGCGTGGGCTATGCGCTGAAAGGGTTGTTCTTCCCGTTCGGTCGTCCCTGCAAGGCCCAGGCCCCAAGCGACGACCAGATCCGCACTCTGGGTGACATGATCATGGCGCCCAGCTCGGTGCGCGATGCACTGGCAGAGCCGGCTTATATCTCCCAGGATCCGGAAGATGCCATTGGCCGCGTGGAAGCCACCTTCAACAAGCTGCTGGAAGTTGAGCCGGCCTACCTGGCGTTCCTGAAAGCCGAAGGCAAGGGGCAACTGGAAGGCAGCACCATCCTGGAAAAACTGCAGGATGCAGCCAGCAAAGGCATCATCGACGCCGACCAGGTAGACCCGGTGAACGAGTACGATGCCATGCGCTACGACTGCCTGCTCACCGACGCCTTCGATATGGACCTGAAGGACGTCAACGTGCA
>NZ_JABURH010000068.1:21551-23654 GCF_014762765.1 Alcanivorax sp.
TTTCACAAAAAGCCACAAAGCCGCGTCAGCGGGGAAAATGCTGTTTTTTTCAGCAGTTATTCCAGTGTCACCGGGTTATCACGCAGATTTAACATTGATATCACCCTTTTGGCGCTTTTACGGCTCGTCGCTTTCGTCTAGGCTTTGCCAAAATTACGCCCCACCTGGGCCTGGCGCCCTTCTGGCGCCTTTTTGCCCCTCGGACAACAGGTCAGGAATGACAGCAGTCGTCGAAGAAAATACCGTTCTCGAGTTCAAGGGCCGCATGTTGATGATGACGGTCCTGCAACTGAAAAACCTGGATGCCAACCTGCTGCATCAGGAAGTCAGCCAACGGCTGGAAGATGCTGCCCAGTGGCTGCAAGAAGCCCCGGTGGTCATTGACGTGAGTCAGGACCTTGAGGTGGATCCGGTGGCCCTGATGGCCGCAGTGGACACGCTGCGTAGCCTGGGGGTAAACCTGGTGGCCCTGGCTCGCACGACCGGCATCGATAGCGATACCGCCGCCATGCTCGGCTTGGGCACCCTGAGCCTGTCCGGCGGCCGCGATGTGCCGCGCCGCAGCGAGCCCGCGCCACAGGTAGAAGCAGAAAAAGTCCCCACCGCCACCCAGCGCATTGAAACACTGGTCGTGGACCAACCGGTACGATCCGGCCAGCAGGTCTACAGCCGTGGCGATTTGATCGTGCTGGCTCCGGTGAGCACCGGCGCCGAGCTGATGGCGGAAGGCAATATTCATGTCTACAGCAAACTGCGTGGCCGCGCCCTCGCCGGCGTCCGCGGGGATGGCAGCGCACGTATTTTCTGCCAGCAACTGAATGCCGAACTGGTATCCATTGCCGGCCATTACCGGGTAGCCGAAGATCTGCCCGAAGCGCACCGCAACCGGGCTGTCTATCTGTCCCTGGAAGGTGACGCCATGCAATTTACCGCGCTGAGCTAGCGCCACAGAAAGACGAAGGTAAGGAGAAAGAGCGTGACGAAGATTGTGGTCGTGACATCCGGCAAGGGTGGCGTCGGCAAAACCACCACCAGTGCAGCGCTGGCCACCGGCCTTGCCCTGCGCGGTTTCAAAACCACCGTGATTGATTTCGATGTGGGCCTGCGCAATCTGGATCTGATCATGGGCTGTGAACGCCGTGTGGTCTATGACCTGGTGAACGTGATCAGTGGCGATGCCAATATCAAACAGGCGCTGATCAAGGACAAGAAGGTGGACAACCTGTTCATCCTTCCCGCGTCCCAGACCCGCGACAAGGACGCCCTCACCACCGAAGGTGTGGAAGGCGTACTGAATGCCCTGCGCGATGACATGAAGATGGACTACATCATCTGTGACAGCCCGGCCGGTATCGAAAAAGGCGCCCTGATGGCCGCCTACTTCGCTGACGAGGCAGTCGTCGTGACCAACCCGGAAGTCTCCAGTGTCCGTGACTCCGACCGCATCATCGGCATTCTGGCCAGCAAGACCCGCCATGCCGAGCAAGGCGAAGGGGATATTCCCGCCCGCCTGCTGCTCACCCGCTACTCCCCGGAGCGCGTAGAGAGCGGCCAGATGCTGTCCGTTGAGGATGTGCAGGAAATTCTCGCCATCGAGTTACTCGGCGTGATTCCTGAATCCCAGGCGGTACTGAACGCCAGTAACTCCGGCAGCCCGGTGATCCTCGATATCGATTCCGATGCCGGTCAGGCGTACAGCGATGCGGTAGCCCGCTTCCTGGGCGACCAGCTGCCCCATCGTTTCGTCAACGTTAACAAGAAAGGTCTGTTCGGCCGTCTTTTTGGAGGCTAAGGGATGAGCATCTTCAGTTACCTGCTTCCCAAGAAGCAGAGTTCCGCATCAGTGGCCAAGGAGCGCCTGCAGATCATTGTGGCCCGCGAACGCTCCACGCGTGGCGGCCCGGATTATCTGCCGCAGCTGCAGCAAGAGCTGCTGATGGTGGTACGCAAGTATGTCCCGGTGGGAGAAGACGCCGTGAATGTGCAGGTGGACCGTGAGTCCGGCTGTGAAATTCTCGAGTTGAACATCACACTGCCGGAAGAAGAAGCCCAGCAGCATTACTGAGCTGGCACCGGAAGCCGCCGCAAGGCGGCTTTCTTCTT
>NZ_JABURH010000068.1:23937-34814 GCF_014762765.1 Alcanivorax sp.
AGTCTATTGTGGCAGCACCTGCCATTCCGGTTCGTCGAATTCTCCAATCACCGTGACCTCGCAGACCTTGGCGTGTTTCGCCAGAATCGCCTTTACCTTTTCACTGCGACTATCGTCCTTCGCATCCCGATGAGCCTTGCTATCCCAGTGGGCAATGGCCAGCACCTTGTCCGGTTCGCCGATCTTGCGATGCAGGTAGGTGCCCCGGGCGCCCGGCGTCTGCTGAATGATTTCGCTGGCTTCCACCCAGCCCTGAGCATATTCCTCTACGGTAAAACCCGGTTTCACCCGCACTTCGAAGATAAATTTCATGGCTGTTCTCCCTGTCGGTAAAACTGCGCCAACAGCCGGTACAGATCCGGCCACTCCCGGCGCAGCGAATCCGGCGCCTCAAAAAAGGCTTCGCTGCAAACCGCAAAGAACTCACCCGGCCCGGTCAATGCATAGGGATCAATAGACAGGGGCCGATGCTGCTCATAATCATCGAACAGCTGATCCCAGGCCGCCGTGAAGGTCTCGTGCCACTGGCGCGGATTCATACCCGGATGCAGCGGCGGTGCGCCATTGGCACCGTTGCGGCGCATATCGAGTTTGTGGCTCATCTCGTGGATTACAACATTGCTGCCCTGCCCGGCTTCAAGCACCGATTCCCATGACAGTATGACCGGACCCTGATGCCACGCTTCACCCGCCAGCACCGGACTGCTGGCATGGACCACACCATCCTCTGTCTGCCAGGGCCGATTGGGAATGAAATCGCCCTCATAGAGAATGACCGTATACCAACCGTCATACCAGTCCAGCCCCAGTTCCAGAATTGGCACACAGGCCATAGTGGCGATACGCAGACACATGGCGTCGGTAATGGCGAAATTGTTCCCTGGCGCCACACTCTTGCGCGCCAGAAAGCGAAAGCTCAGATCCCGCAGGCGAGCCCGTTCATCATCCTGATAGCGCTGCAACACCGGCCAGTCGCCCACCGCCGCATCCCACTCTGCTTCGGTATATCCCATCTTCTTGACCCGGCGCTTGTCACGCCAGTTTCGCCAGGCTGCAAACATTGTTACCTCAACTCATAAAGCCACACTCTGTTGGAGCGCCACGGCATATCACCATCGTTTTCGTACTTGGCAATCTTCAAGTCGCGAGTAACGAGTCGGAAGAAGCGAAAAGATCAGAGCCCACATTGTTTATGGCCTTTCGCTACTTTCTACTCGCTCCTGCCCTGAAGTAATCCACCAGCATCAACGTCTGCACCATGAATCGACCCAGGCTCAGGATAATCCGTGTCCACTTTGACCTGATAGATGTCGCCTGAACAGTCGTTACCCGGCACAGGCCCTGTGCTACCATCGCCAGCTCTTTTACCAAGCGAATCCTGTTCAGTGCCTGTTAGCCAAGCTCACAAAGCCGATCTGCTGCTCCTGGTGGTCACCCTGCTGGCCGCCATTAGCTGGATGTTCTCGCGGGAGGCGGTGTTGGCGATGCCACCGCTGCTGTTCATGTCCCTGCGCTTCCTGCTGGCCGCAAGCCTTCTGGCCATGGTCGCCCACCGCCAGCTACGTCGGCTCAGCGCCCAGCAACTACTCCGTTGCGTCCGGGTAGGCGCCGTGTTCGGCATTGCCATGAGCTGCTGGGTCATGGGGCTGGCCATGGCCGAGCATGTGGGCGAAGGGGCCTTCCTCACCAGCCTGGGCGTGGTCCTGGTACCCGTGATTGCCCGACTGATCTTTGCCGAACCAGTCCCCGGCAGTACCTGGCTGGCTTTGCCGGTGGCTGCTGCGGGCCTGGCTCTGTTGTCACTGGAGCAAGGACTGCATCTGGAGGCGGGACAGCTGTTCTTTGTAGCGGCTGCCACCATCTTCGCGCTCTATTTCAACCTCAACACCCGGGCCGCCAATACTATTTCAACCACCGACCGCAACGGCAACGCCATTGAGCACCCGCGTATCCCTGCCCTGGCCCTGACCACGATAGTGCTGGCAGTGGTCGGTGTATTGACGGGCAGCCTGTCCGCCATTTTCGAGCCCTGGGGCGAGGCAGCAGCAAACGCCACCGTCGAGCTGGCAATCTGGGTCATCCTCAGCGCCACCGTGGGTACCGCCCTGCGCTTTCTTGTGCAAACCTATGCGCAAAGCCTGTCTCTGCAAAGTCATGGTGTTGTCATTATGGTTCTGGAACCCATGTGGACCGCCCTGATGGCCGCTGCCTGGTTCCGTGAGCAAATGACACTAATGCAACTGGCTGGTTGCGCGTTGATTTTCCTGTCGCTGCTGGTCAATCGCTGGCGGGCAGTAAGAAGCCTGCTCAAACAGGCGTTGTCACGTTTTTCCACTCACCCTTAATTTCATCACTCCCAACGAAAAGGATGTCTTATGGGACCTGATCTTCTCTCCCTGATCCCCGCCATCGCCCCCGGCACCCTGGTAGCCATTACCGCCTTTGTGCTGGCCGGCATATTCATGCAGCGCGCCCGCACGGCGGCCATGCTCGTGATGATCGCCGGCCTGCTTACCCTGCTGCAAAACGGCTGGATCATCTTCAACCAGCTCGTGTTGCTGGAGTGGATGTTTGATGACGTAATCAGCTCAGATACCTACTCAATCATCGCAACCGCCGCCTACAACCTGTTCTACCTGGCCATCAGCGGCCTGCTGCTGTTTGCTGCCTTTGCCGGCCGCAAAGCTGGCAACACTCCCGCATCCGCCGCCGCTCAGGTCGAGCCCCGTGCCGAAGGTAATCTCCCGGCCCATCGAGGCGGGCTGGTGCTGACCTTCGGTCTGCTGGGTATCCTGCTGTTTGCGCCGCTGGGCATCGTCGCCTGGATACTGGGCAGCAAGGATCTCAACGCCATGGGCAGCGGCAACATGGATTCGTCAGGTGAAGGCATGACTACCGCCGGCAAGGTGCTGGGCATCATTGCCACTGTCCTGATGGTCATTGGTTTGCTGGTGGCCACCGCGGTGCTCGCTGTGATTGCCGCCAACTTCCGGGCTTTCTGATCCTTACCGGTGGAGGCTTGCCCGCAAGCCTCCACCAACAATTTACTGCTTCCCGCAATACTGTGGCCGGCTTACTTCAGATGCATAAATTTGTGTACCGCCTTGTGACCCAGTTCCTTCTCTCCGCCCGTAGTTGGCGCACCATTTGCGTCTGGTAGGCACCGTTTATAATTTGTACTGCCATCGCAATAACCGTTACCGGTTTTGCCGGACTGTTCAGCCCTGATAACCAATAACAAAACGATGGGACAATGAGAGCAATCACCCTGGCCGTTTCTTTCCTTTTCGGCACGCTGCTGCCCACCACCCTGCAAGCCGCTCCTGTGGATGTAGACTGTCGGGCTAGTACCTCGCGTACTGTGGTGCTCTCTACCCGTGACCAGCAAGTACTGGAGGCTCTGGGAGCCCATGCCAGCAACAGCCACACCCCTGCCCTGATCCGCTACAACGACCTGGCTGGCAGCATCAACAAGCCGATTCTCGGCAACTATTCCCGCCTGCGTCTGGCAGCCATGGCACTACGTGATGGCGATACCGATTTCGCCCGCCAGCAATTGAGCCAGGTGGAACAAAACAGTCCCGCCGCCGTGGATGCCGCCCTGCTACTGGCAGAGAGCTATCGCCGGGACGGAGACCGGGAACGGGCCAGAACCTGGTTTGTGCGCATTGCTGCGCGTTTTCCCGGCAACCCCAGGGCCGTCTCCGGGCTAGTGCTGGCCGGCGATGACTGGCGCAAACAAGGAGCCATCGAACAGGCTCTGCCGGTCTACAACCTGGCCCTGAACAAGATGGCCGAAAACATGAAAGCATTACAAACCCTGGCGGATGACCCGGACCGCCTCTACCGCTCGTTGACCAACAGCGTTGCCGGCAACAGCACCACAGTGATGGATCAACTGGT
Source organism: Alcanivorax sp. (assembly GCF_014762765.1). Lineage (GTDB taxonomy): Bacteria > Pseudomonadota > Gammaproteobacteria > Pseudomonadales > Alcanivoracaceae > Alcanivorax. Next base: position 27,841 of record NZ_JABURH010000068.1, read on the forward strand.
GCTGGCCATGGTTCGTGACCGGGACAGCCAGGTGCTGGATGCCACCCGCAAACTGATCAACGCCAGCAATGTGCGCAAGTGTCTTAACGAGCAGGAAAAAAGCCTGCATAACGCCATCCAGCATGCCACCGCCCGGGATCTCTCCAATGCTGCTTTTCGCACAGCAGCACAACGGGAAAAAACCGCCACCGAACAGGAAATTGCTGACCTGCAGCGAGTTCTGGCCAATGCCCCGGATGCGGAAGACCTCCAGGTCCGCCTTACTGAGGCGCGGGATCGGCTGCAACGTATCAACGAACGACTGGAAAGGCTGGGCAGTACGGCTCTGCCACCGGCATTGGAAGAACGAAAGAGGCAGATGCTAGAGGACAAACAGCGGGTGGAGACTGAGATTGAGGATGCCCGGCAGCAGGTGCGCCAGGCCTTGAAAGCCCAGTTACCCGAGCTGCAACGGTTCTATCGCAACCTGGCCGGGGAAGCGCAGCTGGGCAAAGCCCAGCTGCTGCAGGCCAGGGGCTGAACCCTCAGCCCTTATGGCTTTTCAGCAGGCTGTCCACCTTGTCGATGTACTTCTGCTTGGCGTCATCCGCAGACATGCCCTTGAGCTTTGCCCAGGCGTCGTATTTGGCCCGGCCCACCATATCCAGCATCCCCGGACGTTTGCCGCTCACATCACCGGCGCTGCCCTGCTTGAAATGGGCATAAAGAAACAGCAGATCATCGTTTCCGGGCTTGCGATCCAGAGTCTTTACATCTTTCTGGGCTTGTTCAAAACGGGCAGTATCGGTCATGATGCTTCCTGTTGGTTGTGATCATTATTGAATATCGCGACAGGGTTTATTCGCAATCAGGCTGTCAAAATACTGCGCTGTCACAGCCTGCGAATCAACATGGAATAACAATCAGGTAACGCCATGCCAGCAGCATCGGAAGCAGCGATCAGCAAAAACCAGGAAGGCGTCCTGCGCAATGCGCTCGACAGCCTGCTGGTCACCTTTGATGGCGAGCTGGAAGCCCGCTATCGGGAACATGCCCACCGGCGCGCCCGGGACCTGATCAGCCACTCGGTCTATCTGCTCGGGTTGCTGTACCTGCTGGTGGTACTGCCGGTAATCCTGCTGGTAGATAGCACCGAGATGGTCGCCTGGCGCAATTACGGGGTCTACCCCATCGCCGTGGCACTGGTGGCCCTGTGGTGTAGCACTCGCCTGTCCTGGCTCAAGCCCCATACCATCGGCGTCATGTATCTTGCTCTGGGCCTTGCGCTCACCGGCACCCTGCTCGGCGCCGTTCGTTTCGACGGGCTTTTCCCTGGGCAGATATCCGCTTTTGAAACCATCTATATCCTGATTATCGGATTTTCCATCCTGCGGCTACCACCGCAACAGACCCTGATTAGTTGCCTTTGCGCCCTGGCCGCGACCCTGCTGGTTGCGCTGTTTCGGCAACTGCCCCTGCCGCTGCTATCCATGCTGTTGTACTTTGCCATTCCGCTGATTATCTGCGCGCTCAATGGCTACATTCTGGATGTCAGTGCCCGCCGCAATTTTGCCAACAATCTGCTCCTGGAAAGTGAATCCTCGCAGCTGGCTCGCTGGCGGGAGCAGGCAGAAAAGGACACCCTTCGCCAACAGCAGCTCAACCTGTTTCTGGAACGGATTGCCGGCAACCTGACGCCAGAGCAGCTTCTCGACCGGGTGCTTGGCTATTTGATTGAGCAGATCGATGCCAAAGCCGGGGCCGCCTACATCTTGGCAGACCAGGAACTGGTCCGGCAGGCAGGCTGGGGGCTCAATGCCAGCGCAGCAGAACGGCGCCGACTGCCCCAGGATGAAACCCTGCTTGGTGCTGCACTGAACCAGAAGTTGCTGATACAGCAGCATTCCGTGCCGGAAGGCTACCTGGATCTGGAGGTGGGAGAAGGAAAACGCAAACCTGCCACCCTGCTACTATGGCCGATCCATCAGGGGGAATTTGCGTTGGGGATCGTGGAAGTGGCCGGTTCTCAACCGTTTTCCGCTGCCGATGAGGCCCTGCTTAACGAGCTGCACCGGCCGCTGGCCTTTGCATTGCAATCGGCCCAGCGCCGTCAGCAGTTTCTCAACCGCATGGACATTGAGGAAAGCGCTGCTCAAGCCTGATTTCTTTGCCCACTCTTGCGTAACGGACCTGACAGCCGATCCGGGCGGCGCGGCACGATATCCGCCAGCGCCTGTACAATCCTGGCCATGTCCTGCTCCATATCACCGGTGGGCATAAAACTGCCGACGATACGAACCTGACGCCGCTGGTAACAAAAACCGATCACCACGATGGGAATCTGCATCTGTTCGGCAATCCGGTAGAAGCCGGTTTTCCAGCGCTCCGCCCCTTCTCGTGTACCTTCTGGAGCCAGCCCCAGCCAGAAAGGCTTTTCACGCATCACTGTCGTGGTCTGGTCCACCACATCGTCCGCGCTGTCACGATTCACCGGTATTCCGCCCAACCAAACCATCAGACGCCCCAGCCGACCCTCGAAAAGCGTGTGTTTAGCCATGAACTTCACATGGACTCGCAGGCACTGAATCGCACTGATACCCACCACGCCATCCATATTGGAGGTGTGCGGCGCTACCGCCAGAACCGCGCGCTCCACATTGGGCAGTGTGCCAACAATCCGCCATCCCATGGCAGAAAGAATAACCCGGCCCAGGCCGGCCAGCAGCCAGTGCCCGCGCCGTGGCACCCTGTCACCCAGGGTTTTCGCCTTGATCGGCGGTAATTCTGTTTTCATGCAAATACCGTAAATGTCTGACGGCTCAACGCCACCGCCTTGCCTTCCCCATCCCAGATCGTCGCCTGGCTCTGTCCGTAGCCGTCGCTGCTGTGATCCGTCTTTACCCGATACTGCCACAGGGTATCCGCAGGGCGCGAGCGCGGATCATCGAGCAGCTCCATGGTCCAGGTCAACGAACTGGCCGGGGCCGGCTTCTTCAACATGGGTAATACGGACGGCGGCCAGGTATCCACCAGTGCGATCAGCGCTGCCGTGCTCATGGCCTGCGGCGGTGTTCGAAAGCCCATATAACCACTGAAATCCGGCACCTCACTGCCACTGAACGGAGGCATACCATCCGCATAGCGCATCTGGAAGTGCTGCAGAAAATCGGGGGTCAGACCGGCAATGAAAGGTATCTCGATACAACGATCAGGCGCCGGCATGGCCGGTGCTGCGGGCGGCGCCACCAGCACCCGGGATTCGCGTGCAGCGCCCAGACTGACCAGCATGGCAGCAACGACCTGACCGTCCTGGCGGGCCGACACCATGGCCTGCATCACTGATTTGCCTTCCCGGAACACCTCGCTGTGCAGGCTGACCGGGCCCGGCGCCATGGGAGCAACGAACGACAGGGAAAAACTGCGCAAGGTCCTGCCTGCAGCCACGGTTTTTTCCAGATGATCAAACAACACGGCGCCGACCAGCCCTCCGAACAGGGCCCGGCCCTGGCCCCAGCCTTCTGGCATTACACCATTCCCCCGGCCATCCACCGTGGCCAGGATCTCGTCAAAATTCATTTCCGTCTCCCTTCAGCGAATGCCTTTAATACCACTGCGGCCGGGCGGGTTAAAGCCATTAACCCGTCGTTGCCCAAGCCTGCCACGACATCCTGCTGAGATTTGTTCAAATAACCGCCAAAAGCGGTGATTTGACCATGCGCCACTCGCCCCTTCCCGGTAGCATAGGCGCCAGTTTTTCAGATTCGCCAGTACGGAGTAATCGGCATGACCTGGTTGAAATCACGACGCCTGCATTACCTGCTGGCCATGACGGCATTGTTTTTCAGCCTGATGGTCATTCTGCGGGCCGTTTTCTATTTCGGCTTTTCCGAAGTCCCGTCCACACCGGATGTGGATTCAGAGGCCGTGCTCAGCGCACTGGGGATCGGGCTGCGCTTCGACCTGCGCCTTGCCCTGCTGATGATGTTGCCGCTTGCCGCGCTGGCCTATCTGCCCCGCTTTAACCTGCTCACCAGCGGAGTAATGCGGGTCCTTGCGCATGCCTACCTGATCGTTGCACTGACCCTGCTCGGCCTCACCTATATTCTCGACTTTGGGCATTATGCCTATCTGGGTGAACGCCTGAACGTTACCGCCCTGCGCTTCCTGCAGGACACCCGGGATTCCACCCTGATGGTATGGGAAAGCTACCCGGTGATCTGGATTACCCTTGGCCTGATTGCCGGCGTGGCGGGCAGTTACTGGCTGGCCCGGGTTGCCGAACGCAAGCTGCTGCAGCGCACCGCCGCCGGCATCTCCGGCCTCCAGGCCACTGTCGGTTTTCTGGTCTGCTTTGCCCTGTTCTTCTTTGCCATTCTTGGCCGGGTCAGCAATATCAATATCCTTAACCCCATTCCGCTACGCTGGAGTGAAGCCTTTGTGTCTGGCGACCGGGCTATCGGCGCCCTGGGTCTGAACCCGGTCCTCTACTTTCGCGATACCCTGCTGATTCCCGTGTCCCCCTTCGACAAGGAAAAGGTCGCCGAGTATTACCCGCTCATGGCCGAGCACCTCAGCATTCCCGATGATCAGAGGCAGGATCTGAATTTCGTCAGAATGGTGGATGTGCAAAACCACAAGCTCACCTATGAGCGCCCACCGAATGTGGTCTTTGTAATGCTGGAATCACTGGGGGCAAGCCGCGTCAGCAGCTACGGCCTGCCGGTGGAAAGCACCCCCAATCTGGACCAGCTAAGCCGTGATGGCTGGCGATTTGAAAACTTCTATGTACCTGTTACTGGCACCGCCAAGACCATCTGGGCCACCTTCACTGGCATCCCCGATGTGGCCCCCACAGAAAGCGCCAGCCGCAATCCCCTGACCAGCCACCAACGCACGGTGCTGAATGAATTCCCCGGCTACCGGAACTTCTATTTCATCGGCGGCAATGCCGGCTGGGCCAACCTGGACGGTCTGGTGCAGCAAAGCATCGATGGCCTGGAACTCCACGAGGAAGGTGACTGGAAAGCACCGGATGTGGATGTATGGGGAATTTCCGACCTGGAACTGTTCCGCGAGTCCAACCAGATTCTCGCCGATCTGCCGGATGATCAGCCGTTCTTTGCCTTCATCCAGACCGCCGGAAACCATCGTCCTTTCACCATCCCCGACAACAATGGTGACTTTCAGCCGCGTACCGACCTCTCCGATGAAGAGCTGGCCAAGTTCGGGTTCCGCAGCGCGGCCCAGTTCAACGCGGTACGGCTGCTGGATTACAACGTGGGCGAGTACATGAAATGGGCCCGGGAAAGTGATTACTTCGACAACACCATCTTCGTGTTCTTTGGCGATCACAGTAACCGCATCACCACCCTGCCCCACATGCCGGCCATGGACCAGCTGGGGCTGGAAAGTAACCATGTTCCGCACATCATTTATGCCCCCCGTTATCTGAAACCCAGGGTCATAGAGGAATCCGTCGGCCTGGTAGACGTGTTGCCCACCGTTGCCGGGATGCTGGGGCTCAACTATCGCAACACCACGCTGGGCCGGGATTTCCAGATCCCCGCCCCGGAAGGTGATCGCGCCAATTTCGTGGTGCTGCGAGAGGGACCGAACCCCATCTACGGCATGGTGACGAAAGATTTTCTGGTGCGAATGAATGCGGATGGCAGCAACGCCACCCTGCATGACCTTCACAGCGATACCCCGAAGCAAGACGTGGCCGCAGAGCATCCGGAGGTCTTCGACCGGCTTTTCAATCTGGCTCGCGGGCAATACGAAACCGCGCGCTACATGTTCTATGACAACGTGGACGAGTAACGCTCGCCAGTCTTGTCCGATACAGACAACGCCCTCACACTGAGGGCGTTGTCATTTCAGGGCTGATGATTGTGCAACCACGGGAAAGCATCGATACCGCCATTATCGGCGCCGGCGTTATCGGCCTGGCCATCGCCCGTGCACTTGCGCCCTCAAGATCCGTGGTGCTGCTCGAGCAGGAAAGCCGCTTTGGCGAGCATCTCTCCTCCCGCAACAGCGAAGTTATCCACGCCGGCCTCTATTACCCACCAGATTCCCTGAAAGCCAGCCTGTGTCTGCGCGGTAACGCTCTGCTTTACCGGTACTGCCAGGAACAGAATATTCCCTACCGGCAGTGCAGCAAACTGGTCGTCGCCAATGAACAACAACAGGACGCACTGGAGCGACTGCATCACAACGCGCTGGACAGCGGCGCCACCGGATTACACCGCTGCAGCCAGCAGTGGCTGCATCAACAGGAGCCCTGGCTCCACACCAACGAAGCCCTGCTCAGCGAACACAGCGGTATCCTCGACAGCCATGCGCTGATGGCGCGACTTGCCGAGCAGGCACAGGCGCAGCATGCCCTGCTCTGCTATCGCCACCGGGTGCGCCGGATAGACTGTGAACCTGGATTTTTTCTACTCCATGTGGACAGCGACGACGGCCCTTTCGAATTACAGTGCCGACAACTGATCAATGCCGCTGGGCTGCATGCCGTGCCGCTGCTGAAGCGCTGTGTCGGCTTCCCCGAAGAACGCATCCCCGAACAACGACTGGCCCGGGGCAACTACTTTTCCCTGAGTGGGCGCAGTCCCACCCGCAGGCTGATCTACCCGCTACCAGAGGCAGACGGACTGGGCATTCACCTCACCGTGGACCTGGCCGGCAAGGCCCGCTTCGGCCCGGATGTGGAGTGGATCGAACACAAGGATTACCAGATCAATTCGGCCCGGCTGCCGCACTTCAAAGACGCCATCCGTCACTACTGGCCAGAGCTGAACTCAGACAGGCTTTCCCCCGCCTACGCCGGCATCCGCCCCAAGCTGTTTATTGCAGGAGAACCCTATCGGGATTTTCTGATACAGGGAGAGAAGGAGCACGGCATCACAGGGATGATCAACCTGCTGGGGATTGAATCCCCGGGGCTGACCGCAGCACTGGCCATTGCAGAAGATATCGCCAAGCATGGTTAA
>NZ_JABURH010000068.1:35310-37835 GCF_014762765.1 Alcanivorax sp.
GTGGCCATACCGGGAATGGGGAACCAGGCCGACACAGAAGCGACATTCAGTATCCAGCCCTCTCCGCGCTCGGCCATGGGCGTGGCAAAAAGCTGCGTGAGTGCCAGCAGACTGCGGACGTTCACATCAACCATGCCCAGCTGATCCACCGCCAACAGCGGTTTCTGAAAACCAAAGCCGGCATTGTTGATGAGAATATCCACCTGCCGCCCGGCTGCCTGCGTCTGTGCATACACCGCTTCGGCCGCTTGCGGATCAGACAGATCAGCAGTAATCACATCAACGGTGACCGACACCAACTCCCTGGCAAGGGAATCGAGTCGCTCGGTGCGCCGCGCTACCAGAATCAGGTTGCAGCCCACAGCAGCCAGTTGCCTCGCCATCTGTTCACCGATGCCGCTGGAGGCGCCGGTGATTAACGCGGTTTTTCCCGAAAACATTTCTTGCTCCAGCTTTCAGCTTTGACTGTCCTGACGAAGTTCAAGGCACCTGTAGGAACGTAGCGTAGCGGAGTAACGCCCGCCCGGGCGGCCCGCAGGGTGCGCGCAGCGAATAATTCCCTTCCAGGGGACGAACCTCACGAAGCGAGGCGACCAAAGGGAGTGATTTCCAGTTCCCAAGGGACAGAGACAGATACGTTTTGGCATCTGAACCATTTTCCTCGCTGTCGCTCGGTTCGTCCCTCAAGAGGAACTCCTACAGCGGCTTCGTAGGAATTCAGAATGTCGCAAAACGTTTGGGTCTTCCCCGGCCCATTGAGCGTCGCTTGTACCTCGAAAACAAAAAACCCGGCACAAGGCCGGGTTTTTTGTTGGTGCTGACTGCAGGCTTTTTACAGCTTGCCGTCTAGCTCCGGTACGGCTTCGAACAGGTCAGCGACCAGGCCGTAGTCCGCCACCTGGAAGATGGGGGCTTCTTCGTCCTTGTTGATCGCAACGATGACCTTGGAGTCTTTCATGCCGGCCAGATGCTGGATGGCACCGGAGATGCCCACAGCAACGTACAGGTTCGGCGCAACGATCTTACCGGTCTGACCGACCTGCATGTCGTTGGGTACGAAACCTGCGTCAACGGCAGCACGGGAAGCACCCACGCCAGCGCCCAGCTTGTCAGCCAGCTTGTACAGGATTTCGAAGTTTTCGCCGTTGCCCATGCCACGACCACCGGAGATCACGATCTCGGCAGAGGTCAGCTCGGGACGGTCGGACTTGGCCAGCTCTTCACCCACGAAGGAGGAAATGCCAGCGTCCTTGGCGATGTCGATGTTCTCAACAGCAGCAGAACCACCTTCAGCGGCTACGCCGTCGAAAGAGGTACCACGCACGGTGATCACTTTCTTGGCATCGCTGCTTTTCACGGTAGCAATGGCGTTACCGGCGTAGATCGGACGCTTGAAGGTATCCGCGTCGATCACGTCGGAGATCTCGGAGATCTGGGCCACGTCCAGCAGCGCTGCAGCGCGCGGCGCGAAGTTTTTGCCGGTGGTGGTAGCGGCAGCCAGGATGTGGCTGTAATCAGCGCCAACTTCAGCAACCAGGTCGCCAACGTTCTCGGCCAGCTGGTGCTCGTAGGCGTCGTTGTCAGCGCACAGTACCTTGGAAACGCCATCGATCTTGGCCGCTTCTTCAGCAACAGCGCCACAGCCTTTACCGGCTACCAGCACAGTGATGTCGCCGCCGATCTCTTTGGCAGCAGCAACCACACTCAGGGTGACCTTGTTGAGCGCGGCGTTATCGTGTTCGGCGTAAACTAATACACTCATCAGATCACCTTCGCTTCGTTCTTCAGTTTCTCGACCAGCTCGTCAACGGAGCCAACGATGATGCCAGCCTGACGCTCGGCCGGGGCTTCCACACTGACGGTGGTCACACGCGGAGTCAGGTCAACGCCCAGATCAGCAGCGGTCTTGGTGTCCAGCGGCTTCTTCTTGGCTTTCATGATGTTCGGCAGAGACGCATAACGCGGCTCGTTCAGACGCAGGTCGGTGGTGACCACCGCCGGCAGGTTCAGCTCAACGGTCTGCAGGCCGCCGTCGATTTCACGGGTAACCTTCACTTTACCGTCAGCCACGTCCACTTCAGACGCGAAAGTGCCCTGCGGCATGCCGGTCAGCGCAGCCAGCATCTGGCCGGTCTGGTTGTTGTCGCCGTCGATAGCCTGTTTGCCGAGAATCACCAGGTCCGGCTTTTCTTCGTCAACGATGGCTTTCAGTGCCTTGGCGATGCCCAGCGGCTGAACGTCTTCATCGGTTTCTACCAGGATGGAGCGATCAGCGCCCAGTGCCATGGCAGTACGCAGCTGCTCCTGAGCGGTCTTGGGACCGATGGAAACGGCAACGATTTCGGTAACCACACCCTTCTCTTTCAGGCGCACCGCTTCTTCTACAGCGATTTCACAGAAGGGGTTCATGGCCATTTTGACATTAGCGAGATCAACACCAGAGTTGTCCGCCTTCACGCGAACCTTGACGTTGTAGTCAATGACTCGCTTGATGGGTACAAGAACCTTCATAGGATCCTCGGAAT
>NZ_JABURH010000208.1 GCF_014762765.1 Alcanivorax sp.
TGCAGGCCTATACCCACAGCGACTGGATCGGTAACTGGACCCTGTTTATCTTCGGCTGGACCATTGCCTGGGCTCCCTTTGTGGGGCTGTTTATTGCCAAGATCAGCCGCGGTCGCACCATTCGCGAATTTGTGGTGGGGGTGATGCTGGTACCGTCGTTGTTCACCTTCCTGTGGTTTTCTGTTTTTGGTGACACCGCGCTGAATATGATCATGAACGAAGGGGTGAGCACGCTGGTGGGCGATGTGCAAACCGACAAGGCCGTTGCCTTGTTCAAGTTGTTTGATCAGCTGCCGTTGTCATCGTTTATTTCCTTCCTGGCGGTGCTGTTGATCATTACTTTTTTTGTGACGTCCTCGGATTCCGGTTCCCTGGTGGTAGATTCACTGGCCTCTGGCGGGGTGCTCAATCCCCCGGCCTGGCAGCGTATTTTCTGGGCGGTGCTGGAAGGGACCATCGCTTCGGTGCTGCTGCTGGCCGGTGGCTTGCAGGCGCTGCAGACCATGACCATTGCCAGTGCGTTGCCGTTTGCCATCATCATTATTCTGGCGGCCATGGGTATGTGGCGGGCGCTGGTGATTGAAGGGCATCGGGAAACCAGCTTGCAAATGCATATGGCAACGCGCCGTCACCTCACCGGTTCGCAGTGGCGTCATCGCCTCAAAGGCATGATGGATTTCCCCGGGCGCGACAATGTGGAAGCCTTTATTCGCGGCACTGCCATGCAGAGCATGGAAAAAGTAGTGAAGGAAATGAAGGAGTCCGGCTGGGATGCCCGGGTGCTGTTCGATGACAACCTGATCCGTGCCGAGTTACAGGTGAATCGTGAGGGGCATGTGGGCTTCGTCTACGATATCCGCCTGGTCAGCCAGCCGGTGCCAGGCTTTGTCACGGCGGGCGGTGCCACCACGTTGATGAAAGAGGAAAACTATTACCGGGCGGAGGTGTTCCTGCGAAGGGGTGGGCGGTCCTACGATGTGTTCGGCTATGATGAGGATGACATCATTCGCGACATTCTCGATCAGTTTGAAAATTACCTGCACTTCCTGGGTCTCACCCCCGGCAAGCTGCCCTGGGAAATGGGCGAGCATGATGACTTGCTGCATCCGCCGGAGGATGAAGGCAAGGAGGAAAAATAGGTAGGGCCTGCAAAGGCTGATTCGCGATGTGAACATCGCTTCCCACATAGTTCCTGCTTCGTAGCAAGGGTGTTGTGGGAAGCGATGCTTGCATCGCGAAGGGTTGGGGTCAGAGTGGCGAGCTACGAGCTACGAGCTAGAAGCTAGAAGCTAGAAGCTAGAAATTCCGCCGCTGCCTGGCCAGTTTCTCCAGCCACATCAGCGTGTCCACCTGGGTAACCAGGTGATCCAGATAGGCGGGGGAAAGATCGCGCAGGGTTTCCAGGGCGCGGCTGACCAGCCGGTGGGAATTGAGCGGGCCGGCATCGCTGGGGGTCTGGTGGATGGCCTGCTCGATGCGCTGACGCTTGCGCTGGCTCTGCTGTTTGGCACGCACCTGGCGCAGAGCCTTCAGCTCCCGGGGGCGGGCATCCGCCACTGGCGTGCTGGGCGCATCAATGCCGTGGCTGGCCAGTACGCTCTGTTCCTGCTGCCGTAGCAGGGCGGTCACCGGGTCGCTGTCGGCGTGTTCTTCCTGAGGCCCCTGACTGCTTGCGTAGCTGGCATGCAGGGCGGTGAAAGCCGATGGTGCCTGCTGCTGTTGGCGGCTGCGCAGATGGCGCAGCAGGGCTTTCAGGTCGCCTTTTTCCCGCAGGGCGGCAAAGGTGTCGGCAAGGTCGTGCTCAGTCAGCTGCGCATCCACGCACGCGCCCTCGCGTTGAAAGTCTTCCTGAAAACATTCCAGCGCCGCACTCAGCCGTGTCAGCGCCGTGGCGCTGACACGTGCCAGTTGGCCGAGGCGCTCGGTCTGGGCTTCCAGGTAGCGGAAGCGGGCCGGGGCATAGCGGTGGCCCCCCTGTTCGCGCAGGTTTGCCAGTTGTTCGTTGATGGCACTGAGCGCGGCAGTATCAGCCATTGCTGTCCGCTCCCTCCACGTGTTTCTGGGCGGTGCTGACCTTGGTGCCCTGGCGGGGCACGGTGGTCAGCTCCACCCGCCGGTTCTGGGCCCGGGTGGTGTCGCTGTTGTTGGGCGCCACCGGTTGGTGGGGCCCAAAGGCGGCGGCGAACACCTGGTCGGCGGGCATGCCCTGGTTGATCAGGGTGCGCGTGACGGTGAGTGCCCGCTGGGCGGACAGGCCCCAGTTGTCCTGGTAGCGGCGGTTGCCGCTCTGGATCGGCAGGTCATCGGTGAAGCCGCTGACCATCAGCAGTTCGTCGTGCTGGTCCAGGAACACCTGCAAGGGTTTGGCCAGGTCCCGCAACAGGGCTTCCCCCTCCGGCTGTAACTGATCGGAGTTGAGCTGGAACAGCACGCTGCCGCTGATGCCGATGCGGCCATCGCGGAAGGTGACCCTGCCACTGGCCAGGGGGTCGGCCAGCGCCTCTTCCAGGGCCTGGCGACGCTGCTCTTCAGCCACCCGCCGGGCCTTTTCCTCTTCCAGGGACTGGCTCAGTTCCAGCTGGATGCCGATGACCCACACCAGTACCAGCACCAGAATGCCCACCAGGGCGGCCATCAGGTCCGAGAAGATGGCCCACACCGATGCGCTGTCGCTATCGTGCAGATCGTCCATCAGTTGACCTCGCTGGTCTGGCGTTCTTCGCTGTGGGCGACGTTGCTGCCGGGGGTGGTGTTGGCGCCGTTGAGCGTGCCCAGGGCGTCGATGACTTCCTTCTGGGACGCCATGCTCAGTTCAATCACCTCACGGGCCTGCTCCACGTAGTAGTTGAGCTGTTCATCGGCGCGGGCGGAGGACTGCTCCAGACGGCTTTCCACCTGTTGCAGGTTATCCAGCAGCTTGTCGTTGGCCTCGCTGAATACCTGCACGGCGGTGGCAAAGGCATCGCTGAGGCTGGCCACCTCGGCGGCGCTGCCGGACACATCACCGGCCACCTGGTCGAGCTGTTCGCTCTGGGCGCTGACCTGCTGGGCGAAGGTGTCGCTGACCTGGGTGAGGGTGTCGCTGGCGGCGGTGATCAGGGTTTCGATGGCCTCGCGCTGGGCGCCGGCGGCATCGCGCTGGCTGCTGAGCAGGGTGTCCAGCTCGGCCATGATGCGGCGGCGCTCTTCCAGCAGCTCGTTGTCTCGTTCGCTGCTGCGGGTCATCTCCTCGCGCAGTCGGCTGATCACTTCTGCGGCGGCCTTCGGTGTTTCCGAGGCGGTTTCGATCAGGCGGGTCATGGGCGCTTCCAGGGCGGTGCCCAGGCGACTCAGGTGTTCACTGACGGTGCCTTCCAGTTGTGCCAGACGCTCGCTGGCGGCCTCGCTGCGGCCCGCTTCCGCATCCCGCAGGGCAACCAGCTCCTCGCGCACGGTGGCCACCAGGGTATCGATACCGGATTTCTGGCCGTCCAGCAGGCCGGCGGCGCTGGTCTGGAACTGTTGGTTGTGCTCGCTCAGGGCGCTGCGCAGTTCGTTGATCAGGGTGGAGCCGGATGCCTGTTGTGCGTCGATGCCGTCGCGCCACTGGGCGGCGGCCTGATCGCTGACCTCACGGAACTGGCCGGTGATGGCGGTAAGCTGCTCTTCGCTGGTGCGGGCCAGCTGCTGCTGGGTATCGCGCACTTCCTGCAGCAGGCTGTGGCCGGTGTCTTTCTGCTCAGCCAGGCCCTGTTGCCACTGTTGCAGTGCTTGCTCACTGGCACTGCGGAATTGCTCGGCGATGGCTGCCAATTGCTGTTCGCTGGCGTTACCCAGCTCTGACTGGGTGCTGCGCACCTGTTCCAGCAGCTGGCTGCTGTTGTCGCGGAACTGGTCGTGGTGGGCGGCCAGGGAGGTGCTGATATCGTTGACCAGGCGGGCGCTGGTCTGCTGATGCTGATCGAGCCCCTGCTGCCAGTGTTGGGCGGCGGCTTCGGTGGTCTCGCGGAACCGGTCGGTAAGGGTGGCGAGCTGCTTCTCAGTAATCGCGTTGAGCCGTTCGTGGGTGCCCTGTACCTGCTGGCTGAGGCCGGCCAGGGATTGCTCCATGATCGGCTGGATGTTTTCCACCGCCAGGCGGCTGCTGTCCGCCAGGGTTTCCTTGAGGGACTGGCTGACCGACTCCGCCAGGGTGCGGTACTGGTCGGTGAGGGTGTGATGAAAATCCTGCTGGTTACGGGTCAGGGACTCGCTGAGCTGTTCGCCCATCTGTTCCATGCGCCCGGTGAGCCCCTGCAGGGCGCTGACCAGTTCCGGGAAGATGCGTGACTGGTCTTGCAGGGCGCTATAGGCGGACTGGCGCTGGTGATCCAGGGAGAAGGCATGCAGCTCCAGGTCCACCCGGTCGTCCAGCTTGCGGGACACGGCCATGCGGTCGCGGCGGCACAGGGCGGCGCTGAGCCCCAGCATGGCGGAGGCGGCCACACCGGCGATGGAGGTGCCGAAGGCCAGGCTCAGGCCAGCGATGGGGGCGGCCAGGGCGCTGCGGATGGCGGTCAGTTCGCTGCTGCCATCCAGGGCGGTGGCGGCCCCTTGCAGGGTGACGATCATGCCCACGAAGGTGCCCAGCAGGCCCAGCATCACCAGCAGGCCGGTCAGGTAGGGGGTGAGCTGGGGGCCGGGCAGCGGCGCCGGGTGGCCGTCGATGCGGCGGTGTACCGCGTGGCGCAGGCTGCCGGGCAGGGCCTTGAGCCAGTGGGTCAGGCCATCGCGGCTGCTGGGCAGGTCATCGAGCTGCTGGTCCAGGGTGGCGGTGGTGCGGCGAAAGCGCAGTAGTTCGGCAAAGCCCAGGGTGTAGGCGGCGGCGATGATCAGAGTCACGGTCAGGGCCACCGGGTTGCTCAGAAAGGTGGTGGCGATCCAGATCACGGCAATGGCGCCGAGGATAAAGGGGACAGCAAAAAGAAAGCGTCTCATACGGTCTTGCTTACCTCGTTATTGATGGACTGGTTGCCCGTCGCGTCGGTGGCGAGGGCATCCAGCAGGCCGAGTATGGGTTCCTGGCGGGCATCCAGCTCGGCAAGTAACAGCATTTGCAGTTCGCGCCGGAACTGGCTCAACCACCCTTGCGGGGCGAGCCAGTCCTGGGCGGAGTGAAAGGGATCACGGGTGTCCCAGAGGGTGCGATAGCGTTTTTCCAGAAAGCCGGGCAGGGCGCCAAAACAGTGGCGCACATAGCCGGCCATACTTTGTTCAAACACCGCGTCAAGTTCCGCCAGCCGGGCCATGGCTTCACTGTGGCCGATAAGCAGCCGGCGGGCCCGCTGGCGCAGGTTGCTGAGTCCGGCGATCATCTGCCGCTGGTGGGCCTGGTAGAAGCGTTCGTAGGCACCGAACGTGGGGCGCTTGTCGGCCGGGGCGTCGTCCCTGAGCGGTGGCAGCGGAATCACCGAGGCGGCCTTTTCCCCGGCGAAACTGCGGCTCAGGTGGGCCAGCAGGGTGTCGCGGGTCTTCAGCAGGTCCGCCTGCAGGCGCTCGGAGGCATCCGGCCTGGCATCGAACGGGCCTTTGGGGCGGTATTGGTTGGCCCCGTCCAGGGCGATGGCATCGGACAGGTCGAACAGCCGCCCCAGACGCTCGGCAAAATCCCCGTGGCTGGCCCGGGCAGCCTTGCGGTCCAGCTGCATCAGCAGCGTCAGCAGACGGCTGCCGGCGGGGCCGGATTGTGCGGGTGTGTGCGTCCTATGCATACTCTTGATTATCCATACTGCAGGGCATACGCGAGCGAGCCGACCATTCTAATCGGGAAAGGACGGGGATGATAATGCGTCTGTCGGTTGCGGGCTGCTGGTAGCGGCAGAGTCAAGGTGGTGAAATTGGTTCAGGAGGCGTTTCGGGAAACCGGGTCTGCGCTTGAGCGGGTCTGGCCGGGTGTGGGTAGCGTACTGAAGGAGGCGGGTTTGTGAGCGAAACAGGGAATCTGGCGTTGATGGCGGACTATAACCGCTGGATGAACGAGCAACTTTACGCTCTGGCAGCACCTTTGGGTGAGGCGGCGTTGCGGGAGGATCGCGGTGCTTTTTTCGGCTCCCTGTTCGGCACCTTCAGTCATATTCTGGTGGCTGACATCATCTGGCTGAAGCGCTTTGCCGGGCTCCCGGGTTGTGGTGCCAGGCTTGCAAGGCTCGTGGATCTGCCCTGGCCGAAAGCACTGGACGAGATGCCCTGTGCGGATTTTGCGGCCCTGCGCAAGCAGCGGGACTGGCTGGATGCCTTGATCGTCGACTGGGTGGCAACACTGACGGCAACAGACCTGGATACGGTGCTGGACTATAAAAACATGAAGGGGGTGCCGGGACATCGTCGTTTCGGCAGCTTGTTGCTGCATTTTTTCAACCATCAGACTCACCATCGCGGACAGATCACTACCCTGTTGAGTCAGGCCGGTGTGGAGGTAGGCGTGACGGATTTGCTGGTGCGTATTCCGGATCAGGAGTAAGCCATGCTGCATTGCGACGACCATGATTATCTGGAAATTGCCTGCACTTTTCGTTTGCCTGTGCGGTTGGTGCTGCAAGGCGGTGAGTCCCTGGAGGGAGTCGCGAGGGATACCGGCTACACGCCGGAACGTCAGGAGTGTCTGTTGCTGGATATGGGCGGTGAGAGCAGGACGGTGATCATGGCACAGATCAAAACACTGATTGCCTTGCAGGATAACCCGCATTTTTCTGTTGTGGAGTTGGGATGACGCTGCAGCTTTGTCGTTTTTCCCTGGCCTTTATCTGGATTTACCAGGGTATTGTCCCGAAATGGCTGGGCCCTCACGAAGACGAGTTGGCCATGAATCAGGTACTGGGTGCCAGCCATAAGCAGGCGATGTGGATTGCCTATGGCGGCGGGGCACTGGAAGTGTTGTTGGGGCTGGCGATACTGGTGTGGTGGCGCCGCCACTGGCCGTATCAGCTGTCGGCGGCGGGGATCGGGGTATTGTCCCTGTTCGTATTTTTGCTGGCGCCGCAGTATCTGCTGGCAGCGTTCAATGCGGCCACAGTGAATGTGGCGATTCTGGCCCTGTCAGTGATTGCGTTGGTGGAGTTATTAAGAGGTTCCTTAAAGCGTCCTTGAAACATGATTGTCTGCGATGTTCGCGTCGCGAAGACACTTGGAGTACTGCAAGCATTGCGTCTCACAGAAAACCAGGAAAGGTGCGTGATTCAGGGGTGTTTCAACAACCTGTTAAATCTGCGATTCAATCGGCAGCCAAGACAACAACCAGACCCGAAAGCGTTGCCACCGGGAGGTTTCCGGGTCGTGATTCACGGTAAGCAAGTTATTATTATCACGGGCCTGCCATTGCAGTTTTTGTTCTTCATTCAGTGAGAGCCGCCAGGCGGAATCGGCGGCGACCCAGCGATCAAACAACTGGCTGAGTTGCTGGTTGAGCGCTTTGCTTTCAATCAGCAGACCGACTTCCGTGTTCTGTATCAGCGAACGGCCATCCAGGTTGACCGAGCCGATAAAGCTGCGGTCGTGGTCAATGACAAAGGTCTTGGCATGCAGGCTGGCGCGGGACTCCCCCTGGAACCAGCGCATGCGTTGACGCTGCCCGGCTTCGGCGCGAAGTTCCCACAGGTCCACGCCACTTTCCAGTAAAGACTTGCGATAGCGTGAGTAGCCACTATGCACGATAGCCACATCGGTGGTGCTCAGGGAATTGGTGAGAATGCTGACGTCCACGCCTGTGGCTTCCTTGTCGCGAAACAGGGCGACACCGCGTTTGCCGGGTACAAAATACGCTGAGCTGATTTCCAGTCGTTCCTCGGCGCTTTCCAGCATTGTCTTGAGGTCTTCCAGCAGGAAGGTGTCCCGTGGCGTGTCGGTATGTGACAGAGCCTTGTCCGGCGGGTCTGCATAGAGGGTGGCCGTACCCCATTCCAGGGGGACTTCCCCGGCCACCAGTTTGCGAGCCAGGCTGGAACCGCGCAGTGCATCGACAAACTCGCTGTCGCGCTGGTCGACCAGGAAGGCGCGCAGCGCCTCGCGCATTTCCGTCAGGGACATTTCAGCATCGTCCGCATCCAGTACCCGATCCACCGGCAGAGCGGCCTGGCTGTTCCAGTAGTCGTCGAAACTTTGCATGCCGGCCTGAACCACCGGCCCAGTGGTCAGCACATCCACATCCTGGAAATCCAGATGCGTATTGGAAAAGTATTCGTCACCCAGGTTGCGCCCGCCGGCAATCATTACCAGGGAATCAGCAAGCATCAACTTGTTGTGCATGCGATGGTTGGTGCGGCCGAAAGTGAATGCCATTTCCATCAGACGCAGTGGGCCGCCACGAGCCTTGACCGGATTGAACAGGCGGATCTGGATGTTGGGATGGTCGTGGAGGGTGGCGACCAGAGGGTTGTCCACGCGGGTGCCCAGATCATCCACCAACACGCGCACTCGTACGCCCCGGTCTGCCGCTTCCAATAGCCGGCTGATAATGATTCGCCCGGTGGTGTCGTTACTGAAGATGTAGTACTGCAAGTCCAGGGATGCGCGGGCGGTTTCAATCAGTGATACCCGGGCAATAAACGCGGAAAGGCCATCATGCAGCAAATAGAAACCGGACTGATGATCTTGCCGGCGGTCGCCAAGTGCTGCTTGCGTGGCATCTACCAAGGGCCCCTGTGTCGGGGGAGGTAGGGCGTCGCTATGTAGCCGTTCACCGGGGTGGAAACTGTTGCAGCCCTGGAAAATGGCGACAACAACAATCAGCGTCAGACGGAGAGAGAGGGTGAGCGAGGTATTCATCCCTGATCAGCAGGACGCAACTAGTCGTCCTGCTCGTCCTTGTTGTTCATATTGCGCGATGCGGTGCGGGCGTCTTCCAGAGCAGCAAACTGTTCCGAAATCAGTGAGCCCACTTCCTGATTGACCTTGCGAATGGTGTCGTACACCAGGCCGATGGTCTTGCGCTGTTTTTCTTTCAGATTGCTGGCCCGCTCTTCAAACAATCCCAGTTTTTCCAATGCGTCGAAAGGCAGGCTGGCGATATGCTGGTGTACCTCTTCCACGGTGGTGGCGCCATCGTCGATGGCTTCCTGAATCATGTCCTTGAGCAGTTCTGCCCGTTCAGCGGTTTTTTTCATTACCTGCGTGGCCTGTCAGTGAAATCATTTCCAGCAATGTAACGGAATCCCCGGGATGCAGCCACAATTGTGGTGCCTGCGCTGACCGATTGTCCTACGTAATACGCCGTTACAGGGTGCTGTCTTGACCCTGAGGGAATAATCGGGCCAATCTGGAACCGGATTCATGCAGCGACTCGAGGAGTCATCAACATGGAAAATGCCAAGCAGATGCTTGCCGACATCAAGGGCAAGCTGGATGAACTGGAAACAGAGCTGGAGCAGCTGGAGGCCCGGGGTGTGAACGCCAATGGGGATTCCGGTATCGAAGCGGAACGCCACCAGTTGGCACTGCAGGATGTGCTCACCGATTTGCAGCAGCGCATTGATGAATACCATGAGCTGGCCGACATGGATGCGGATGGCCAGGGCAACTGGCAGCAACTGGATCGTGACCTGAAGGATCTGAATAGCGATCTTTATGGCGCCAACTGAGTGTCCGCTATACTGACCGGGCATGTTCTCCTTGTCTTGAAGAGGGCTGTCCTACCTTCATCCATTGCCCGGTTACCGTCATGACTGGACTGACTATCCGTGCGGAAACGCCGGCGGATATCCCCGCCATTACCGCGTTAACCGATGCGGCGTTTGCCAATGTAACGCACAGCGACCAGCGCGAAGCACAGATCGTTAACCTGTTACGCGAGAATGGCGCCTTGACGGTGTCGCTGGTCGCTATGCGTCATGGAGATGCTGTGGGCCATGTGGCGGCGTCACCTGTGTCGCTTTCTGACGGTAGTGAACACTGGTTCGGGATTGGCCCGGTGTCAGTGTTGCCGAACTACCAGGGGCAAGGCATCGGCTCAGCACTGATGCAGGCGGTGATCGCTGCACTGCGCGAGAAGGGGGCAGCCGGCTGTGTGTTGCTGGGGGATCCGTCCTGGTATCTGCGTTTTGGTTTTGTGGCCACACCATTGCTGCGTCTGCCCGGCGTGCCGCCGGAATATTTCCAGGCATTGTTGCTGGCTGGGGACTGGCCGGATGCCAGGGTGCACTACCATTCGGCTTTTGCTGGTTGATCTTCCCCGCTATTCTTGCGCGTTCCATGGACGGAAGGTGTTGTGATGACTATCAAACCGCTTAACAGCGTTCTGCTCTTCAAATCCCTGCGTAAACACCTGGGTATTTTTTTCTTGATGCTGCTGATGGGGCTGGCGTTCGGTTCGGTGGGCGTGGGCCTGCTGGTGTGGGAGCATTCGCCGGGGGACTGGGGCTTATTGCTGTTTTCCTCCCTGTTTGCGCTGATTGGTTTCGGTGTTCTGGTCGCTGCCTTTGTCTCCACCTGGAGCAGTGTGGGCTATTACTACGAGCGCGCCTTGCTGAAACAATACGGCATCAATATTGATGGCCGGGTATTAGGGGTTCAGCAATATAACCAGCCTGAAGACGGGGAGGAAACCCTGTGGCTGATGAGCTTCGAATACCATCATCAGGGCCAGCAGTATCAAGCCGATACCATGCTGCCCGGCGAAGAGTGGGCCGACAAACTGCCGCAACAACAGTGGTTGCCGCTACGATTACTCAGGCCCCGCCCGCAGATAGCCGAACCCCGTTGGCGGAAACTGAAGAATCAGCTCAAGCTGGATGGGGTCTGGGGTTAGGGCGCGCCACGGCCGCCCCTTTCTACATTACCAGCCATTGCCCCAGCCCCAGCACGGCCACGAAGCCTACGCTGTAGGCCACCAGCAGATACAGGAAATAGCGCAGGTAGCTGACGAAGGTAAGCGCTTCCACCTTGCTCATGGCGATCACCCCGGCGGCGGAGCCGATGATCAGCAGGGAGCCGCCTACGCCTACCGAATAGGTCAACGACAGCCATTCCGGCAGGGTCATCTCGATGCCGGAATTGAGCAGCGCAGCGGTCAGGGGCACATTGTCGAACATGGCCGAGGCAATCCCCACCAGGAAATTGGCCGCCACCGGTGGCATCAGGTCATACAAGGCCGGGAAGTAGGCCAGCATGCCCAGCTCCTTGAGCATGCCCACCAGCAGCAATACCCCCAGGAAAAACAGCAGGGTGTCGAACTCGATCTTGCGGATGTATTCCAGCACCGGCTCGTCCTTGTTGAGAAACTGCACCACCATAAACATCAGCGACAGGCCGAACAGGAAGCACAGTACCGGCGGAATACCAAAAGCCACGTTGCCAGCGATGGTGCCGAGGATGGTGGCAAAGAACAGTACCGCAATGACCTTGTCGCCCCGGTCAATCACGCTTTCCTGTTTCTTGATCACTACCTCACCGCTGAGCCGCAGTGACAGCATGCCGGCCAGCACCGCCACCGCGCCGGCGGCGGGCAGGCTCAGCAGCAGCAGGTCAGGGATTTCCACCTTGTCCGCCAGGAAGATCATCAGCGTGGTGACATCGCCGGTGATCAGGGCGGTGCCGCCTGCATTCACCGAGAACACCACCAGCACCACATAGCGCAGCAGCTTTTCCGCCGGCAGTTTCAGGTTCATCAGTACCGCAATGCACACCAGGGTGGCAGTGATGTTGTCCGCCAGGGAGGAGAACAGGAAAGCAAACAGGCCGGTGAGCAGCATCAGCTTGCGTTCACTGATGCGGGTGGGCAGCAGGCGATTGACGATACTGTCGATGATGCCCTTGCCGGACAGATAGGCCACAAAGGTCATGGCGGCCATCAGGAACAGCCACAGGGTGGCGATATCCAGCAGGTTTTCGTCCAGCCGCTCCATCAGGGCCTCATGACTGAGATGGGCCGGCGGGGCAATGAAAAACAGCAACCAGGCCAGGGAGCCGAAGAACAGTGTGGTCTTGGCCTTGTCGATGTGGACCATGTCTTCGACGACGATGGACAAAAAACCCAGTGCTACCAGAATCAATAAAACGGTGCTCATGGCGGGCATCTCTCACGGCAGGAAGTGGAGGGCGGCGGTATTCTAGGTCCTTTGTGAATCGGGTTCATCAACAATCCTGCTTTTTATTCACTGTGAACGCCCCCGCGGTGAAAAAAAATACCCATGAAAGCGCAAAATTACGGCCCTGGCCCTTTCAATCAATGAGAATAATTCGCATTATTGTGTCTTGATATTTTTGGTGCTGCCCGTTGCTGGCACCGCTTCATTTGCTGTCACACGATATGTCGAGGAATTCCATGTTGTCCCGCCTCTCTACAGGGGGCCTGTTGCTGGCCTCTCTGCTGCTCACTGCCTGCAGTGAAGAACCTTCTGCCACTGCGGAGCCGGCCTACGACGAGGCCCGTGCCCGGCTGGTGATCGACCACTATGCCGACATGGCGCTGGCAGCCTACAGCGATGCGCTGAGCGAGGCCCGGGAACTGCGAGGGCAGATTGATACCCTGCTGACAGATCCCAATGAGGAAACCCTGGCCGCGGCCCGTCAGGCCTGGCGCGATGCCCGGGCGCCCTACATGCAGACCGAGGTATTCCGGTTTGGCAACGTGGTGGTGGACGAGTGGGAAGGGCAGGTGAATGCCTGGCCTCTGGATGAAGGGCTGATCGATTATGTGGATGACAATTATCAGGCGGTGATGGGTAACCCTGGCGCTCGCGGTAATATCATCGCCAGCCAGTCGCTGAAAATCGGTGAACAACAACTGGATCTGAGTGAGCTGACGCCGGAGCTGCTTGCCAGCCTGAACGAACTGGGTGGCTCAGAAGCGAATGTGGCTACCGGTTATCACGCCATCGAGTTTTTGCTCTGGGGGCAGGATCTTAACGGTACCGATGCTGGCGCCGGGGAACGCCCGGCTACGGATTTTGCCACCGGCAATGATGCCACCGGCGGGCACAACGAACGTCGCCGCGACTACCTGAAAGTGGTTGCCGATTTGCTGATCAGTGATCTGGAAGCGATGGTGGCCGAGTGGCAGCCCAATCAGGACAACTATCGCGCGGAACTGGTTGCGGACAGCGTGGAAAACGGCCTGCGCAAGATGTTGTTCGGCATGGGCAGTCTGTCTCTGGGCGAGCTGGCCGGTGAGCGCATGAAGGTAGCTCTGGCCGCCCATTCGCCGGAAGACGAGCACGACTGCTTCAGTGACAACACCCACTTCTCACACTTTTATAACGGCAAGGGCATCGAGAATGTCTACCTGGGTGAATACCAGCGGGTAGACGGCGAGACCCTCAGCGGTCCGTCCCTCAGCGACCTGGTTGCCGCCAGTGAGCCGCAGCTGGATGACAGGCTGAAAGCTGACCTGAATGCCAGCGAAGCAGCCTTGCAGACGCTGGTGGACAGTGCCGCCAATGGCGTCCACTTTGATCAGCTGATCGCGCCGGGTAATGCCGAAGGTGCGGCTACCGTTAATCGTGCCATCGATGCCCTGGTGGAGCAGACCGCCAGTATCGAGAAAGCGGCCCTGGTACTGGATATCCAGGCTCTGAACCCGGATACGGCCAACCACAGTTTCTGAAACGAGCCCCGGCAGTGCTCTGCAAGCAATGAGCCGCTGCCCGTTACCGCAGGAGCGTCGCTTGCGGCGCGATGCTAACGTCGTCAATCGCGCCGCGAGCGACACTCCCGCAGCTGCGCCACCCAGTGAGAAGGATACTTGAACCTTGCGATATCTCCTGCTGACCCTGGTCACCCTGTTGGCCGCCTGCGATCAGGGGCCGACATTTACCGAAGCAGAGCCCGGTGAGCACCTGTCCGCCGGTGATGCCACCGTTACCAAGACCGACCAGAATGCCTTTTCCCTGCCACTGGCCAACCTGTCGCCCTCCCGGCGCCTGGATTTCAGTGTCGGTAACAGCTTCTTTCGCAATCCCTGGGTGATCGGCCCGGCCTCCACGGATGCCCGTGATGGCCTGGGGCCGTTGTTCAATACCAACGCGTGTCAGAATTGCCATATCAAGGATGGCCGTGGCCATCCGCCGGCAGCGGACGCCAAGCAGGCGGTGTCCATGCTGGTGCGCCTGTCGGTACCGGCCAGTGAAACCGATGACCTGACCCGCAGTGGCCTGGTGCCAGAGCCCAACTACGGTGGTCAGTTCCAGGACGCGGCCATCCCGGGGATCGAACCGGAAGGGCGGGTACGGGTGAGCTATGAGCCGGTCACCATGACCTTTGCCGATGGCCATCAGGTGGGGCTGCGCAAACCGCGTCTTGAGTTCTTCGATCTGGCCTATGGCGAGATGCATCCGGCCACCCTGTTTTCCGCCCGGGTGGCGCCACCGATGATTGGGCTGGGGTTGTTGGAAGCCATTCCGGAAGCGGACCTGCTGGCCCATGCGGACCCCAACGATGACGACGGTGATGGTATCAGTGGTCGCGCCAACCGGGTCTGGGACTCGGCGAATAATACCACTGCCATGGGCCGCTTTGGCTGGAAAGCCGGCCAGCCCGGGGTGTTGCAGCAA
This sequence comes from Alcanivorax sp., assembly GCF_014762765.1. Classification (GTDB taxonomy): domain Bacteria; phylum Pseudomonadota; class Gammaproteobacteria; order Pseudomonadales; family Alcanivoracaceae; genus Alcanivorax. The sequence goes on from NZ_JABURH010000208.1 coordinate 14,499, forward strand.
AGCGCCGGGGCGTTTGCCAACGATATGGGGTTGAACAGCCATCTGGTGTCCACGGATTCCTGCGCGCCCAGTCAGACCGATTGTCTGGCCATGCCCAATGGCGGTGACGTGGAGGTGAGCGACAGCGTGCTTAACAGCGTGGTGTTCTATTCGCGCACCCTGGCGGTGCCGGCTCGTCGCAATGTGGATGATCCCCAGGTGCTCAAGGGCAAGGCCCTGTTCCATGAGGCCAACTGCCAGGGCTGCCATGTGCCCAAATTCACCACCGGTGCCCAGGCGTCGGAGCCGGAGCTGGCCAATCAGACCATTCGCCCCTACACCGATCTGTTACTGCACGACATGGGGCCGGGGCTGGCGGACGGCCGCCCGGAATTCCTGGCCAACGGTCAGGAGTGGCGTACCGCCCCGCTGTGGGGTATCGGCCTGACGGAAGCGGTGAATGGACACACCCAGTTCCTGCACGATGGCCGCGCCCGTAATCTGATGGAAGCCGTGCTCTGGCATGGTGGTGAAGCAGCGGCGTCGCGGGACAAGGTGCTGACATTCGATGCCGATCAGCGCGCCGCCCTGCTGGCATTCCTCAATTCCCTGTAATCCGGAGGCATCATGCGTTCAGTGGTTCTGCTGTTGTTGGTGGTGGCGTTGGCCGCTTGCAGCAATCCCCGCGAGGAGGTGGCGAAGCAGTTGGCCAACCAGGTGTTGCTGCCCGCCCATGAGCAGTGGCATGCCAGCAATACGGCGCTGCTCGACAGCAGTCGCGCCTGGTGCGCCGACGAGCAGGCAATGGAGGATCTGAAGCGGGTATTCCATGAAACCCAGACGGCCTGGGCCCGACTACAGCCGTTGATGGTGGGGCCGCTCGCCGAGGGTAATCGCAGCTGGCAGGTCCAGTTCTGGCCGGACAAGCGCAATATGGTGGCGCGCCAGACAGAGGCCCTGCTGGATGAATTCGGCGATCTGGATCAGCAGCAACTGGATGGCGCCAGTGTGGTGGTGCAGGGGCTTACAGCGTTTGAATATGTGCTCTTCGATGACAAGGTCGCCATCGCTGATAACCGGGAACGCTACTGTCCATTGCTTGTGGGTATTGCCCGGCATCAGCAGGCACTGTCGGCGGAAGTGGTTGATCTGTGGCGGCAGCCAGGCGGCATGCTTGAGCAGCTAACGCGCTTTCCCAACGATCGTTATGCCAGTGCGGATGAGGCGCTCGGCGGTATCCTGCGTGTTCAGGTTACCGGCGTGGATACCCTGAAAAAGAAGCTTGGCACTCCCATGGGCCGGCATAACAACGGGGTGCCACAGCCCTATCAGGCGGAAGCCTGGCGCAGCCGCCATTCCGCGGAAAATCTGCTGGCCTCTGTGGAGGGGGCCCAGGCGGTATGGGAACGGATCCGCACCCTGGTCGGCGATGCGCAGCTGGCGGGTGACATTGATGCGGCTTACAAAACTGTGCGCGACAAGCTGGCTGCCCTGCCTGCCCCGTTGATGGAGATGGTGCAGGACAAGGCCAGCCAGCCACAGCTGCAGTCGCTGTATGCGGATCTGGATGCACTGGAGAACCTGCAACAGACCGACCTGGCCCGGCAACTGGGTATCCAGATCGGCTTCAATGCCAACGACGGGGATTGAAAGCAGGAGCGAGTTGAAGGTTCAAAGTGGAAAGGCGAGGCATAGACGCTTTGATCGTTAACGGTCTTGCCCGCGATTCACTACCAAGCCGCTGTAGGAACGGAGCGTAGCGGAGTAACGCCGGCCCGAAGGGTGAGCGCAGCGAATACATCGCTTGAGGTGCGCACCGCGTCAGCGGAAATCGTCCGCGGGGCGATCAGGCATTCCTGTAGCGCCGGATAGACACTTCAGCCGTCTCGCTGGCGCTCGGTTCGCACCTCGAGAGGTGCTCCTACAGAGCAGGCACAAGCCTCAAGCGACAAACTGCAACGGGCAGGGCTTGGTACACCCTGCCCGTACGACACACACGGATTGCCGAAAAACCTTGATGATATGACGCTAACGAGACGGACAATACTGGGGATGGGGATCGCGGCCGGCGCTGCCGCTCTCGGGGGCTGGACCATCTGGTCCGGGCGCGGGCAATCCCCGTTACTGTTGTCCGCCCGCAACGATGATGCCGGGCAGCATTATGCGGTGGGGTATTTTCTCGATGGCCGTCGCGCTTTTGCGACACCGGTGGCGGAGCGTTGCCACGACATCTGTCGCCACCCCTTCCTGCCGCTTGCTTTGTTTGTTGGCCGTCGTCCGTCCCGGGAAAGCTACCTGGTGGACCTGCGCAACGGCACTTTGCTGCAGACCCTGCACAGCCAACCGCAACGGCATTTCTACGGTCACGCTGTTTTTCACAACAGTGGGCAGTGGTTGTATGCCACGGAGAACGACACCGATGAACCGGGCCGTGGTGTGCTGGGGCGCTACTGGCTGGACAGCAAACGCCTGCAACTGATCCATGATGGCGAAGTGTCCAGCCATGGCGTGGGCCCACACCAGCTTGCCTGGCTGCCGGACGGCGAGTCCCTGGTGATCGGCAATGGCGGCATTCGCACCGAAGGTGGCAGCCGTGAGGAAATGAATCTGGATGCCATGGCGCCGAGTCTGGTGATCATGGACCGCCACGGCGAAAGGATCAGCAAGGAAACCCTGCCGCAACAACAGAACAGCATCCGCCACCTGGCGGTGGCCAGTGACGGCACTGTGATCACCGGCCAGCAATACCATGGCCCCGCCTGGGACAGCGTGCCGCTGCTGGCCATCAAGCGTCCCGGCCAACCTTACCAGCCGTTCCCGGTCAGCAACGGGCAACTGGCGATGATGAAACAGTACACCGCCAGCATTGCCATCCACAGTGAGAAGCGACTGGTGGCCATGACCGCACCGCGCGGCAACCGTTTTTTTATCTGGGATCTGGATACCGCCGCCACCTTGGTGGATGTCCCCATGCCAGACTGCGCAGGCGTGGGTGCGGTGCCTGAAGGTTTTGCGGTCACATCAGGACAAGGAAAATGCCGTTTCTTCAAATGCCAAGCCGGGGGAACGGATAGTGAATGGTTGGATTTGCCTGCAGCGTGGTGGGATAACCATATGGTTATTGGTTAGTGTTTGAGCGAGGTGTCTATTGCCGAAGTAGGGCAATCTCTGTGGCGCTGCTGCCTTTAAAATCTTTGGGGGTCTTTTGTAATTTTGATAGACGAGTCTTATCGCGCCATGCTTTAGTTTCAGCTCTAATCACATTTCCTGGGAATGGCATCGTGATACAAAAGATTTTTTTGATTGCCTGCATCGGGTGCGTAGTGCTGATCGCTTCCGTAACCTCTGCAGAGACCTCTGTTGAGGAGCGCTCATTAGTATTCCGGAACGTCAAGATTTTCAATGGTGAAGATCTTTCGCTTTCAGAGCTTTCAGATGTGCTGATCACCGGCAATCAGATAAGCCGAATATCATCATCAACCATAGATGTTGATGATGATATCCGAGTCATTGACGGTAAAGGCAACACCCTGATGCCCGGGTTGATAGATGCTCACTTCCACATGATGCTTGCTGCTGCCCCCTTGAGTGTCGCGCTTGCTGGCCCGGAAGGTTATCTAAACCTGCTTGCCGCTCAGGAGGCAGAAAAGACACTAATGAGAGGTTTCACCAGTGTGCGTGATCTTGCTGGTCCGGTTTTCAGTATCAAGCGTGCTATTGATGAAGAGCTTATTGTCGGGCCAAGAATCTGGCCATCCGGCGCGATGATTTCCCAGACGGGAGGCCATGGTGATTACCGTCATACCAATGAATTGCCTCGGTCATCCGATGGGCATTTGCATTATTCTGAACAGGTTGGCGGAGCTGCTATTGCGGATGGCCCTGATGAGGTGATTCGTCGTGCCCGGGAGCAACTGATGCTCGGAGCTTCACAAATCAAGCTGGCAGCTGGTGGTGGGGTGTCTTCCAATTACGATCCCATTGATGTTTCTCAGTATACAGAGGAAGAGTTCAGCGCAGCGGTGGCTGCCGCTGAAAACTGGGGCACCTACGTGACAGTTCATGCCTACACGCCAAGAGCGGTTCAAACAGCGATTCGTGCTGGCGTGAAGGTGATTGACCACGGTCAGCTGATTGATGAAGAAACCGCAAAGTTGATGGCAAAAAAAGATATTTGGTTGAGTCTCCAGCCCTTTCTGGATGATGAGGATATCACCGCTTTCCCTGATGGTTCTGAGAACCGTGAAAAGCAATTGTTGATGACTCGTGGAACGGACACGGCCTATGCCCTGGCAAAAAAATATAAAATCAAAACAGCTTGGGGGACGGATACTCTTTTTGATGCCAAGCTTAATGAGCGGCAGGGGGCTCAGCTTGCCAAAATGGTTCGTTGGTACAAGCCAGGAGAAGTGCTGAAAATGGCTACCAGCACCAATGCAGACCTGCTTGCGCTATCTGGTAAAAGAGCGCCGTATCAGGGTAGGTTGGGCGTGGTCAAGGAAGGCGCATTGGCAGATTTGATTCTGGTCGATGGAAATCCTCTTGAAAATATTGATTTGGTTGCCGATCCCGAGAAAAGTTTTCTGGTGATAATGAAGGACGGGAAAATCTACAAAAACATTGCTCAGTAATTTTCTGTGCTGATAGAGAACAGGGAGCATGCTGCCCGAACGGCATGCTCCCTTAGCGTGTCAGTCGTGCCAGTTGGGTACCTTGCCGGAGCAGACCCAGTCCTTGGAGCCTTTTTCTACCCCGATCCAGTTATAGGTATAGCGGCCATTGGCGTTGCTGGTGGACCAATTCTTGGTGTTGCCTGCGGAAATGCCGGAAGCGCCGCAATCTTCGGAGCCGTTGTCGCGCTCATTGCAGAAGCGGGCATAAATCCGGTTGTTACAGGTGTTGCGGAAGGTGACGGTGAAGCGCCCCTCGGTGTACTGGCTCCACTTGGTGTCGTGCACCACCATGCAGGGGCCGCCGCGGCTGTTTCGGCCATCCCAGCAGGTGTCGTCATCAAGGCTGGAATAGTAGTCTGCAATGGCAAACTGTGAGGCGAGCAGTGTGGCAATGCCAATAGTCCATTTCATGATCTTCCCCTTTTCTGTTCATCATTTGATCCCGGCGTGTCCTTACCGGGCGTCGTCGTTCCAGGTTCATTGTAGAAACTGGGCAGAAAGGGTCTTCCCCCATATGGGGTAAGCGGTAAAACCATCAATGGTCGCCGTGACACTCCTGATGGTCGCTGAGCACCTCGATGACTCGGCATTCCCCCTCGTGTCCTTGGGCGCATTCTTTAATCATTCGGTCCAGTTCATCGCGTAATGCTGTCAGGGAGTGAATGCGCGCCTGCACAGCCGCCCGGTGGCGGCGGGCGATGCTGTCCGCATGGGCATGCTGTTCGCTCATGGCGAGCAGTTCGCGGATATCATCCAGGGTAAAGCCCAGTTCCCGGCTATGGCGGATGAACTGCAGCCGTTCCCGGTGCTTGCGGTGATAGCGTCGCTGCCCGCCTTCGCTGCGGGCGGGCTCGGGCATCAGGCCGATCTTTTCGTAGTAGCGGATGGTTTCCACCTTGCAGCCGGCGGCTTTGCTCAGGGTGCCGATGGAAAAAAGCGTGCTCATGGCGTCTCCGGGGCTTGAACCTATAGTCACTATAGCTTTTTAAATGGTGACATAACGAAAGCGATTCAAGGAGAAGCCCGTGAATCAACGACAGAGACAGGCGTTTGCGGCGGCCATGGCCGACGGCCGGCGGGCTTACCGGCAGCGTCATTGGAAGCAGGCGTTCGCGCTGCTGGAGCGGGCCCATGTGCTGGGCCAGACCCGAATGGTGCCCCATGTGCAGAGCCACTGGTGGATGCTGAAGGTGGGATGGCAGCGCCGCGATGCCCGCGAAGTACGAGGTCAGCTATTGCGGCTGCCGGCGGCCGTGCTGCTGTCGCGGCTGTGGGTGCCGTTGGGTAATACCGGTGGCGCGAACGTCAGCCCGGTGCAGCCCATGCCGGTTGCCGAGGATTTACGTGAACTGATGGAGACTGAGTGATGGGGTGTTGTGATAGTGATATCCAGGCCAGCCCGGCCCCGCAGTACCGCCGGGTGTTATGGGTAGTGCTGCTGATAAATGCGGTGATGTTCGTAGTGGAAGCAACCTCCGGGGTGCTGGCGGATTCCCGTGCCCTGCAGGCGGATGCACTGGATTTTCTGGGTGATACGGCTACCTACGGTTTGACCCTGTGGGCGTTGGGGCAGTCCCTCGCCTGGCGGTTGCGGGCTGCCCGTATCAAGGGGGTTTCCCTGCTGGTCATGGGGGTGATAGTGCTGGGCAATAGTGTCTGGGCCTTGCTGCAGGGGAATGCGCCTCAGGGCCAGATGATGATGGGCGTGGCGGGACTGGCGCTTGCCGCCAACGTGGTCAGTGCACTGCTGTTGATGCGCCACCGGCAGGGGGATGCCAATATCCGCTCGGTCTGGCTGTGTTCACGCAACGATGCCATTGCCAACCTGGCGGTACTGCTCTCCGGGGCTCTGGTGGTCTGGCAGGGCAGTCGCTGGCCGGACCTGCTGGTAGCGTTGGCCATTGCCGGTCTGTTTACCCACAGTGCCGTGTCTATTCTGCGTCAGGCCAGCAACGAGCAGCAGCCGGATCATTGCGGATAAGCAGTTGGCGGTGCAAGGCCTGCCCTGTAGGCTGCTCGTGCACGTCGGGTACAGGGGCGGCTGTCAGCCTTTGAAAGGATGGTTGCCCACTGCGTTATTTCGTTTCTGCCGTCATTGTTGAATCTATGGATTTCAAACAGGAAGACCTGAAAGCCCTGATCGAACGCACCATGCCGTTCGGCAAATACCAGGGCCGGGTGCTGATCGATCTGCCCGAACCCTACCTGCTGTGGTTCGCCGACAAGGGCTTCCCCAACGGCGAGCTGGGCCGGCTGATGGCGCTGGCGCTGATGTTGAAGATGGACGGTACCGAAAAGCTGCTGGAGCCGTTACGACAAAGCCATGGATAGCCGCCGGTTTGGCCTTTAGTCTTGATGATTCAGAGACACGGAAGGATTACATCATGAGCCACCTTCAACCGCTTGCCGATGCCATCTGGCACGTCGCCGTTCCACACGCTTTCATGGGGTTGCATGTGGGCACCCGCATGACGGTGGTAAAGCTGTCCACCGGCGGTCTTCTGTTGCACTCGCCGGTGCCGGTGGACGAGGACCTGGCCGCGGAGCTGGCAGCACTGGGTGAGGTAAAACACATCGTCTGTCCGAACCTGTTCCACCATGTGTTTGCTGCCGAGGTAAAACAGCGCTACCCGGAGGCGCTCCTGCATGGCCCGGCCAAGCTGGCAGGCAAGCGCAAGGACCTGACGCTGGATGCAACGCTGTCGGAAACCCCGCACCCGGATTGGGGCGATGACTTCGAGCTGGTCTTTATCGAAGGCTCCATGCTGCAGGAAACGGTGTTCTATCATCGCGCCAGCCGCACCCTGATTGCCGCCGACCTGATCGAAAACTTCCGCCAGTGTGATCATGGCTTCACCCGCTGGTATCTGAAACTGGGCGGTCTGTGGCAGAAGCCGGGTTGGCACCCGATCCTGCGGCTGGTGTACCTGAACCGTCGCAAAGCCCGTGCCAGCATTACCCGTATCCTGGAATGGCCCTTCGAAAAACTCAGCCTGGCCCACGGCGAGGTAATCACCGAGAACGCCCGCAACCAGGCGCGGCATGGGTTGGAGTGGCTGTTTTAGGGCTCGACTGCAGCCGGGTTGGAGAGGGTGACGATACGCCAGCTACAAATGCCCATTCGTGTCGCCATCCTCGTCATTTGCTCAGCCCGGTGCCATTGCCCGGGTAAGCGCCGGCCGCCACAATGTCTGTAATCCCTCCACGCTATGGTCGTCTGTGCTGCCTCTCGTTTATCACCCCGATTACAGCTTTCCCTTTCCTGGCGAACACCGTTTCCCCATGGAAAAATTTGGCCTGCTGCATGAGCATTTGCGGGCGGCGGGGATAGCGCACGGGGACAATGAATTTCGTCCGGGCCGGGCCAAGGCTGCTCTGTTGGCCCAGGCCCATTGTCCGCAATATGTGTCGGATATTGTTGCGGGCACTCTGGATCAGAAAGCCCAGCGCCGTCTGGGGTTGCCGTGGAGCGAGGGGTTGGTGAAACGCACGTGTATTGCCCCCATGGGTACCTTGCTTACCGCCCAATTGGCTCTGAAACAGGGGTTGGCCTGTCACCTGGCTGGAGGTACCCACCATGCCCATTACGATTTCGGTTCCGGCTTCTGTATCTTCAATGATCTGGTTTTCGCCGCCAAACAGCTACTGGCCAGCGGTGCGGTGGAGCGGCTGCTTATTTTCGATTGCGATGTACATCAGGGTGATGGCACCGCCGCCATGCTCGCGGATGAGCCGCGGGCTTTTACCTGTTCCATTCATTGCGAAAAGAACTTTCCGGTGCGCAAGCAGAAAAGCGATCTGGATGTGGGTTTGCCACTGGGCATGAACGACCGGGATTACCTGGATACGGTATTCGAAACCCTGGAAAACCTGCTCGATACCGTGGGGCCGCAACTGGTGCTTTATGATGCCGGCGTCGATATTTTCGAGCATGACCCCCTGGGCCGGCTATGTATTTCCGAACAGGGTATCGCCGATCGTGACCGGGGTGTGATCGAGCGCTGTCGCCGCCGGGGAATAGCGGTGGCCACAGTGATTGGCGGCGGCTACGATGATGACCGGGAAGCGCTGGGACGGCGGCATGCCATCGTCGTCGAAGCCAGCTACGAGTTCACGACAACGTCGTTGTAGGAGCGTCGCTGGCGGCGCGATAAAACACGTAAATCAAAGGCGATTTCACCACCGAGGGCACAGAGATCTCTGAGGAAAAGAATCGGTATTCTCTGTGCCCTCTGTGGTGACAACGTTTTTATCCAGGTCAGGAATCGCGCCGCCAGCGACGCTCCTACGCAAGCGTCCGGAGAGTATCAATGTCCAAAGCCCTATTAATCATGGCCCATGGCAGCCGCAGCGATACTGCCAACGACGAATTCCGTGCCCTGGTGGAAGCCGTGGCAGAATCCGCCCATGGGGCGGGAGAGGAATACGTGGCGGTATTGCCCTGTTTCCTTGAGCTGGCCCAGCCTTCCCTGGTGGAAGCGATTCAGCAACTGGAACACCAGCCTGTGACGCGCGTGCAGCTGTATCCGTTGTTCTTCAACAAGGGAAAACATGTGGGCAAGGATATTCCCGCCCAGGTGGAAGACGCCCGGCAGCGTTTCCCCGATCTCTCCATCGAGTTACTGGATTATTTCGGTAATGCCAAAGGGCTGGCGGGGCTGGTACTCAAGCACATTGGTGAACAGGTTTAGGTGGCATTGTCATGGATGGCACGGCTTTTACCAGAGAGGTTGATGCCCTGTTTGCCCGGGAATCCCGCCGGGTACTGGCTACACTGATTCGTTTGCTGGGGGACTTTGACCTGGCTGAAGATGCCCTGCAGGAAGCCTTTATGGCCGCCCTGCGCCAGTGGCCTGAAGAAGGTATACCCGATAATGCCCGGGCCTGGCTGGTGTCCACCGGCCGCTTCAAGGCTATCGATCAGCTGCGCCGCCGTGCTCGCTACGACCAGATTCTCCATCAACAGGCCGAGCAGTTGACGGCCCGGTCGGTGGTAGAGATGGAGGTGGAGAATGTGGGCATTGAGGATGACCGGCTAAGATTGATCTTCACTTGCTGTCACCCGGGGCTGGCCCAGGAGGCCCAAGTGGCACTGACCCTGCGTGAGGTGTGTGGTCTGACCACGGAAGAAATTGCCCGCGCCTTCCTGAAGAAACCGTCCACCGTGGCCCAGCGCATCGTGCGCGCCAAAGCCAAGATCCGAGATGCCAGAATTCCCTACGAAGTGCCGGAGGGCGACGACCTTTTCGAGCGTTTGCAGGCCGTGCTGCAGGTGATTTATCTGGTCTTCAACGAAGGTTATCTGGCGTCATCGGGAGAGCAGTTGCTGCGCCATGATCTCAGTGAGGAAGCCATTCGGTTGGCGGAACTGGTGCTGGCCCTGTTACCTCGGCCGGAGCCGGAAGCGAAAGGGCTGCTGGCACTGATGCTGCTGCACCATGCCCGCCGCGCCACCCGCACCACTACCGGAGGGGAACTGGTGTTACTGGAACAACAGGATCGCAGTCTCTGGGACCGGGAGGAAATTGCCCGTGCCGATGAGCTGGTGCGTAGCGCTCTGCTGACCCAGCGCTTCGGCCCCTACACCCTGCAGGCAGCTATTGCAGCAGTCCACGCCCTGGCGCCCAGCAGTGATGCCACTGACTGGGCCGAGATCGTCGGCCTCTATGACCTGTTACTGACAATGATGCCCAGCCCCATCGTTGCCCTGAATCGGGCAGTGGCTGTGGCCATGCGTGATGGCCCGCAAGCGGGTTTGCAGGCGCTGGAGCCGCTGATGGAGGACGCCACCCTGCGCGATTATCACCTGGCCCATGCTGCCCGGGCGGATATGCATCGCCGGCTGGGCCAGCGGGAACCGGCCCGTAGCGCCTATCAAGCCGCCCTGGACCGCGCTACCCAGCCCGCCGAACAACGCTTCCTGCGCCAGCGGCTGGCGGAGCTGGGGTGAAAAAATCCACTGTCCTGTCGAAACAGCGTCTTGCCTTTCGATTCCCTTATAAGACAACCGGAATCAAGGAGATAACCATGAGCGTTGAAAGCACGATTGAGGATCTTACCCGCCGCTGGCTCAAGGCGGCGGCAAGCAACGATGTGGATGCGGTGATGGCACTCTATCACCCTGCCATCCGTTCCTTTGATGCCATTCTGGCTATGCAGGTGGAAGGGGCGAAGGCCTATCGGGAGCATTGGAAAAAATGCATGGAGGCCTGCCCCGCCGACCCATTCTTCGAGATGCATGATCTCAAGGTGGAAACGTCCGATAGCCTGGCGGTGAGCCACAGCCTGACCCATTGCGGCGCTACGGTGGAGGGCGAGCAACAGGGAGGCTGGATGCGTGTCACCCAGGTCTGGCAAAGGAACGGTGACCAGTGGCAGATTTTGCACGAGCATTTTTCCAGCCCCTTCAACCCGGAAGATATGTCTCTGATTATGGACTGGCAGCCGGACCACGCGCCGGTACGCTTTCGTTAACTGACTGCCAAGGAGAGAGCACGATGAAATATCTATGTCTGGTGTATTACAGCGAAGCGGCCATGCAGGAGCGTGGTGATGATCACTGGCAATCACTGAACAAGGAATGCCAGTCCTACAGCGGCGGCTTGAGCGAATCCGGCGTGATGCTGGATGGCTCCGCCCTGCAACCGGTGGCCACGGCCACAACAGTGCGGGTGCGTGATGGGCAGGTCAGTGTTACCGACGGGCCTTTTGCGGAAACCAAAGAACAGCTCGCCGGCTTCTATCTGATTGAAGCCAATGACCTGAACGATGCCATCCGCGTAGCCAGCCGCATTCCGCCGGCCCGTTATGGCAGCATCGAGGTGCGACCTGTGCGGGATATTTACGGGGAATCCTCCGATCAGGTCCCCTATGCGGAAGCATTGAAGTCCTAGGGAACCTCGTTGGAGCTTTGCTCGCAAAGCTCCAACAGTGAATGAGGGCGCGCCGAACAGGCCCTAGAACGTCTTGGCGAACACCAGTCCGCCCCACAGCACATTGCGGTCTCCTACACCCTCTTTCAATTCGGAGGTGTGGCCGCGCAGGACGTAGCTGAGCCGGTAACCGTCGTTGAAGGCCCAGGTATAACCCAGCCAGGCCTCTGCCACGCCATGGTTGACCTCGCCACTGTCGTAACGCACTTCGCTGTCGCGGAACTGGCCTTGCAGGAAGGCGTTGTAGGCCCGGCCCACCAGGGCGATGCCACCCCACAGGTAACGTTCGTTATCCTGGCTCATGGCGGTGGCATTGTTGCGTTCGCCGTAGTGCGCAAGTTCCGGGCTGGTCTGCCACCAGGGGGTGTGCAGGCGCCCGGCACGGAAGCTCAGGCTCCAGCGCGCTTCGGTGAGGTAGCCCACCGAGCCCTCCACCGTGCTTTTTACCTCCAGGTTATCGCTGGAAACGGGCAGAATTTTCTGCCTGGCCACCGCATAGCGGAAGGTAGGTTCGCCGCCGTCACTGACCTGATGCTCCCAGCCTTCCGCCCGGTCGCTGCCGATCACCTTATGGACTCCGTTCTGGATGTCGCCGGCCAGATCCAGGCCCATGGCTCCTACTGTCAGGGAGCTGTGCCAGGCCACCTGCCTGGCCGGGTCTACCTGCACCCTGCTGCTGGAGAGGTACATCAGGCTGGCGTAGGGGCGGTCGTCGTACAGTGGGCGCTCGGCTTCCTTGTCTTCCGGGGTGAAACCGAAGATGCCTGCTTCGAAGCTGTGCCCCCGGATATTGCTGCCGGTGATGCCTTCCACGCCGGTCAGTTTGTCGATCCAGGTCAGAGGGGTATTCAGGGACAGGGCGAAATCCCGGGCCTTGCTGCCGGTGGCAGCTACGCTGATGCCGTAGGTGTAGTCCTGGTCCCGGCTGCCGGGCACCAGCAGGTCGTTGTCCAGGGTCAGGGACCAGCTACCGGTTGCCGGTTCCTGTTCCGGATCGACTCGCGGCGGGCGTGGGTGCTGTTCTTCGAACGCGGGATCACCGGCGCGGGCCAGTTGCAGGCTATCGGCGGGGGTCGCCGAGGTGCTGATCCCGGGTGTTGCCATGCTGGCCAGCAGGATAACCCGCAGCGCCGTCATGCCCGGCTTGCCGATGGGCTGGCGGGGATTGGCAAAACCTGTCTGTTTCTCTGCGTCGTTCATGGCGTTATGTCCACATGAGGGTGTGCAGGGCGCACCCGGTTCACGTTTTCTGCGCGTACAGTAGTCCCGGCACGCGCAATAGCGGTATTGCGTTGCTGGACGGTTATTGCCTGTTTCTACAGAGAGTTGTCGTTATGCCAGCGGAGACGGTTGAACGAATGTGACCGTCTGAATCATGGGGACAAGGATGAGCCGGAACCGTTTGCTGAAACAGCGGAACTGACTGGGGGATTTAATCGATTTTTTCGAACTTTACAGTCTTTATGGCGAACCCGATCTGTCACAGCGGTGACCGAATGCCTGCTACGCGCGTTGTTTTCTGTCATTGAGCCCTTCCCTGTCCCAAGCGTAGCCTCAAGGACATTATCGAATTTTCACCAGTCAACGACGTGTGAGGAGAAGCAAGGTGGCAGAGGCATATATTGTAGCGGCGGTGCGCACCGCCGGTGGCAAGAAGAATGGTCGGCTGAGCAAGGTGCATCCGGCGGATATGGGGGGCCGGGTGATTGATGCGGTGGTGGATCGTATCGGCGTGGCGCCGGAGAAAGTGGATGACGTGATTTTTGGTTGCGTGAGCCAGATCGGGCCGCAGACCTTCAACGTGGCGCGTACCTCCATTCTCAGCTCCTGTCTGCCGGAGTCCGTGCCCGGGGTGACCATTGATCGCCAGTGCGGCTCCTCCCAGCAGGCCATCCATTTCGCTGCCCAGGCGGTGATGAGCGGCACCCAGGATCTGGTTATCGCCGGTGGCGTGGAGTCCATGAGCCAGGTGCCCATCGGCTCCCCGGTGATGGCGGTGAAGGAAATGGGCAATCCGTTTACCGGCGAAATCAGCAAGCGCTATCCCGGGGAGACGTTCAGCCAGTTCCTGGGTGCCGAGCGCATGGCAGAGAAGTACGGGGTGAGCAAGGCCGAGCTGGATCAGTTCGCCTACGATTCCCACAAGCGCGGTGCCGCCGCCACTGAAGCGGGTCGTTTCAAGGACGAGATCATTCCGGTGCCGATTACCCTGGAAGACGGCAGCAGCGACCAGCATACCGTGGATGAAGGCATTCGCTGGGAAGCGGAGCTGGATGCCATCAAGGCCCTGCAACCGTTGCAGGAAGGGGGCCACATCAGTGCCGCCAACGCCAGCCAGATTACTGATGGCGCCTCCGCCGTAATGATTGCCAGCGAAAAGGCAGTGAAGGAATACGGTCTCACACCGCTGGCTCGCATTCATGCCATGGCGGTGGTGGGCTCCGATCCGACCATGGTGCTGGAAGGCCCGATTCCGGCCACCGAGAAAGTGCTCAAGCAGGCAGGTATGAGCATTGATGATATTGATCTGTACGAAGTGAACGAAGCTTTTGGTTCCGTGCCGCTGGCGTGGATGAAAGCGGTAGGCGCCGACTACGACAAACTCAATGTGAACGGTGGAGCCCAGGCGCTGGGCCATCCGCTGGGTGCCACTGGTTCGAAGTTGATGGGAACCCTCGTTTACGAGCTCAAGCGTCGCGGCGGCAAGTACGGTCTGCTGGCCATCTGCGAAGGCCTGGGAACCGCCAACGCCACCATCATCGAAGTGCTGTAAGGCGTAGTTGAAAGTTCAAAGTTGAAAGTGGCAACGCTGGGTGCCGCGCCACCGCGTTGTTCGACCTGAAAAAAAGCCGCCCCGGAAAACCGGGGCGGCTTTTTTATGGCCGCAAACAACCACTGTTTGCAAGGAAGTAGGGTGTACTGAGCCTAAGGCGAACTGCACCATCAAACGCCGGGCCGGTGCAGTTCGCCTTAGGCTCAGTGAACCCTACGCAATCTGTGGCAACGGTCAGAGGGCGCCCGGCATGTCTGCCTTGTCAGGCGCCGCTCAGTCTCTCTGCCAGCCACACTCCGGCCAGGATCATGATGGCTACCGAGCCCACTGGCACAAAGACCCGCCGATAGGCCACCGTTTCCCGGACCAGATAGGCCGCTGGCACAAACAGCAGCACGATGGCTACCTGCCCCAGTTCCACTCCCAGATTGAAGCCCAGCAACGGCAGGAAAATGCCACTGTCAGTGAGCCCGAGATCGGCCAGTACCGAGGCAAAGCCCAGCCCATGAATCAGCCCGAACACAAAGGCCATCACCCAGCGTTTGGGAAATAGGCGGGGCACCAGATTTGCCGCTGCACCAAGGGCCACGGTGATGGCAATGGCGGACTCCACCAGCCAGGTGGGTAACGTAATGATGCCCAGTGTCGCCAGCGCCAGGGTCAGCGAGTGGGTCACGGTAAAGGCGGTGACAATGGCCAGGGTCTGGGTAAGTGCGCCGGTCATGGTGGATGCCGGCTGCCAGCCGCCCCGTTGCCATACCAGTACCGCCGGGAACAGTAGTGTGAGCAGGAACAGGATATGGTCGTAACCGATCAGGATGTGATGCACGCCCTGGCGAATAAAGCCCTGAAAGGCCTGCCATTGGGAACCGGCATCCCTGCCCATGAGCTGCTGGCGGTGCTGGTTGCTGAACACAGCGGTGAGGGTGCTGTCTCCCTGTTCCAGACGCAGCAGGCCATGGTGGGTGGGGTCCCGATCAAACAGGAACTGATAGCCCACGGCCAGTTGCTCCGGGGGGCGTTGGCAGTCGCCGCGCCAGTGCAGTGCCGCGTAGGTGCCATCCACATGGTCGATGGCCTGCAGCCGGGTCAAGGTGAGGGGGCAGGCCTGACGTTGATCACCGGCCACCGCATCAATGGTCAGGGAGGGCAACACAGCGGACGAGAGGCGGTTTCGCTGCTGGCGCAGTTCTCCCCAGGTGATGGCGCCATCACCGTTCCGGTCCAGGGGTAACACCAGCTGCAGATCGCGCAGGGCGATATCCCAACGCCCTTCGATCAGGGCGTTGCCGTCATTGGTGTTGATCACCAGATAGCTGTCACTGGGTTTATGGGCGAGGACCTGTCCGGCAGTCAGCAGAAGCAATAAAAACAAATACAGGGATTTCATTGAGCGGCTCCCCGGACGGGTTGCGAAAGCTGGGCATCGGCCACGTTATAGCGATCCAAAAAGGTCTGTAGCTTGGCCAGGGCGCTCTGATCGCCTGCGGCCGAAGCGGCGGCATGCAGCAGGCGCAGGTCTGCCAGTTCCCGTTGCTGCTGCCAGTTTTCCCGGGCCAGGGTTAGGGCGGTTTGCGGGTCGTTTTCTACTTCCAGCATAAAGCGGGCGTGTTCGCGCAGATGGCGCTGGCGACCGGTGTTCTGATCCATCGCCATGCGTGCCCGGTAGTCCTGCCGCCAGGTCTTTGCCTGCGGGTGGCCGAGGCGCTTCCCGGCGATGGCAAGTCGCAATAAGGCACCATCCCTGTCCTGCCAGGCGGCCAGATCACTGATGACCGCATCCGGTTGACCAAGGGCCAGCCATAGGTCGCTTTGCAGATAACGCAGATAGGGGGCTTGTGGGGCCTGCTGCAGGGCATGTTGTAAATGCTGGGAGGCCCTGTCGAGATTGCCCTGTTGCATTGCGATTTCCGCGCTCAGGGTAGCCAGCCACCGGGCTGATTCTCCCTGCGGGGCGGCAGGGCTGGAGGCCAAGGCCTGCAAGGTGTTGTAAGCCTGGTCTCGTTGGCCGCTGATAGCCTGCACGCTGGCCTGGCAGAGCAGCACGGTGGTAGGTGGCAGAGTGGTTGCCGCTTTCCGGCACGCTTGTTGTGCCTCGTCGAGGCGGCCCTGCACCCGATCGATATTGGCCAGCATAAGCCAGGCCTGGCCCTGGTTAGGCGATTGTTCCAGCAATCGGATCAACCGGTGGCGGGCGCGGGCAAACTGATGTCGCTGCTGCTCGATGCGGGCCATCAGCAGGCTGGCCTCTGATGAGGGCGAGGACTGTAACAACGGTGCCAGCGTCGCCTGAGCGTAACCCAGAAAACGGGGGTCATCCTGACTGCCGGCATAGTCGATCTGGGAGCGGGCCAGAGCCAGCGCCGCTGCCGGGTCGACAGGCGCAGAGGGGGGTGCCACCAGGGCAGAGGGAGCCTGGGGCAGACGGGCGAGAACCACATGATCCCCGGCCGGAGTATAGGGAGCGGCGTGAACCCGCGCGCTCGAAACAAACAGGAGGAGGGCCGCCAGGGTAATGACAATGCGCCATTGACTGACGCGTTGTCGTTTCCCGTAGGCCCTCTCGGAGCGGAAGACTCCCGCCGCCGTCACAGGACGGCGGGAGCTGGTCTCAATTATCCGGTGCCAATACATTGTTATAAGCATCCGGATTGTCTTGGTCACGAAAGATGAAGCGGGTGTCATTGATCGCAACCGGATCCCGGGTATCCCCGGTAGTGGCCAGCTGAGCTTTCACAAAGGCGGTGTAGTTGATCGCCACGGGAGCCTGTTGGCGAGGACGGTCATTGTCGCTGCCAAAGCACCCGCTCAGTAGCAGTGCACTCACGCTGACGGTGATGGCCAGTAAGTATCGCATGGTGTCCTCCTTCACTCTGCCACGGCGACATTATCGGCGCCGGGCAGCGGGGTGTTCAGGTAGGGGAAGCGGGTCAGGTAATTTGCCGGGTCTGGCAGGGCACCGTCGTTGACGATGGCACCACCGTTTACCTGCATGTCCTGGCTGCCGCAGCTGCCAATCTCGCCGCCGGCCGCTTCGCCGTTCACGTCCGCGCCGCACAGGAAGCCTTCGGCAGCCGTGAGGGCAATATCCACCACGTCGTCAATGGGACGGCGACCGTTGGGGAAGCCGGCAAAGTCACCAGCGGCCACACCCAGGTCGTTCTGTGCGCCCACTTCAGTGGCGGGGATGGCGGTATTCAGGCGCAGCATTTCACTGGCAGTGACAGTGGGCAGCTGGGTGACACCGGGTACCCCGGTCAGGAACACGGTGACCAGATCGTTGCGCGGCGTTTCCGGTGCGCTGACCCCGAACAGGATTTCCACCAGCGCGGGCAGGCTGGGGTTGGTCACATAGGTGGCGAACTGGCCATCATCTTTCGGTTCACTGCTGTTGAAACGGTCCTTGTCGGGCAGGCCGATAACCACTTCGTTTACCAGCGGCGAGCCAAGACGGGATACCTGGGTAAAGGCTCCGCCTTTCACGGCCGGGCCTTTGGCATTACTGCTGCCGGTGGTGTCGGAGCCCTGCGGTCCCGGATTGATGACTGTGGCCTGGCGGATGCTGGCGGTGGTCCAGCCGCCGATGACGGTGTTGTCACCGGTCAGGCAGTCCGCCGGTACTTCCAGTGCCAGGCTGGTGATGTTCTTGTCGGCGATCACATTGCTGCGTGAATCACGGGCGCCGAGAGGGTTCAGCGCAACCAGGTCAAAGACTTCGCCCAGATTGACCACGAAGCCTTCCTGGCGCTGACCGGCAAAGACGCGGCCCGGCATGGGGCAGTCGGGGATGGTCACGTCGTAGATGAAGTTGTCCGCGTAGGCTTCGTAGTCACCAATGGATTTGGTGCCGATGTTGTCCAGAGGCTTGGCAAAGCTGCTGTCACCACTGCCGGCCTCGGTCAGGTTCTGTACGTTGCCGGTACGACGGTCGCCGGTGATCATTTCCACCGTGAAGCTTTCCAGCACATTCTGGGCATCGTTGTTCTGGCCGGTTACCGCACCGATATTGATCAGCGGAACGGGCACGGATGTGCCGCCCACATCTACCGCCAGGTTGCGGCGTTCGGTGTTGAACTGGAAACGGAAGGTAATGTTTTCTTCCGCGTTGCCATCGTTGTCGATGTGAATTTCATAGATGGCATCATCGTCCAGAGAAAAATAATTGGGCCCACCGTAGGCATCCTGCAGTGGCAGATAGTTGGCAATCAGGGTGACATAGCCGTCGCGGCCGGACTCGTAACTGTTGAACATGTAGAAATCCGTGCCGTCCACTTTTGGCATGCCAGTGATAAAAGGGGCTTCCCGGTGGCTTGAGGCCATCGTGCCGGCACTGGCCAGCAGGGTGGCAACGGCACAGGCCGCTGGGATGAGAGAGTGGCGAGGTAGCATGACGAATCTCCTTTTTTTGTCTGAGTATCACTAGTACGCGGCAGGAGCGCTGGTGGATGCAGAATTTATTTTGTTTTTTTATGCATCCAGGTTCCTTTTTTTCACGTATTTACGACATGGCATCTGTCACTAAGGAGGTATCGATAATGGGTATGCAGGGAGTGTTTCGTCATGGCGGAAGCAAACGACGGGCTGGTCAGTGCTCTGGCGCGAGTCGCACAGGGCGACCGTCAGGCTTTTGCCGGTTTTTATCAGCAAACTCACCGAGCGGTTTTCGGTATGTGTCTGCATCTGCTGCGTGACAAGGACGAAGCCTGCGACGTGTTACAGGAAACCTATATTCAGGTCTGGCATCACGCTGGAGAGTATCACTGCGATCGAGGCAGCGTACTCAACTGGATGATGTCCATTGGCCGCTACCGCTGTCTGGATGCATTGCGCCGACGCCGGCATGAGGTGGACTTCGACAGCGTCAGCAGCAGCCAGGTCAGTTCTGCTCCCGGCCCTATGGAAAATGCGCACAATCAGGCGGATCGGCAACGACTCAGCGATTGCCTCAAAGACCTGGATGAACGTTACCGTTCCAGTATCGAAATGGCTTATTTTCGTGGCTTTACCCATCAGGAGCTGGCGGTTGCCATGGGCCAACCCCTGGGCACCACCAAGAGCAGGGTTCGTCGCGGCCTGGATGTATTGCGCCGGTGTCTTGGCACATGAAGCCCGATAACTACGAACGCAACCATGCGTTGGCCGCCGAGTATGTGGTGGGCACGTTGCAGGGGGCTGCACGGCAGCGTTTCGAACGCTGGATGATGACTTCATCCCGGCTTCGCCGCCAGGTGTGGTACTGGGAGCGTCGACTGCAACCCTTTAACGACAGTCTGCCGGAAGCCTCGCCTCCGGATGCGGTCTGGCATGCCATTGAGCAACGTCTTTTCCCTGGTACTGTTGAGCCCGCAGCCCCTCGCTGGTGGCAAACTCTTACGGCCTGGCGATGGAGTGCCGGTATTGCCATGCTGGCTGTATTCGCCTTGCTGGTGTGGACGCCGCCGCCTACGGTGGTGACCCACTATGTGGGGGTGGTGCAAAGCCAGCAGGCCGAACCGCTGTGGCTGGTCAATGCGTCTGCGGATCATCGACTGACAGTGAAGGCCATGCCGCCGGTTCAGCCAGCGGACGGGGGCAGGGATTACCAGTTGTGGTTATTGCCGGAGTCCGGTGCACCGGTATCGTTAGCATTGCTGCCCACGGGGGGCGCGCAGTTGAAGGTGGATCTCAGCGATCAGCAGGTTCGTCAGTTGTTGCAGTCCCGTTCTCTGGCGATCAGCCTTGAACCTGCCGGAGGGTCGCCCACTGGCCAGCCCACCGGACCAGTGGTTTATCAGACGCGCCTGGTGCAAATGTAGTCCAGTGGGCAGAGAGTGGGCGTCTTAGTCGACCAGTTCGCTTTCTGCCTGCTCAAGGGATTCCATGGCTTCCAGTAACTGTTCTTCCAGCTCATCGTGCTGTTTCTTAAGACGCGCCTGATCACCGAGTAATCCGTTCATCTCGTTCTTGCGGCTGTCGTCGGTGTACAGGCCTTCGTCGCCCAGTGCCGTCTCGATTTCGGCCAGCGTTTGGTCGCATTTGCCGAGCTGTTTTTCCAGTTTTTCCACCTGCTTTTTCAGCGGTCGCAGTTGTTCCCGTTGCTGTGCAGCCTGTTGGCGACGAGCTTTTGCATCCATGCCGTCACCGGCTTTTTCTTCCTTGACGGGTTTGCCATCTCGGCGGTTCTGTTGCAGCCAGCGGCCGTAGTCATCCAGGTCGCCATCGAAACGGACCACTGAACCATTGGCCACCAGATAGAACTCGTCCACGGTGGTTTCCAGCAGGTGGCGATCATGGGACACCATCACCACAGCTCCTTCAAAGGATTGCAGTGCCATGGTCAGCGCTTCTCGCATATCCAGATCCAGGTGGTTGGCCGGCTCATCAAGCAGCAGCAGGGCAGGTTTCTGTTGCACGATCATGGCCAGGGCCAGGCGGGCTTTTTCTCCACCGGAGAAACGGCCCACCGGGGCAAACACATCATCGCCGTGGAAACCGAAACGGCCCAGCTCGCTACGCAGTTGTGACTCGCTCCACTTGGGATAAAACCGGGACAGCATCTGGTAAGGGCTGTCGTCGGCGGCCAGCCGGTCCACCTGCTGTTGATGGAAGTAGCCGATCACCAGGTCGCCATCTTTCTCGAAGCGCCCGCCAAGTGGCGCCAGTTCGCCCACCAGGGTGCGCATCAGGGTAGACTTGCCGGCGCCGTTGGGGCCGAGCAGACCGATGCGCGATTCCGGGCGCAGGCTCAGGCTGACCTGGTCGAGAATCGGTGCCCCCGGGTAGCCGCACTGCACCGCATCCAGATTTTCCATGGGGTTGGGCAGTTTATCGGGCTTGTGGAAATCGAAACTGAACCCGGAATCCACATGGGCCGGGCCGATCAGTTCCAGTCGTTCCAGTGCCTTGACCCGGCTTTGCGCTTGTTTGGCCTTGGAGGCCTTGGCTTTGAAGCGGGCGATGAACTTCTGCATGTGGGCCACCTGGGCCTGCTGCTTCTCGTGCATCTTCTGTTGCAGGGACAATTGCTCGGCGCGCTGGCGTTCGAAATCCGAGTAGCCGCCGCTGTAGTGCTTCAGCTGTTTGTGTTCGATATGCAGGATCTGGTTGACGGTGGCATCCAGGAAGGCGCGGTCGTGGGAGATCACCAGTAGCGCTCCCGGTTGCTGTATCAGGTAACCCTGCAACCAGAGGATGGCATCCAGATCCAGGTGGTTGGTGGGCTCATCGAGCAGTAGCAGGTCTGCATCGCTCATCAATACCTGGGCCAGGTTCAGGCGCATGCGCCAGCCCCCGGAAAAACTGGCCACCGGCTGCTGTTGCTGCGCTTCGCTGAAACCGAGCCCGGCCAGCAGGGTGGCGGCCCGGGCCGGCTGTTGCCAGGCGTGCAATGCTTCCAGTTCGCCATGGGCGTGGGCGATGGCGTGGTTGTCACCGGCGGCTTCCGCGTCTGCCAATGCTTTCTCCGCCCGGCGCAGGGCGCGATGGCCGTCGAGCACATAGTCGATGGCCGGCTGTTCCAGTGCGGGTACTTCCTGGGCCATCATGGCCAGGCGCCAGTCCGCGGGCAGGTTCAGGTTGCCGCCGTCGCTCTCCAGTTCGCCCATGATAAGCTTGAACAGCGAGCTCTTGCCGGTGCCATTGCGGCCCACCAGCCCCACACGCCAGCCCTTGTGCAGGACCACGCTGGCGTCTTCCAGCAACAGGTCGGGGCCACGGCGGAGGTTGATGTGTTCCAGAGAGAGCATGGGGTAATCCGGGGTTGATGAGAACCGGCGCAGTGTAAGCCAGCAAAGGTAACGGGGGAACCGTGGACGACTCCATAAAGCAGGATCTGTGGCGCTATGCCCTGGGGCGATGGCAGGACAAGGATTTTGAGCGTGCCTGCCTGCACCTGCAGGACGAATATCAGGTGCCGGTGGCGCTGTTGCTGTCTGGCCTGTGGCTGGCAGAATCAGGCAAGCAGCCGGATGCAGGAGTAGGGCGCCGAATGGCGGAGCTGGCCGGGCAATTCGAAGCCGATTATCTGCGCCCACTGCGGGCCGTTCGCCGCAAGGCTGGCGACGATGCGCGGCTGCCAGAATTCAAGCGGCAGCTGCAGCAGGTGGAGCTGGAAGGGGAGCGCTGGCTGCTGACGACCCTGCCGACCCTTTGCGACAACCTGTTGCCCGCCGGCAAGCCGGTGGATGCCATGGGGTGGTTGCTGGTGCTGGTGCCGGAAACGGCCCAGTGTGAAGGGTTGCAGGGCGCTCTCAACGATCTGGTAGCGCTCTAGGCATTGCGACGAAGCCGCTGTAGGAACGGAGCGTAGCGGAGTAACGCACGTTGTGCAGTGCGGCCCGAAGGGTGAGCGTAGCGAATACACCTCTTGAGGTGCGAATCCGAGCCTTGGCGAGGAAACGGTATCGCAGCTACTCCCATCCCTTTCCAGAAAAGCCTGTTGAGCCCTGACATTCCTGATCGGCCTTCGGCCGATTCCGCGTTGACACGCGGTTCGCACCTCAAGAGGAGCTCCTACGGTGCCACCACCTCGCGCTCTCGCGCTTTGAACTTTTAACGTCCTCCTGCCATCCTTCATTCCCCTTGTGTTTCACCGGACTGTCCCATGACCACCGACCTGGCCTTCGACCGCGACCATCTCTGGCATCCCTATACGTCCACCTCAAAACCCTTGCCCACCTTTGCGGTGGCCAGTGCCAAAGGGGTGCGATTGACGCTGGAAGACGGGCGCGAGCTGGTGGATGGCATGTCGTCCTGGTGGGCGGCGGT
>NZ_JABURH010000108.1:0-28789 GCF_014762765.1 Alcanivorax sp.
TCGATATTCTGGATCTGTTCCCGCATCTGCTCGATCAGTACCTTTAACTCCACCGCCGCCGCCGTAGTTTCGCTGTCCACGGACTTGCTCGCCAGAGTGTTGGCTTCGCGGTTGAGTTCCTGCATCAAAAAATCCAGGCGGCGACCGATGTGGCCGCCCTTCCCGAGAATGCGGCGCACTTCGTTGACGTGGGTCACCAGGCGATCCAGTTCTTCGTCCACGTCCATTTTCTGGGCCAGCATGACCAGCTCCTGCTCCAGGCGGTCCGGGTCCGGGGACTCGATCACGTCCTGGATACGGGTGCGCAGGCGTTCGCGCTGGGCCTCCTTGATGCGGGGAATGGCGGCTTTGACGATCTCGATCTGGGTGCCGATGCCATCCAGTCGGTCGACGATCAGTTGGCCCAGTTGCTCGCCTTCCCGGCGGCGGGTGTCGATAAGCGCTTCCAGAGCCTCGTCCAGCAGGGACAGGGATTCGTTCTGCAGCAGTTCCACATCCAGCTTGCGGGTGCTGAGCACGCCAGGATGGCGCAGGATTTCCATGGGGTTGACCTGGCCCGGATGCTGGACGATATCACCGACCCGGCGGGACACGTCGGAAAGCTGCTTTACCAACTCCTCGTTGAGCTCCAGGGAGACCTCGCTGTCGTCCTGCTGGTAGCGCAGTGTCACTTCCACCTTTCCCCGGGCCAGCGCCTTGCGGCATTTTTCACGCACGCCGTTTTCCAGTGCGCGCAGGGCGTCGGGCAGGCGCGGGCTCACCTCCAGGTAGCGGTGGTTCACGGCTTTGATCTCCCAGACCAGGCTGTAGCCTTCCAGGTGACGGTCGGCGCGGGCGAAAGCGGTCATACTGCAGATCATGTGAACCTCGAAACAGCGGTTGGACGGGCCTCATAGTCTAGACCACGAGGGCCCATCGGGCCTAATGACCCAGCAAGCAGGCAGAACCGCCCCTGCCTTTGCTACAATGGCGACCCTTTTGCATTCAAGACACTTCAGGAGTTTCCATGCGTCCTTCCGGCCGAGCCCACGATCAGCTGCGTGAACTGAGCTTCACCCGCAATTACACCGTTCACGCCGAGGGCAGCGTGCTGGTCGCTTTCGGGGATACCAAGGTGCTGTGTACCGCGTCCGTGGAGGAAGGTGTGCCGCGCTTTCTGAAGGGCAAGGGCCAGGGCTGGATCACCGCCGAGTACGGCATGTTGCCCCGTTCTACCCATACCCGTTCCGGTCGCGAGGCGTCCCGAGGCAAGCAGGGTGGTCGTACCCTGGAGATTCAGCGTCTGATCGGTCGTTCCCTGCGCGCGGCTGTGGACATGAAAAAGCTGGGTGAGCGCACAATCTTCCTGGATTGCGATGTGCTGCAGGCCGATGGAGGTACCCGCACCGCGTCCATTTCCGGCGCCTGTGTGGCCCTGGTGGATGCCTTTACCCACCTGCTGGAAACCAAGAAGATCAAGGACGACCCGCTCACCGGCCTGGTCGGTGCGGTATCCGTGGGCGTCTACAAGGACGAGCCGGTACTGGATCTGGACTATGCGGAAGACTCCAATGCCGGCACCGACATGAATGTGGTCATGACCCAGCAGGGTGGTTTTATCGAGATCCAGGGATCCGCGGAGGGCGCTCCCTTCACCCGTGAACAGTCCGATACCCTGCTGGGGCTGGCGGAAAAGGGCATTGGTGAAATCATTCAGGCCCAGCAGCAGGCGCTGGGCTGGTAAGGACGGACCATGAAGAACTACAAGAAGCATTTTCTGCGTTTTGCCCAGGAGCGTGAGGCGCTCAAGTTCGGCGAATTCACTCTCAAATCCGGTCGCAAGAGCCCCTACTTCTTCAATGCGGGCACTTTCAATACCGGTGAGGCGCTGGCCCGGTTGGGTCGCTATTATGCGGATGCCATCGTCGCCTCCGGGCAGGAATTCGATATGCTGTTCGGGCCTGCCTATAAGGGGATTCCGCTGGTGGCCGCAGTGGCAGTGGCGCTGGCTGAGCACCATGGCCGCGATTTGCCCTGGGCCTTCAACCGCAAGGAAGCCAAGGATCACGGCGAAGGTGGCTGGCTGGTCGGGGCGCCCTTACAAGGCCGGGTGCTGGTGATCGATGATGTGATTACCGCCGGCACTGCCATCCGTGAAGTGGCAGCCCTGTTCGAGAAAACCGATGCCACCATGGCGGGGGTCATGGTGGCTCTGGATCGCCAGGAATGCGGCAAGGAGCCTTCCGAGGCGGGCAAGGGTCTGTCAGCGATTCAGGAAGTGGAACAATCTCTGGGGGTGCCGGTGGGCAGTATCGTGGCGATGAACGATATTATCCACTGGCTGGAACAGCAACCGGATAGCGAGCCTATGGTGTACCGTATGCGTCAGTACCGGGAGCGTTATGGAGTGGAATAATAATGAGATTTATGGCTCTGATTTTGGTGCTGATTCTGTCAGCGCCAACACTGGCGGCGCGATTTGGACAGCGCGCCAGTGAGCGCATGCCGGACGGTGCCTATTTTCGTCATGTGACAGCCGATGGTGTAGTCCACCTGAACCGTACCCTCACCACTGACGCCATGCGTAACGGTTATCAGCTGCTGGACCAACACGGTCGGGTGCTTGAAGATGTGGAAGGCGTCAATCTGAATGACGAAGAGGCCCGGCAGATTCGTCTGCAGCGGGCCCGCCAGGCCCGTGAAGACAAGGAGTTGCTGCGTCTCTATGCGGGCCCGGAGGATGCGGTGCGTGCCCGGGATCGCAAGATCGATGCCCTGGAGCTGAGCATCAGCTATGAAGAAAACAGCCTGGCCCAATTGCAGATGAAGCTGGATGACGAAATTGCAGTGGCGGCCCGCAATGAACGAGCGGGCCGCGAGGTGCCGGAAGGCGTACATGAAGTCATTGAGAGACTGAAGCGTCAGATAGATGCGACAGAAGAAAAACTGGCAGGGTTTGAGGCTGATATCGACGCGGCAAGGGAAGAGTTCGCGCCGATTATTCAGCGACTGAAAGAAATCGAAGAGGAGGAACGTTAAGCCTTTTCTTCAGGCGCCTGCCTACAGGCGCCTGCATAGCTATTCCCGAAACAGAGTAGGGGTCAGTAGCTCCCACTGTGCCTGCCAGTCCTGGCTGGGGCGAGTCTTGAAACCTGAGCGAACGAACTGGGCAATTCGACCTTCGACCACTGCCAACAGCAGGTTGGCGGTAATAGTCGGGGTTGTCCGGGTGCGCAGCCCTTCCTTGATTTCCGCGTCGCGCAGTACCTGCTTGAGCTGACTCTCCACCCGATCATAGAACTGCTGGATACGCTGGTGCAGGCGCTCGTTCTCGCCGGTCAACGCATCGCCGGTAAGCAGCCGGGTAATGCCCGGGTTGCGCTCGGTGAACGCCAGCATCAGGGCCAGGATCTGTTCCACTTGGCTGGCGGCATTGCCTGCTTCGGTGATGCGGTTGATGCGGGAGAAGATGGCCTCTTCAATAAACTCGATCAGCCCTTCGAACATTTTCGCCTTGCTGGGAAAATGCCGGTACAGGGCGGCTTCGGATACTCCTACTTCCCGAGCCAGGCCCGCAGTGGTAATGCGCCCCCCGGGCGCCGCTTCCAGCATGTGGGCGAGCGACTGCAGAATCTGCTCTTTGCGCGACGGTTTTTTTTCGGTCATGTAGCGTCGTTCCCTTGTTTTTAGTTGCAAGTTTCAAGTTGAAAGTTGCAAGGCGCGAATGATGCCTGGAAGTGCGTACCCGCGCTTCACCGTGCGGTTAAAACCCGCAAAGACTATGCTTATTGTTGGAAGTGATGTTTTACATCACGAATGCTCATCTGTCAGCGCAGGCATGGCCCTTCCAGATAGCACCAAGCCAGCCCGCGCTTTGCAACTTGAAACTTTCAACTTGCCACTCAGTTTTTGCTGATCAGCGTCCCGATCCCCTGATCAGTGAGGATCTCCAGCAGCACCGCGTGGGACACCCGGCCGTCGATGATGTGGGCGGTGTGTACCCCATTTTTCACCGCATCCAGGGCACAACCGATCTTGGGCAGCATGCCGCCGTGGATGGTGCCATCCTTGATCAGCTCGTCGACACGCTCAGCGCTGAGGCCAGTAAGGACCTTGCCTTGCTTGTCTTTCAGGCCAGCCACATTAGTGAGCAGAATCAATTTTTCGGCGCGCAGCACCTCGGCCATTTTACCGGCCACCAGATCCGCGTTGATGTTGTAGCTGATGCCGTTTTCATCAACGCCGATGGGGGCGATTACCGGAATAAAATCACTGCCGGCAATCAGGTCGATGATGGTGGTATCAATGCCTTGCACTTCGCCCACGTGACCGATGTCGATAATTTCCGATGTCTGCAGAGCCGGATCGTTTTCGTCATGGGCCTTGAGCAGCATCTTGCGGGCCTTGATCAGGCGTCCATCCTTGCCGGTGAGGCCGATGGCCTGACCGCCGTTGTGCTGAATCAGATTGACGATATCCTTGTTGACCAGACCGCCAAGGACCATCTGCACCACGTCCATGGTTTCCTGATCGGTGACACGCATGCCCTGGATAAACTTCGACTCCTTGCCCAGACGCTCCAGCAGGCTGCCGATCTGTGGGCCGCCGCCATGAACGATGACCGGGTTGAGGCCCACCTGCTTCAGCATTACCACGTCACGGGCGAAGCTGTTTTTCAGCTCGTCGTTTTCCATGGCATTGCCACCGTACTTGATTACCACGGTGGCACCGGAAAAGCGCTGAATATAGGGCAGCGCCTCGATCAGAATCCGGGCGGTATCGTGGGCACTGTTGGTGTCCATTACTTCTCCTTGGGGTGGCCGGGGAGTTGCAAGTTACAAGTTAAAAGGTACAAGGCGCGGGCGGGTTTGTCGTTGATTCCATGCCGTGCCCGCGTGCCGGCCCCAGTGAGCGCGGCGGCGGATTTCATCATATGGCACGGCCACCGTTCGCGTTGTAACTTTCAACTTGTCACTTGCAACTCGTCTTTCGCAATTCTAACTCAAAACGGTAATTCCAGGCTGTCATCCACGGCTTGCAGATGCTTGCGGAACTGTTCTTTGACTCTTTCCAGGGCCTCTTCGTCGCGGCCCTCAAAGCGGGCTACCAACGATGGTGTGGTGTTGGAGGCGCGCACCAGGCCCCAGCCGTCCGGGAAGTCCACCCGCAGGCCGTCGATAGTGGTGGGGCGGCCGCCGGCGAATTGTTCGGCGCGGGCGACAAGGGCATCTACCAGAGCAAACTTGTTCTCTTCGTTCACATCGATGTACAGCGCCGGAGTGGTGAGTCCGGTCTTGAGGCCATCGAACACCTGCCCGGCGCTGTCATCCTGCAGGGACAGGATTTCCAGCAAGCGAGCGCCGGCGTAAAGGCCGTCGTCGCAGCCGAACCAGCGGTCGGCGAAGAAGATGTGGCCGCTGATCTCACCGGCCAGAGGTGCGCCGCATTCCTTCATTTTTGCCTTGATCAGCGAATGCCCGGTTTTGTACATCATCGGTCGGCCACCGCTCTTCCGGATAATGGCCGGCAAAGCCCGGCTGCATTTTACGTCGAACAGGATGTCCGCGCCGGGGCTGCGGCCCAGAAGATCTTTGGCGAACAACATCAATAAACGATCCGGCCAGATAATTTCGCCGCTGTTGGTGACCACCGCGACCCGGTCAGCATCGCCGTCGAAGGCCAGCCCCAGATCCAGATTTTCCTGCTGCACGATGCGGATCAGGTCGGCCAAATTCTCCGGGTTGCCCGGATCCGGGGCGTGATTGGGGAAATTGCCGTCGATCTCGGTATACAGGGGGGTGACTTCACAGCCGAGTTGCCCGAACAGCTGTGGTGCCAGTTCGCCGCCAGCGCCGTTGCCACAGTCGATGGCAATCTTCAGTGGACGGGCCAGTACGATATCGCTGGTGATATCGCTCAGGTAGCGGTCGGTAATATCGCGTTCTTCTTCGCGGCCCTTGCCTTCGCTGAAGGCCTTGTTGCGGATCCGTTCCTGCAGTGCAGTGATGCGCTCGCCGTAAAGGGTGTCGCCGTTGATAACGATCTTCAGACCGTTGTGGCTGGCCGGGTTGTGACTGCCGGTGAGCATGACGCCGCTACGGGTTTCCAGCACCTCGGTGGCGTAATAGAGCACTGGAGTGGGCACCAGTCCCAGATTGATTACGTCACGGCCGGATTCCAGCAGCCCCTTGATCAGGGATCGGCTCAGCTCAGGGCTGGACAGACGGCCATCACGGGCCACCAGCACGCTTTGTTGCCCCGCTTCGCCTGCTTCACTGCCAATGGCGCGACCGAGAAGGTACACGCCCTGGGCGGTGAGGGTGTCGCCGGCTACGCCGCGGATGTCATAGGCGCGGAAAATGCTGTCGGGAAGGGTTTCCCCTTGTTTTTCGTCCACCAGCAGAATGCCATCGTCGCTTTCTTCCTCAACCACCAGGGCTTCCGCCGGCTTTCTGGCGGTCGGGCGCGTTGAGCCTCCGCGCTCTCGCAGCTTGCTGGCAAGCCGGGCCTGGGCATCGTTGACAGTGGTAAACAATGAGAAGTGGAAGTGATTACGCGCGCTGACGCCGGGCTGTCGGGCCAGCTCATCGCAGTAACGGACCAGTTCAGCACAGTCCTGTTTGAGAAAGCGAGCCAGTAGACGGTTGACCACCAGGGTGCCGATTAACAACAGCACAATACCAAGGGCCACGACGAAGGTGCTGATCATCAACAGATTGCTGCCGGTGGGCGGTAGCGTCAGCTGAACCACCACCGGGCCGGCGGTAGCCTCGGCCTGGGCAACGTTGCTGTTTCCGGGCAGGCTGAAGAGGTTGCTGCCCGCGAATTTTACCTGCAGCTGGCTACCGGAAGGGGCAAGCCCTTGAAGGGTCTGGGTCAGTGAGGTGAGAGGCACTTTCAGCAACAGGGCGCCGTTCTGATTGCGAGTGGCTTTCACCAGAATCAGCGTCGGAGGTTGACCGGCGATGATCACAGGTCCTGGAGACCGGCCCAGACGGACTTCCTTGAGCAGTTCCTGAGAGGTATAGCTGAAGTCGTCAGTGTCCGCACCCCGCCGAGGTACCAGTCGCAGACTGGCATCGGGCAGCCATTGGTGATGGCGTGTATTGAAATCCGCGATGGTGTTGTTGGAGAGCGCCTGGTCCACATCGTTACGGGTGGCCAGTAGTGCCAGTTGCTGCTGATGCGCCTGAATATGAGCATGGCCCAGGTTGGCGATGGACTGGGCAAGCTGGTTGGCATGGTGCTGTTGTTGTTCCGCGTCGGCGACGCTGGTCTGATAAAACCAGGTGGCACCGCCAGCTACCAGTATGGCTGCCAGGGCGGCAATCAGTAGTGGTGCCAGAGGCTTGAATGCGTTGACGTCTGCGCGTTTGTTCTTCTTATTGCCCATGTCCCCTCCCGGTCATGCCTCAGTGACGGCCACTGTGTCCGAAGCCGCCGCTGCCCCGCTCACTGTTGGTGAAATTATCCACCTGTTCCAGTTGCACCTGCATCACCGGAACGATGACCAGCTGGGCGATACGTTCGCCGGGTTCCACGGTGAATGGCTGGTTGCCCCGGTTCCAGCAGGACACCATCAATTCGCCCTGGTAGTCGGAATCGATCAGGCCAACCAGGTTACCCAGCACGATGCCGTGTTTGTGGCCCAGCCCGGAGCGAGGCAGGATCATGCCCGCATAACCCGGATCGCTGATGTGGATGGCCATGCCAGTGGGCAGCAGCTCGGTTTGTCCTGGTTCCAGCCGCAGCGACTCCTTGACCATGGCTCGCAGATCCAGCCCGGCGGAGCCGTCGGTGGCGTAATGGGGCAATGGAATGCTGTCGCCCAGTCGGGGGTCGAGAACGCGGTATTGCAGTTTCATGGTTTTCCCTTTGGTCAGGCGTCACGCTTCAAACGCCAGCGTTAATCTTTATACCGTATCGCAATCAATTCGATCAGCTGCTTGGCAATCTGGGCCTTGGAGGCCAGTGGCAGCACCTTGTGCCCTCCAGGCCAGATGACGGTAAGGGCATTGTTGTCGCTGTTGAAGCCCACATTGCTACCGGATACGTCGTTGGTGGCGATCATGTCCAGTTTCTTGTTCACCAGCTTGGCCTGGGCGTAGGCCACCACATCCCGGGTTTCAGCGGCAAAGCCCACGGTGAAGGGGCGTTTGTTGTGCTCTGCCACTGAGGCCACGATGTCCGGATTCTTGACCAGGGTGAGGTGAATTTCCTCGGTGGATTTCTTGATCTTGTGGTCGGCGGTGACGGTGGGGCGGTAGTCCGCCACGGCGGCGGTAGCGATGAAGACGTCGCAGCCTTCCTCCACCGTTTTCATGCAGGCCTCAAACATATCCACCGCCCGGCTCACATCCACCCGATCTACCCGTGACGGAGTGGGCAGATTTACCGGGCCGGCGATCAGGGTGACCCGGGCACCGGCTTCGGCGGCGGCCTCGGCCAGGGCAAAGCCCATTTTCCCGGAGCTCTTGTTGGTGATGTAACGCACCGGGTCGATGGCTTCACGGGTGGGGCCGGCGGTGATCACCACATGCTTGCCGGTGAGCAACTGGTAATCGAAGACCTCGGCGGCATGCTGGATGATTTCAAGCGGTTCAAGCATGCGCCCGGAACCGACCTCGCCGCAGGCCTGGCTGCCGCTGCCGGGGCCAAAGACCTTGATGCCCTTCTCCTGCAGGATCAGCAGGTTTTTCTGGGTGCTGGTGTCAGCCCACATCTGTTGATTCATGGCCGGGGCGATGGCAATAGGGGCGCCGGTGGCCAGGCAAAGGGTGGCAAGCAGGTCGTTGCCATGGCCGTGGGCAAGGCGGGCCATGAAGTTGGCCGAAGCAGGCGCAATCAGCACCAGATCCGCCCAGCGGGCCAGCTCAATATGGCCCATGGCGGCTTCCGCGGTGGGGTCCAGCAAGGTGGTGTGCACCGGATGCCCGGACAGGGCCTGCATGGTGAGCGGGGTAATGAATTCGCAAGCACCCTGGGTCATCACGACACGCACCTGGGCGCCCACATCCTGCAGGCGACGAACCAGATCGGCGGCTTTATAGGCGGCAATCCCGCCCGTGACTCCCAGAAGGATGCGTTTGTTCACCAGACGATGCATGACGAAATCCTGCGCAGCGATAGCGACGTTTACGGCGGTGGCTTACAGCAGCAAGGGCAAATCACCGGTGCCGTGGAAGCCGGAACCCTGCTATTACATAGGCTGCATAGGGTAGCACTAAGGTATGAGCGCTGCCCACTTCACAATGATATGGAATATCAAGGCGTTACGGGGGAAGGAAACGGCATGGCAATCACTGACTGGCCCGCGGATGAAAGGCCGCGGGAAAAGCTGCTGGCGCGAGGGCCGGAATCGCTGAGTGATGCGGAGCTGCTGGCAATTTTTCTGCGTACCGGGCAGCAGGGCATGACGGCGGTGGATCTGGCCAGAACACAGTTGGCTACAGGGGGTGGTCTGCGGGCCTTGCTGGATGCCGGGCCAGAGCGTATGGCCCGGTTGCCGGGTATGGGTACGGCCCGGCGGGCCCTGGTGCTGGCGGCGCTGGAGCTGGGTCGGCGATATCTGGCCGAGCCGCTGGAGCGTGGGGTGCCGCTGGATAATCCTGACAAGGCCGGCCAATTACTGACCGCTCGTCTGCGCGGGCTGCCCTATGAAGTGTTTGCCTGTCTGTTTCTGGATAACAAGCACCGCCTGATTGCCTTCGAGCAGCTGTTCCAGGGCACTATTGATGCGGCGGCGGTATACCCCCGGGAGGTAGTGCGTCGGGCCATGGAGCATAATGCGGCTGCGGTGATTCTGGCTCACAACCATCCATCCGGTGTGGCCGAGCCCAGCCAGTCGGACCATGCGATCACCCGGCGACTGGTTGACGCGCTGGGGCTGATGGAGATCCGGGTGCTGGATCATCTGGTGATCGGCGATGGCAGTTGGGTGTCTCTGGCCTCGCGCGGGGCACTGTAAATGGGGTGGCGCCAGTACCGAGCTTGCGGTAAGTCCCTGAATCCTGGTGTGTCCGGTCGAATATCCGAGATTTCGCTTGAAACTTGACCGGCAGATTGGTATAAAACGCGCCTTTTCCGGGGCTCTACCGTCCCCCCGCAAGAAGATTTACGGAGCAAGACAATGTCCAAGGTTTGCCAGGTGACCGGTAAGCGCCCTGTAACGGGCAACAGAGTTTCTCACTCGAACATCAAGACCAAGCGTCGTTTCGAGCCGAATCTGCACCACCATCGTTTCTGGGTTGAGTCCGAGAAGCGCTTTGTGCGCCTGCGTGTGACCTCCAAGGGCATGCGTATTATCGACAAGAAGGGTATCGATGCTGTACTGGCAGATATCCGTTCTCGCGGCGAGCGTGTTTAAGGCTAATTAAGGAGCTAACCCATGGCCGGTCCTATTCGTGAAAAAATCCGCCTGGTGTCCTCTGCTGGCACGGGGCACTTCTACACCA
The DNA here is from genome assembly GCF_014762765.1 of Alcanivorax sp. Classification (GTDB taxonomy): domain Bacteria; phylum Pseudomonadota; class Gammaproteobacteria; order Pseudomonadales; family Alcanivoracaceae; genus Alcanivorax. Next base: position 10,434 of record NZ_JABURH010000108.1, read on the forward strand.
CTACAAAGAACAAGCGTCTTCATCCTGAAAAGATGGAAACCAAGAAGTATGATCCGGTCGTGCGCAAGCATGTGGCCTACAAGGAAGCGAAAATCAAGTAACGATTTTCTTGCTGCCTGCCTGGCAACGGACATAAAAAACCCGGGATTTTGTTCCGGGTTTTTTTATGTCCAGAGCCTGCCCAGAGATAGAGTGCCGGGGGTAATTGCCTTGAGGCGGAGCTCGGTGGCTGTGTTTTTCAGCAGTAAATCCAATATCACAAAGCCGCCATGTTTGTCTGTCATGCAAGTGCAATTCTGTGCTTTTGAAACACCGTTCGTCACCTTTCAGGCCCGAATGGGGCTTTTGCAATGCGACTGCAGGTACTCCGGTGCTACGTTTACAGAAAGAAGTGCATCGCAACAAAACTCTACGCAGAGAAAGTTGTGATGCATCTCACAGATGCATAGCATCAAATGCGAACTTCACTTTTTCGCATATGTCTTCACGCAATATTCACTTCAAGGGACGTGCAACGGAGCGCACTATGAGTACCTTAAAAGATATGTTTCGTTTGTTGATGATCCGCCTGTACACCCAAATGCCTGGGCGTGCGCGTAACCAGCGTGGTGCCAGTGCACTTGAATATATTGTGCTTGCTGCTGCACTGATCATTATTATCGGTGTTCTGGCTACTAATGAAACGGTTCAGACGACCATTAACACTGCATTTACAGACCTCTTCACTGACGCCTCCAATGCTGGTGGCTCGTAAGGGCTAGCCGCTTTCGGGTACGAGATATGCGGATACGCCGGAGAGTAACAGGGGCGGTAGCATTGGAGTTTCTGATGCTTTTCCCCTTTGTTGTTGCCATGCTCTATGGTGCGGCGGTTTACGGTCTTACTTTCTTTGCCCAATATCGTATGCAGGCCGCCGTGGATACCGCTGTATCCACGGCGTTGTATGTTGACCGGTCCGATAATCAGGCCAGTGGCCTCGGCACTGCTGTAACGCAGAGAGCCAATACTGCGCTCGCAGGCCTGGTGGCGCAGTTACCGGAGAGCCTGAGAGATAACCTGGATACAACGTCAGCCTGCGGGCTGGAAACCATTGCCGGGGGGGTGGAAGTGCTTCACTGCAGTCTGGTATACCCCAATTATCAAGCCAATCCGATTGTGCCGGTGCTGAGTTTCGGCATGCTGGGGGATTTTCCTCCTCTGCCGGCACGGCTGGATGTGGATGCCCGGGCCGCATTCTGATTTAAAGAGTCGGGTCGGCACAAGAATCAACATTTGACAGGGATGTTCCGGAGAGAACATGGGATCAAGACTGCTCTATATGCTGCCGGCGTTAGTGGTGGCGTTGGTTGCGCTGATACTGGCGCTGGTGGGATTAAGTCGCGACCCGGCGCCGTCGCTGGTTGTCCGTGATGACGCCTCCGGCGAGGAAATGCGCGACAAGGAAGCCCCCAGTTATCGTTACTGGGTCGTCACCGAGAGCTTGAATGTCGGTGACACACTGGATGAAGAGGTGTTGGCGGTCGTATCCTCACCGGCGCCTATCCCCAACGTGCTGACTGCTGACGAAAAGGTGGCCGGCAAAGAACTGCGTCAATATGCCCGTCCGGGCGAACTGCTTTCCCGAAATCATCTTGAGCCTGGTGGCACTCTGCCCAGCACCCTGCCTGCCGGTTTTCGAGCCCTGGCTTTGGGCGTGGATGATGTGGTCATGGCTGGCGGTTTGCTGCAGCCCGGTGATCTGGTGGATGTGGCAGTGTCATTTCAAAAGGCAGACCGGGACAATCCGGCGGCCATGGTGCTGTTGCGCAGCCTGCAGGTGCTGGCGGTGAAGGGTGCCATGGCGGCTGCCAGCAGTGATCAGGATCGCGAGGCACAGCGTCGCAACAACACCGTGGTGTTGGCGGTGCCCAAAGACAAAGTGCCTACACTTTTGCTTGCCTCGGAAGAAGGTACGCTGCGTTTGGCGGTAGTGGCCAGCCAGGACAAGGCTGCTGACGACAGCGACTCAGAAAAGAAAGCCAAACCGGTTTACTACAAGGATCTGTTCCCGGCGACCCGCGCACCAGCACCACGGGCGACACCGGGTCAGAAAGTGGAAGTGTATGAGGGATCAGAGTCAAGGAGCACCTATGTGCGTTAAGGGGTTGTGGAAGAGAGCCGGGGCATTGCTGGTTCTGTGGTTCTCCCTGTCGCTTTCGGTCGTGGCACAGGCAGACACTCTACAAGGCACCATGCGGGTGGCCCCCGGGGATCAGAAAGTGCTGAACTTCCCGGAAGCAGTGGCCAAGGTGGCGACCTCGGACCCGAAGGTGGCTGCACTGACCGTGACAGGCAGTGAGGAGTTGTTGCTGACCGCCAAGGCCGAGGGCTCGGCAGTGATATCGGTGTGGTTACGCGGCAAGGCCAAGCCACTGCGCAGCACGGTGGTGGTGGCGACGACGCTGGGTTCCTCTTTGCCTTTTGGAACCCAGGTGCAGACAGATATCCGGGTACTGGAAGTCAGTCGCTCTGAGCTCAACCAACTGGGTATGAGCTATAGCAATGTATTTAATGATGGCCAGTCTGCAGTAGGGATTGCGCCTCCCGGTACCGGTTTTCAGGTGCCGGGAGTGGTGCCGGCTCCCTTGAGTTCCAATGGCTTCAACCTGTTTGGGTTTGGCCCCAATTCAGTGTTGGCAATCAATGCGCTGGAAGCGGGTGGGTTTGCCTATACCCTGGCCGAGCCCTCTCTGACCAGTCTGTCAGGGCAAAGCGCCAGTTTCCTGTCCGGTGGCGAGTTTCCTGTCCCTATTCGCAGTGATAACACCGGGGTGCAAATTGAATTCAAGGAATTCGGTATCGGTCTTAGCCTCACCCCAACGGTGATTGATGCCGGTCAAATTATTCTCAAGGTGGCGCCGGAAGTATCCGAACTGGATTTCTCTGCCGGGGTTGAAACCGGGGGCGTGGCTGTGCCGGGCCTGAGGGTGCGGCGTGCGGAAACCACGGTGTCTCTGGCGCCGGGTGAGACCTTTATCATTAGTGGTCTGGTTAGCCGTAACACCATCAACAACAGTGATCGCCTGCCGGGCATCGGTAATATCCCGTTGTTGGGTGCCTTCTTTCGCTCCTCGCGCATTGAGAAAAATGACAAGGAACTGGTGATGGTGGTGACACCACATCTGGTGACACCGCAACAGAGTACCGAGCCCCCTGTGACGCTGCCCGGTGCGGGCTATCACAGTAGCAGTACGGGCTGGCTGGATATGGCCACGGAAAGTCGTCGTGGGTCGCAGCCAATTCGCCACGGCCTGAGCTGGTGATGCTATGAGTGATCATGACATTGTTCTTTCTGTCGTCGACGATGAAGGTATTGAAGCCTGGCTGGAGCGGGTGGTGGATGAGCCATTCCGTCTTGAACAGGTCAGCAGAAGCGATTTGACCCGTGTACTGCGATTGCTGGAGGCCACCACCGCCCATGTGGTGATGGTGGAAATTTCCGAAGCGGATATGGATCAGTCGCTGGCTATCATTACTGCCCTGACCAGTGCCCGCCCCTGGGTAACCGTGATCACCGTCTGTGGTCGTGCCAATCAGGAGTTGTTGCTGCAGTCCATGCGTGCCGGTGCCCGGGATTGCTTTGTGGCAGGCAGCGAGGCGGGGGATGTGCGTGACCGTCTACGGCGGCATCAGTTACTGAGAGTCGGCCACTATGATGACCAGGTTCGCTCGGCGACTAATAATCTCACTCTGGTGGCATCCGCCAGCCCCACGGTGGATACCCGGTTTCTGGCCCAGAATGTGGCGCTCGGGCTAAATCGACTGTTCCCCAATGAACGTTGCCTGGCGATTGATACCCAGCCCGCCGAGCGCGGTATTTTCTATCTGGATGTACATAACGAGTACACTCTGGAAAACCTGCTGGCGAGCCCGGAAACTCTGGATGAAACCCTGATCGGCACTGCTCTGGAAGAGTATCGACCGGGTTTGCGGTTGCTGGCTGGTGGTATCGATAGCCGCGAGCTGGAAGGGGATCGCAGCGCGGATCTGTTCATTGCGCTCAATCACTTGATGCAGATGTTTGATCGTATCGTGATCAATGTGGGCACTCTGGAGAGTCGCCACTGGGTGCGCGCCCTTGGCATTCATGCGCGCCATCTGCTGATCACCATGCAGCCGCTGGTGGATCAGGCTCATGCAGTGCGGACCCTGGGTAATGAGTGGCGCTCCCATCTTGGTCGTGACAGCCAGGTTCATCTGGTGGTGGACGGTATGGAGGGCAAGGTGCCTCCGGGTCTTGACGAGCTGTCGGAGACAGCTGGGGTTGGTCTGCTTGGCGGGTTGCCCATGGACTGGCGACACCGCCTGATGGCCATGAATAGTGGCCTGCCTATTCAGGAGCAGTCTCCCCGCTGTCGTTACAGTCGCGGTCTGCAGGCCATGGTTAACAAGCTGGAATCACAGCAGGAAGTGAGTGCCGGTGAGAACTGGTGGCAACGACTGCGTAGTAACGGATAGCAGGAGCGCTTGTGGCGGGACGGATCGACGCAGAATACCAGCATCTCAAGGATCGCACCCATCGCTGGGTGGTGGAGCGGCTGGATGAGGAAGGCATTGAGGTTGGCAATGCCGGCCGCGATCAGCTTGCCGATTTCGTCCGCACTGCGGTAGGGCAGCATATCGCCCTGAACCGGGTGCCTCTGTCCACTCAGGATCTTAATCAGCTGGTTCGCGATACGCTGGACGAGGTAACCGGTTATGGACCGTTAGAGCCTTTGCTGGCGGATCCTCGTATCAACGATATTCTGGTAAATGGCCCGGACAGCGTCTTCATTGAAGTGGCCGGGGTCCTGCAAAAGGCATCGGTGCGATTCATCAACGACGATCATGTGGTGCGGGTGATTCGCCGTATGCTCGCTCCCCTGGGGCGGCGGCTGGACGAGTCCAGTCCCATGGTGGATGCTCGTCTGCCGGACGGGTCCCGGGTCAATGCGATCATTCCGCCGCTGGCCCTGGATGGCCCCAGCATCAGTATCCGTAAATTCACCCGTCATCACTTGGGTGCCCAGGAGCTGATTGACAGTGGTTCGCTGACTGAGGCGTGTCTGGATACCATGGTCAAGGCAGTGGAGTCGCGGCGCAACATCATCATCAGCGGTGGCACCGGCACCGGCAAGACCACCATGCTGAACCTTATCAGCCAGTATATTCCTCGCCAGGAACGTATTCTCACCATCGAGGATTCCGCCGAGCTGGTTCTCAATCATCCCCATGTAGTGCGTCTGGAAACCCGCCCGGCGAATACCGAAGGCAAAGGTCGTATCAGTGCACGGGAGTTGGTGATCAATGCTCTGCGGATGCGCCCGGACCGGATTATTCTCGGTGAGGTACGCTCCAACGAGATCATTGAATTGCTCCAGGCCATGAACACAGGCCATGACGGTTCCATGAGTACCATCCATGCCAACAGCACCCGTGATGCGCTTGTGCGTATCGAAACATTGCTGGCGGTGAGCGGATATGAGGCTAGTGAAACTGCCATCGGGCGACTGATCGGTTCGGCGCTGGATATCATCATTCAGCTGGAAAGGTTGCCCGATGGCCGCCGTCGGGTCAGCGAGGTGGTAGCACTGACGCCTACGGAGAATGATCTGTACCACATGGATTATCTGTACCGGAGTCAGACATGAGTGCGGTTGAGCTGCTTGGTATGGCACAGCTGCTCGGCATTATTGCCGTGCTGACGGTGCTCATGCAGCTCGTCTGGTTTCGTTATCGGCAGCGCAGCCTGTTGACCGAGCGGGTGCGTCAGCGTTTGCAGCAGCGCGTGGAGATCGGTGGAGAGCCGGGGCAGGTGCGGGTGGTTGCGGGTCCGTTGGAACGACTTCTGTTGCGGGCCGATATTCGCTTGTCCAGAGTGCAGCTATCCCTACTGGGTATCGTTATCTTTCTGGTTGTGGTGCTGGTTCTGGCATCTTCCGGTTTTATTGCTGCAGCCGTGGTGTTGGTACTGATGGCGGCGAGCCTCTGGATGTACTGGCGGTTTCGCTTCCAGCAGCAGCGGCGGATGATTTTTGAATCACTGCCGGGAATCATGGAGTCGACTCTACGCTATATGAGTGCCGGTCGGTCGCTGGAGGCGTCGTTAATGGAGTCCTTCCAGGATGCGCCGCCGGTGTTTTCACCGCTGACCTTCAGGCTGCGCAGTGCGATTGAATCCGGGCGCGATTACACCGGTTTGTTTGAAGACTTTTCCCGGCTTTACCAGGTGTCATCGTTGGTGCTGGTTTCTATTGCGCTACGAACTTCCGCGCGGTTCGGCTCCTCCATTCGGCCTGTTCTGGAGCAGGTGGCTACATCGCTGCGTTCTCAGCAAGAGCTGCGGCGGGAGTTTCTTGCCTCAACCGCGGAGACCCGATTTACCGCTGGCGCCTTTACCCTGCTGCCGCTGGGTATGGCTGCCTACATGATGCTGATTAACGAGAAGTATGCCGAGGTGCTACTGAATACGGACACCGGCCATACCATGTTGATAATTGCCGGTATCCTGCAGGGCCTTGGTGTGCTCGTGATCTGGCGAATGATACAGGGGGTCGGCCGTGAATAATGTGCTGCTGATTCTCGCTATTTTGCTGTCGGTCTTGTCAGTGTGGCTGGTATACAAGACTCGGGATTGGGCGTTGCGTGCGCGGGTCAGCCAGCGTTTGCAGGATAGCGGAAACCATCGGGATGATGAGGATAGGGGCTTCTGGCTGTGGAAGCTCTCCAGTGCACTGACCGAATCCTCTGTTGCTTCAGGAGACTATCAGGAAATTCGCCAGGCATTAGCCGGCATGGGTAAGAGCCGGGAGCAATCCCAGGTCATTTACCTGTTGTCCTGCTGGCTGCTGCCGGGTCTGGTGGCGTTGGTGGGGTTTCTGGTTTTTGGTTTGCTGGGTGGCCTGCTGGCATCGGCTGCAGGGTTCATTGTGCCGCGGCGGATGATTCGTGGCATGGGTGCCCAGGCCGAGTTGCGACAGAACCTGGAAGCCGTAGAACTTTGTCACATGACGCGAATGCTGATGGAGGCGGGGCTCTCGCTGGAACGAGTGCTGCGCATCATCGGCCGCCAGGGGCGACCGCTTTTGCCCATTCTCATTATGCGAATAGACCGCTTTAACCGGCTCATGAAGTCTGGCGCGGAGCGGACCCAGGCGCTGGATGAACTGGGCGAAAACAAACGCATTCCGGTACTGCGCAGCTATGTAGTGCTGATGAAGCAAAGCAGTCAACTGGGTGCAGGTGTATCCACCAGCCTGGATCAAATCATTGAAGAAGCCCAGAACGTGGAACGTAACCGCATTCGGGAGGAAACCAATCGGATCGGCGCCAAGATGACGGTGGTAATGATGGCATTCATGCTGCCGGCACTGTTTATCTTGATCGGCGGCCCGGCGGTGATTTCCATTGCCGATGCATTGGCACGATAACAAAGGGAGTAACGACATGCGTGGCATGGTTTGGGGAGCTCTGGTATTGCTGGCGGGCTGTGCCCATCAGTCAGTGCCGGAGTCGGCCCCGGGAACAGTGGATGTGTCATCAATTGCCTGCAAGGAGGCATTGCAGCCAGAACAGCGCGTGGATCTGGAAATGGTTGATACCCTGATGGCCAAGGGCCGGAATTACGCAGCTCTGGCCCAGCTGGAAAGTAAACCGATGAGCGCTATCGATCACTGGTTGCGTTACGGCCAGTTATTGGCGGCCTCCGGCAAGCTGGATGAGGCCGAGCAGGTGTATCGTGCCCTGGCCAACCGCTGTGATGATGGTCGCAGTCGCCATGGTCTGGGTATGGTGCTGCTCAAGCGCCATGAAGTCATGGCGGCACTGTCGCACCTGGAGCGTGCACGAAGCCTGGCGCCTGCCACCTCCCAGGTGCGCAATGATTACGGCTATGCCCTGATGTTGGTGGGTCGTTACGAGGATGCTGCTTTCGAGCTGCGCACCGCCTTGGAACTGGCCAATGGCAAGGGGCCGGTTCGTCAGAATCTGGCTGTGGCCTATCTGATGACCGATGACCGTGAGGGCCTGCAGGCGTTACAGTCAAATTATGGTTTTTCGGAGGATGAAATTGCCTATGCCGAGAAACTCAGTGAACAGTTCGGGAGGACCCGGCAATGAAGAAACTGGCCTTGATACTGATATTCCCGGGGGCGGTACTGGCGGCGGAGCCACAGCAAGCCTATAGCTTTGGCGTTTCCGGTCAGGTGGTGAGCAATGAGTCGGAGACAGTCACCGACTGGCTGCTCAACCAGCAGCGTGATTCCCGCCCTGCAGGGCAGAGTGAGCTGGCGGCACCGCTTTATGTGGATACCCAGCGCCGCCTGGCAGATTCCTTCCGTACCGCAATACCGGAAAGTTTCGGTGAACAGACCCGAGACGGCAATTAATCGTTTCCGGCAGCGCGGGGCCCTGTCGGTCATTACCCCGCTATTGCTGCTGTTCGTCATTATTCTCACGGTAATGGCGCTGGACGGCGCTCGCCTGTACAGCTTGCGCAGTGAGATGCAGGCCCAGGTGAATGTGGCAGCCCAGGCTGCCGCGGGGGAGGCTCAGACATGCGGTGGGCAGGCTCCCAGCTCTGCCGTGGTGCAACAGCGTGCATTGGCAGCTGCCGCCGCCCAGGGGTTTCAGGGTGATGCCGCTGCTTTGCAGGTGCAGCTTGGTGTGATTGAAGATAGCGACAATGATGGTGTGGTGGCTTTCTCGCCTGTTAGTTTAATTGAAGAAAGTAATGCGGTACTGGTAAGTCATACGCGTACCGAACCGATATCCATGCTGTTGCCGCAATCGGTGTTCGGAGGCATCGACATTTCAGTCAACGCCGCCGTGCGCAAGGAAGTGGAGGCAACCATCAGTGCTGCCGGGGGTACAGCCGGCGTCGGTGGTGATGCCACTTTGCTCGGCAGTCTTCTCGGCGTGGTTCTCAATCAGCCTGGGTTCGGACTGGACCCGACCGACCTGAACAGTCTTGAAAACGCCACGGTACAACTTGGAGATCTGCTCTCTGCAGCCGGGGTCGATGATCTGGTGGAGCTACTGCCGCTTGAGGCATCTACCCTGGCGGCTGCACTCCGTGATGTTGGCGGGACTGCTGCGCCGGTGGCGGATATGCTGGATGATCTGGTAACGGCTCAGGGGATAGAGACCATCAAGGTGGCCGATATTATCAGTGTTGCGGAGAATGCTTCTGTCCCCGACTCCAGCGAATTTCCAGTCTATGATCTGGTCATCAGCCTGGTGCTCAATCTGGCGGAGCAGCAGCAAGCTGGAGAAGGTGGGGTGCTGTCTTTGCCGCTCAATATCAACAATCTTTCCATTCCGTTGATTGCCAATATCACGGCTGTGGACCTGGGTTTGAATGTGGGGGAGCCGCCTACGGTGGCCGTGGGGCCGGCCCGACAGAATGCGGACGGTGAATGGGTAACCAGTTTCTATGCCCCGGATCTGACTCTTCAGTTGTCGACTGATGTGGAGCTGTTACCGATAAACATTGGTGGGCTGTTGTCGTTTTCGCTTGCTGATTTGACGATTCCTCTGGCAGTGAATGCCGGTGGCGGTGCAGGCCAGCTGGTGTCTGCGGACTGTGCCCGTGGTACGGCAAACACGGTCGAGTTCGGTGTTAATCTTGAACGGGAAGTGGCTCGTATCGTAACCGGGACATTGACCTCGGATGGCGAGTTACAGCCTGAGCCGCTGGAAGCGACTGTTGGCAGGTTGACCCTGTTGTCGGGGCTGCTCCCTCCTATTGACGGCATACTTTACCTGAACGCAGAAGTGGATGGTCTGGTGCCCGGCGTGGAAGAAACGGTATTCATGGATCCGCGCTATGATCTGTATTGTGACCCTGTCGATGGGTGTGATCAGTTGAGGTACAGCGATCTGGGTGATGGGTTGTCCGGTCTTGATCTGGATGTAGAGGTTAATGAGGCATCGTTGCTTAAAAGCAGTTTTGGCTTGATCAACCTTACGCCGCTATTGAAGCCTATTCTGGATCCGGTGTTGGCGTTGTTGGACGACGTGATATCGAATCTGGCTCAGGCCGTGATTAACCCTTTGCTGAGGACCCTGGGTGTCGGCTTGGGGGGGATCAGTGTCAATATCAGTGCAGCCAACCAGGAGGGTGTTCAACTGATCGAAAATATTGTGGTGGCGCCTGATCAGTGAGGGCGAATCCTGGAGGATGATCATCTGACAACCACAAAAAAGGCCGCAAAATGCGGCCTTTTTTTGGTGTTTCGATATCGCAGAGAGAGGATCAGTGCGATACCGTAGCCGGCCGATAGCGGGTCAGCTGATCGGCAAACTCCTGCAGGGCAGCAATGCCGGACTCGCGGGCATCGTGATACCACTGTTCCAACGCTTCCACCATTTCCGACGAGTTACGGCTGGTCTGGGACCAGATGTCCTGCAGGCGCAGGCGGAACTGGTAGATGGCATCCAGGGTTTCGTTGCTTTCCGTCAGTGTCTGCAGGCGCTTTTTCTGTCCGGGCTTGATCAGGCTGATGTCGCGGTGGAACAGGGCATGAGCACGGGCATACAGGTCGCGGGTAGCGTCGCAGGCGCGAGCCTGCTCCTGCTTGAATACCGGCACAATCACGGTCTTGCGGTAGTTGGCCATTACCTGGAAGCGGTGCTGCATGATGCCGCGCAGGGCATCCAGATCCACTTTGCTGGCGCTTTTCTCGAAGGCCGGCTTGGGAGCGACCTTTTTCACCTTGGCCAGGCCAAGTATCTCGAACAGACGAATCCAGGCCCAGCCCATGTCGAACTCGAAACGGCGCACGGACAGCTTGGCGGAGTTGGGGTAGGTGTGGTGGTTGTTATGCAGCTCTTCGCCACCAATCAGGATGCCCCAGGGAGAAATATTGCGTGACGCATCGGCACATTCGAAGTTGCGGTAGCCCCAGTAATGACCGATCCCGTTGATGACGCCGGCGGCGAACAGCGGGATCCACATCATCTGAACGGCCCAAACAGTGATGCCGGCAGCGCCAAACAGCAGCAAGTCGATCACGGCCATCAGGGTGACGCCACCCATGGGGAATCGGGAATAGACGTTGCGCTCGATCCAGTCGTTCGGGCAGCCAGCCCCGTATTTGTTCAGGGTTTCCTGGTTTTCCGCTTCTTCGCGGTACAGTTCGGCGCCTTCGCGCAGGACTTTCTGGATACCTTTGACCTGCGGGCTGTGCGGGTCCTCTTCGGTTTCGCACTTGGCGTGGTGTTTGCGGTGGATGGCGGTCCACTCAAGGGTGTTCTGGCCAGTGGTCAGCCACAGCCAGAAACGGAAAAAATGCTTCAGTACCGGGTGCAGTTCCAGAGCCCGGTGGGCGGAATAGCGGTGCAGGTAGACGGTGACACCGACAATGGTGATGTGGGTCATGGCCAGGGTGATAAGGATCAGGGCACCCAGGCTGGGGGCCAGCAGGCCGTTGCTCAGATAATTCAGCATGAAAGTCGCACAAGGTAAAAACGGAGTTCCTATTGTGCCCAGTCGGGGGGACAGGAAGAAGGTGCCGAATAGGTCAAATTCGGACTTTCGGGCCAAGGGTTGGCCAGGGGCGGATGAACGGTAGGAAACGCCCCTGACGCCGGATGCCTGGATCAGAGGTCAGATCGTTCCAACAACAGGTGTCCACGGGGATCCACCGATGCCTGCCAGCCTGGGGCCAGCCAGGTTGTGCCTACTGATTCGGCAATCAGGGCCGGGCCCTGGATCGTCTGGCCGGGGCCCAGGCCATCGCGGTCATAAATCGCCACTTGTTGGTCTATGCCGGGTAGTTGCGCTTGCCGTGTCGCCTTGCCGGTGCGTGCAGGCAGGGCCGGTTGGGTGGGTGATGAGGTGGTAGCCAGGCTTTGCACTCTGATGTTCACCTGCTGTACCGGCAACGCCAGTCGATGGCCGAAACGCAGCTCATGAGCATCATGGAAAAGTTGCTCACGCTGCGATGTCTGATTTTGCCAGGGAATCTGCAGTACCGATGACTGGCCCTGATAGCACATGTCGACAAAGATCTTGTGTTGGACATCGCTGGCGGGAACTCCCTCGCGGATCAATTCTTCGCTGCCTTGTTGTTGCAAGGCAGCAATTTGCGAGTTCAGTATCGTGTCGTCGGATGTTTCAGGCAGTGCCTGGAGTTGTTCGCGTTTGCGGGGCGCATACACCAGTCCCTCGGCAGACAAGACCCCGGCCCGGCGGGGAACAATGGCTCGGCGCATGCCCAGGTTGTCTGCCAGGGCGCAGACATGGAGGCCCCCGGCGCCGCCAAAACTGAGCAGGGCGAAATCCGCCGGGTCGAAGCCTTTCTGGATGGAAATCACCCGCAGTGCCTGGGTCATGTGCTCATTGGCCAGCGCCAGTACCCCTTCAGCGGTGTCCTCCATGCCGAGGCCCAGTTGCGCGGCCAGTGTCTCCATGGCATGGCGAGCGGCAGCAATATCCAATGTCAGGGATCCGCCCAGGGCGAAATCCGGCTGCAGCCGGCCGAGTACCACATTGGCGTCGGTGACGGTAACCCGTACGCCGCCGCGGCCATAACAGGCCGGGCCCGGGTCGGCGCCAGCGGAATGCGGACCCACATGCAACAGGCCGGCATCATCCACATAGGCCAGTGAGCCGCCACCGGCGCCGATGGTGTGCATGTCGACCATGGGGACAGCCACCGGATAGGGACCGATATGCCCCTGCTGGGTAAGGCGCAGGTCGCCGTCCAGCAGTGCCACGTCCGTGGAGGTGCCGCCCATGTCGAAGGTCATCAGCTGTGGTTGCTGGAGTTGCTCGCCCAGGCGTCTGGCGGTAGCAAGGCCGCCGGCAGGCCCGGACAATAGAAGATTCACCGCCAGCCCGGCGGCCTGCTCGGAAGCGATGGTGCCGCCGTGGGATTGCATGATGGCCAGAGGTGCGGGGGCTGTCGCCTGCTGAAGGCGTTGCAGATAGTCCGCCACCTTGGGGGCCAGCCAGGCATTCAGCCAGGTGGCCATGCCGCGCTCGTATTCTCCCCGAGTCGCCAGAATGGCGTGGGAAGCACTGACGGGCAGGCCCGCTGCCTCCAGGGCCTGGCGGATGCACTGCTCGTGGGATGGATTCAGATAGGAAAATAGCAGGCACAGGGCCACAGACTGGGGCTGATGGGCAAGCACCTTTTCAACCAGTGTCGCCAGGTCCGCTTCGCTGAGCGGCGTGACTTCCTTGCCTTGGGCATCGAGCCGGGCAGCAATGCCTGCAACTTCCAGAGTTTCCAACACCGAGGGCGGTGGAGTCGGTGTCAGATTGTAGAGCTCTGCCCGGTTCTGACGGCCGATGCGCAGAATGTCTTCAAGTCCCTGGTTGGTAATCAGCAATGTGTGAGCACCCTTGCCTTCCAGTGCCGCATTGGTTGCCACCGTGGTGCCGTGGACGATGGCAAGCTTCCCCGCGGCCATGGCATCGCCGAGGCCAAGCTCGCCAATGCCCTGCAGGATGGCCTGCTCGGGAGCCGAGGGCGTGGACAGTACCTTGTGAATACGCGGCTCGCCGTCCCCGAGCAGTACAAAGTCGGTAAACGTGCCGCCGGTGTCGACGCCGAGCCAATAGGAAAGGGACATAATTAGGTAATGAATAATTGATAATTGATAATTGATAGCTTAAGAGCAAAAGATGTGTAGCGTAAGTGCGTGCCTACTTTGCCGGGGCGTGTTTTCGTTATCAATTCTCCATTATCAACTATCAATTGATGTTCTGATGCCCGAACTACCCGAAGTGGAAACCACCCTCAGAGGCATTCGCCCCCATCTGGAAGGGCGTATCCTGAAAGCCGTTACCGTGCGTGAGCCGCGGTTGCGCTGGCCGGTCAGTGATGCCCTGTATGCGCTGAAGGATTGCCCGGTAATAGGTTTGCGTCGCCGGGCCAAGTACCTGTTGATCGAGCTGGAGGCGGGCCAGGTGATGATTCATCTGGGTATGTCTGGCACCTTGCGTGTGGTGGAGGAGGCATTGCCATTACGCAAGCATGATCATGTGGATCTGCTGCTCGACAGTGGCAAGGTGCTGCGTTTCAACGATCCCCGTCGTTTCGGCAGTGTGTTGTATCAGACCGGCGCTGAGCCCCATGCATTATTGGCCGCGCTGGGCCCGGAGCCGCTGGGGGATGATTTTGATGGTGACTGGTTGTTTGCCCGCTCACGGGGGCGAAAGGTAGCGGTGAAAAGCTTCATCATGGATAACGCCACGGTGGTTGGGGTAGGGAATATTTATGCGCAGGAAAGCCTGTTTCTCGCCGGTATCCATCCTTCTCGTGCGGCAGGGCGCATTTCCCGGGAGCGTTATCAGCGCCTGGCAGATGCCATCAAGGCGGTACTGGCCCGTGCCATTGAGGCTGGCGGCACCACTCTTAAAGATTTCACCAGTGCAGAGGGGCAGCCGGGCTATTTTGCCCAGTCTCTGAGCGTCTATGGTCGTGCGGGCTTGCCCTGCCCGCAATGTGCGGGGCTGCTCAAGGCTGATCGCCACGGGCAGCGCAGTACCTGCTATTGCCCGCAATGCCAGCGGTAGGGCTAAGACCGGGTCCGTGACTGCGAGGTGAGAGCTGGTTACGAATTGACCATGCCACCTATTGCTGGGGTACGAACAAAGGTGTAGATTGTGATGCAATTGTCGGAATATTAACGACTTAGCTGAAACAATGTCAGCGATACTTTAACTATAAAAATACAAGAGGGATTCACCATGAAGCGAGCAAAGCGCCCGGTAGTGGCATCTGTTCTCGCCTCCACCCTGGTGCTGAGTGCAATGACGCCGCTTGCTACTCATGCCCGATCCATGGGGGACGTGGATAATCGCCCAGGCGAAGTGGCCATGATCGGGGATGCCCTGTTTGCACGCCCGGTACTGGCTGCTTCAACGGTGGTCGGGTTCGCACTCTTCACCGTCACGTTGCCGGTCAGCCTTCTGGGGGGCAATGAAGATGAGGCTGCGGAGAAGCTGGTAAGAGCCCCGGCCCGTAGTACGTTTCTGCGTTGCCTCGGCTGCACCCCTGCCCAGCATGATCAGCTTGTTGCTGAAAAAAAAAGAAAAGACGCTCAAGAGAATAAGTAAGCCGGTAGGCTGATTAACAAGGAGTTAACATGAAAAAGCTTTGTGCCTCACTGGTGTTGTGCGGTTTGGGGGTCGTATCGGCCAACTCCTATGCAGATGGTTACCTTGCCGTGGGTTATGCCCAGCTTGAGCAGAATGATCGCTTTTTTGGTGATGACCGCTTTGATACCGGTGACCTGGTTGCCAAGCTTGGTGCGGATATCAGCAAATACTTTGGCGCTGAAATGCGGCTTGGGACGACGGTAATCAGTAATGAAGAGTCCGTAGCCGGCGGTGATCTGGAATATCGCCAGAATTACTTCTACGGCGGTTATTTGCGAGCCCGTTGGTCCAACAAGACAGCATTAACTCCCTATGCGGTATTGGGGATAGCCCATGCCAAAGAAACTCTGGATACGCCGGCAGGATCTTTTAATGATGACTGGACTGACACCTCTTATGGTGCCGGTGTAGATCTGGATATTACGGACAGTCTGGCGGTTAATGCTGAATACGTTTTGTACCGTGATATGGACAATGTGACGATTAAAGGACCGGCCGCTTCTCTGGTTTGGCGCTTCTAGAAACATCGGCTTTGCCCGGAAGGAAAAAACCTGCTCCCCGCGAAAGCATTCCAGGGGGAGCAGGTTTTTTTTGTCTGCGCTTGCGGATTTGTGGATTGCCAGAAAGCAATCGGCAAAGAGCGTTGTGCTTAGCCCAACGTCAGGCAGTGCTTCTTTTCGCTGCAAAGGTCGTTGAAAAGTGTTTTACACAGACCGTTCACCTTTTGATCAAGCGCAGTGTCATCGAAAGGGTCGTCTGCCAGCGGTTGCCACTGCATGGCATTGAGCTGTAGCTGGATATTGCGCAGCAACATCCGGTACGGGTCTTTCAGGTCATACATGTCCAGAATGCCTTCCGCATGGATCAGGGTGTGCATGCCCATGCTCATGGACCACTGGCCAATGCTGAAAGCCAGCGGCGCCAGGCCATGAGTTTCCAGCTCGCCGTTCTCCATGGCGTCCTTGACCACTTGCTCCACCATACGTCCGATGGGCTGGGTCGCCTCCAGAAGTTGTTCCCGGCGGTTGGCGGACGCTGCCTGCCAGACCACTTCAGTCATCACATATTGTTCCAGCCGGAAATGCTCCGGATAGTGCTGGGCGAACAGGGCATAGGCCACGGCAAAGCCCAGCATCTTGTCACGGGTGCTCAGGTCGGAGTCGGCGACGCGCTGGAAGTAATCCCGGCGGGTGGTGGTCAGTTCCGTGCAGACCGCGATCAGCAGATCTTCTTTGGAGGCAAAATGGTGGTAAAGGGTGCCGGTGGCAAAATTGCAGCTTCGGGCAATGGCGGCCATCTGGATGCCGAGCAGGCCTTCGTTGCACAGTTGCTGGCGAGTGGCTTCGATAAACAGTTGTTCGCGTTCTGCCAGCGCCTGTTCGCGCCCGCTCCGTGTCTTGATCATAGTCGGTATCTGTTGTGATGCATGGAAACAGTGTGAATAGCATTAGAGAGTGGTTCAAGCGCTTTGTGATAGCGCCTCTGCCAGCTTTTCTAATACCCCGTTCAGATGATGCATGCCCTTGTCGGTACATTGCAGCCGCTGAGCGGTGACCTCCAGCAATCCCTGTTGCCGGAGTTCCCCCAGATTGTTTATCCATTGTGCCGCAGGAAGCCCGGTGTTGTCCTCTACAGTCTGTAACCGGATACCGGCCACTAGTCGCAAGCCATTCATCAGTGCTTCGAACAAACGGTCCTCTTTCGCTACAGGCTGGTACTGACGCCGAGCTTGTTCCGGGTTGGCCAGATAGTCCTCCGGCTTGCGGGTTTTCTGGTAGCGGTGGATGGTGCCTCGGCTTGCATTGGTGATCTTGCCGTGGGCGCCTGCGCCGATACCCAGATAATCGCCGAATTGCCAGTAATTCAGGTTATGCCGACAGGCATGGCCGTCCTGTGCAAAGGCAGAAACCTCATAGCGGTGAAATCCCTGGCTGGCCAGCAGGGCAAAGCCGGCCTCTTCGGTATCGGCCATGTTGTCGGGGCTCGGCTGGTCGGGGGGGGAGCGGTAGAAGACGGTGTTGGGCTCAATGGTAAGTTCGTACCAGCTCAGGTGCGTCGGCTGCAGCTCCATGGCCTGTTGCAGGTCCTCCAGGGCCTGGGCCCGGCTCTGGCCGGGGAGGGCATGCATGATATCCAGATTGAAGGTGGTAAAGCCGGCCTCCCGGGCCTGGCGGGCGGCCTGGATAGCGGCCCCGGCGTCATGAATGCGCCCAAGGGCCTGTAGATGGATATTGTTGAAGCTTTGTACTCCGATCGACAGCCGGTTGATGCCAGCTTCCCGAAACCCGGCGAAACGGCCGGCTTCCACGGTACCGGGGTTCGCCTCCAGGGTGATCTCGGCCTCATCGCTCAGAGGCAGCCGTTGCCGGATACCCTGGAACAGCTGCCGATAAAAACCTCCGGACAGCAGACTTGGCGTGCCGCCGCCAATAAAGACGGTTTCCACCGGCCGATCCCCGATCAGCGGCAGATCCTGATCCAGATCTGCCAGCAGTGCCTGCAGATAAGCTGCCTCCGGCAATTCTCCCCGCTCATGGGAATTGAAATCGCAATAGGGGCATTTGCGCACACACCAGGGAGTGTGGATGTAGAGGGAGAGGGGTGGGTTCTTCAGAGGCATGAGAGTTGGAGGAGCGCTGGGGCAATGGGAAAGTGTGGGCATGGTAGCAGAATAGTTGACAGTTGATAGTTGACAATTGACAGCGAAAAACAAAGAGTTGCGTCGAGTTATGGGGCTTCCAGGGTTTTAGCTGTCAACTGTTCACTGTCAATTATCAACTGGTCTATATGGTGCATATCTGGGTAGATGCCGACGCGTGTCCGCGGCCGGTGAGAGAGGTGTTGTTTCGGGCAGCACAGCGGGTGCAGATTCCCTGCACTCTGGTGGCCAATCAGCCGGTGGCGGTGCCCCGTTCTCCGCTGATCCGTGCCATTCAGGTGGGGCAGGGTTTTGATGTGGCGGATAACGAGATTGTTCGCCGTTGTCAGCCTGGGGATCTGGTGGTGACCCAGGATATTCCGCTGGCGGCAGAAGTGGTCGCCAAGGGGGCGGAGGC
Organism: Alcanivorax sp.; assembly: GCF_014762765.1. Classification (GTDB taxonomy): domain Bacteria; phylum Pseudomonadota; class Gammaproteobacteria; order Pseudomonadales; family Alcanivoracaceae; genus Alcanivorax. Next base: position 28,620 of record NZ_JABURH010000108.1, read on the forward strand.
GGTCACGCCGCACGGCCACTGGTTGGACAAGGATACTGTGCGCGAGCGGCTCAATATGCGCGATTTCATGGAGGAGATGCGTTCCGCCGGCATGCAGACCGGCGGCCCCAATAGCTATTCCAACCAGGACAAGGGACGTTTTGCCAATGCCCTGGACCGCTGGCTGGCCC